>CAZASR010000008.1:0-50261 GCA_964487765.1 uncultured Devosia sp. | reverse complement strand
ACGGTCTGGCCGACGTCCTCGCCGAGGGAACGGGCCATGAAGCGCGCGGCGGCGCGCGCGGCGAGGCGCCGCGGCTCGAGCATGACGATGCGACCATCGGCGCGCCAGGGTGCATCGAGCAGCGCCAGCGGCACGCGCGTGGTCTTGCCGGCGCCGGGCGCGGCGACCAGCACGGCGCGGGAATTCTGTGCCAGCGCCTCGCGCAGGGCGGGCAGGACGGCATCGATGGGCAGCGGGGTCATCAACGCTGTCTTGTGCGGAAATGGAGCCGCTCGCAAGAGGCCGCAACCTCTGCGCGACACGCGGCGTTTATGGCGCGACTGGAGTGTTGCACCATGTTGTTCCGTCCCAGCGCCGACCAGAATCTCGATGCCATCCGGGCGATGCTGGACGGCTGGAACGCGGAGGCGGACCGCTTCCGGCGCGGGGCGATTGCAGCGCGCGCAGGCGAGGCGCCGAGTTCGCTGACGGTCGGCGCGGCGGAAGAGGCGCATGAGGGGCTGATGACATTGCTCGACGAAATCGACGACGCGCTGCGCAAGGTGGCGCCCGGCAGCGCGCAGTTCGCCGGCCTGCTGCAGGCGCAGATCACCGCCATGGCGCTGCTCGAAAGCGTCGGCAATTCGCGGGACGTGCTCGAGCGCTTCGTGACGGTGGATATTGCCGGACCCCGTCGCATCGCGCACGAACAGCGCGTCGCCGCGCAATGAGCGAGCCCAGGACGCTGTTCCTCGCGCGGGGCGAGACGATGCCCAACAACCGGTTGCCCGTGCTCATCTACCGCAGGGTGCTCGAAGGGGCGGCGCGCGGCTTCGATGCGCTGTTCCGCGCCAATGGCTGGGGCGGCACCTGGCGCAATGGCGTCTATGACTACGACCATTTCCACTCCAACGCGCATGAAGTGCTGGGCGTCGACAGCGGCCGCGCGACGATCCAGCTCGGCGGCGAGACCGGCGAGGCGGTGGAGGTGGAAGCGGGCGACGTGCTGGTGCTGCCGGCCGGCACCGGACACCGGCGGATCGAAAAATCCGCGGATTTTTCCGTTTCGGGCGCCTATCCGCCGGGGCAGGAGCACTATGACATCCAGCGCTCGAGCAGCCTCGAGGCGGAGCTGAGGATCAGCAAGGTCGCCCTGCCTCCAAGCGATCCGGTGACGGGTAAGGATGGGGCGCTGATGCGGCTGTGGCGATAGCTGCTATTGCAGCGAGGGGCGCTTGAGGAAGCTGTTGCGGTCGGCGGATTTGACGCGGAGCCAGGCTTCGCGGCCGTCGCGCACGATCCGCATGGGCACCTCGGCGCCGGCTTCGCCCACGGTCCAGAGCTTGCGATAGAAATCGGCGAGGCTGTCGACTTCGGCATCGCGGACATCGGAGATGATGTCGCCGCGCTGGAGGCCGGCCTGTTCGGCCGGGCTGCCCTTGGAGACGCTCATCACCACGACCTCGCCATTGGACTCGGCCGAAAACACGCCGAGCCAAGGGCGCGGCGGCCGGTTGGCGCGACCGGTGGCCAGCATATCGTCGAGGATGGGCGGCAGCAGGCCGATCGGCACGGCCATGTTGATGTCGGTGATATTTCCGCCATGCATCATCTGCAGGCGGAGCGAGCCGATGCCGATGAGCCTGCCGTCCGCATCGAGCAACGCCGCGCCGCCCCAGGACGGATGCGCCGGGGCGATGAAAATGGCCTCGTCGAGCAGATATTCCCAATAGCCCGCGAATTCCTGCTTGCCGACGATGGCGGCCTTGACGGAGCGGCCGGCGCCATCGGCGAAAACCACCGGATCCCCGAGCCTGGCGGAATTGGAATCGCCCAGTTCGAGCGCGGGCAGATCGAGGTCGCCCAAGGCCTGGACGAGACCGAAGCCGGTTTCCTGGTCATAGGCGAGAGCGTGGCCGGCGAGGACGCGATTGTCGTGGGTGGTGAGCCAGACTTCCTCGGCCTCGGTGATGAGATAGCCAATGGTGACAACGAGGCCCTTCTCGTTGATCACGACGCCGCTGCCTTCGCGCAGCGTGCCGAGGCCCGAGGCGGTGAAGGCATCGTCGGGGATGTGGGCGCGCACCGCCACCACGGACGGCAATGTCGTGTCGATTTCCATTGTCTTGTCCTGGCCTTCGCAACGCGAAAGTCGGCCGGATGGCGGCCGGTGTCACCAAGATATGAAGTCGGGAGCGGGGCTGCAAGCCGTGGCGGAAGCGGCCTCAGTCCTTGGCGCGTTCGACGTAGGAGGCGTCGGCGGTCATGACCACGACGCGGGTACCGACACCGATATGAGGCGGGACCATGGTCTTGACGCCGTTGGACAGCATCGCGGTCTTGAACGAGGAGGAAGCGGTCTGACCCTTCACCACCGGCTCGGTGTCGACGATTTCGAGGGTGACGCGCTGCGGCAGGTCGACCGAGAGAGCATTGCCTTCGAAGGTCTTCATGAAGACCTTCATGCCGTCCTGCAGGAACGCCTTCTGGTCGCCGATGACGTCTTCGGGGACGGCGATCTGCTCGTAGGTTTCGGGTTCCATGAAGTGGTAACCCTCGGCATCGTTGTAGAGATACTGATACTCGCGCTCATCGACTTCGGCACGCTCGACCATCTCGACGGTGCGCCAGCGCTCGGTGACCTTCACCCCGTCGGAGATGCGGCGCATGTCGACCTGGGTCACCGAATTGCCCTTGCCTGGATGGACATTCTCGGCGGTGAGGATGACATAGAGCTTGCCGTCCTGCTCGACGACCTGGCCTTTGCGCAGGGACGAGGCGATGACCTTGACCATTATTTCTTCCTTGTAGCTGCGCCGGAGGCGGCCTAGAGAGCGGCCAAAGCCTTACCGGCACGATAGATTCCGATGTTTTCGGCGCCGCCGATAGCGCAAAATCGGCAAAACCGCCAGTCCCGAGCGCCAAATGAGCGACGACAGCCCAGCCTCTCCATGGTGGATGCCGCACGTGCATGCCGACCGGCGGCCGATCCTTCTCGGCCGCAACCGGATCGAGGCGGCGATCCGCACTTATCTCGCGGCGGAAGATTTCGTGATGGTCGATCCGCCGGGGTTGCAGCGCTCGCCCGGCAACGAGACGCATCTGCACGCCTTCGCGACAAGGATGATCGGCGAGGACGGGGCGGAGCAGACGCGCTATCTGCATACGTCGCCCGAATTTTCGATGAAAAAGCTGCTGGCCGCAGGCGAGACGCGCATTGCGAGCCTCGGCCATGTATGGCGCAACCGCGAGCGCAGCAGCCGGCACCATCCCGAGTTCACGATGCTCGAATGGTATCGCGCGGGCGAAGCCTATACGGCGGTGATGGACGATTGCGTGAAGATGATCCGCCTTGCGGCAGGGGCAGTCGGTACGACGGCGCTGCGCTCGAGCGGGCGCGAAGCCGATCCGTTCGCGGAGATCGAGCGGATCAGCGTCGCCGAGGCGTTTCGCACGCATGCGGAGATCGATCTGCTGGCGACGATGGATGCGGCAGGGAACACAGACGCGGCTGCGCTCGCGGCACAGATGCGCGAAGCGGGACTGGCGGTGCCCGAGGATGTGAACTGGTCATATCTGTTCACGCGCATCCTGACCGAGAAGGTGGAACCGCAGCTGGGGCTGGGGCGGCTCACGATCCTCGATCGCTATCCCGCGAGCGAAGCCGCATTGGCGCGGCGGACAGCGGACGATCCGCGGGTCGCCGAGCGGTTCGAGATCTATGCGTGCGGGGTGGAGCTCGCCAACGGCTTCGGCGAGCTGACCGATGCAAACGAGCAGCGGCACCGCTTCGGGCTCGAGATGGAAGAAAAGCAGCGGCTCTATGGCGAGAGCTATCCGGTGGACGAAGACTTTCTCGCAGCGCTCGAGATCATGCCCGAGGCGAGCGGGATTGCGCTCGGCTTCGACCGGCTGGTGATGCTGGTGACGGGAGCGAGCCGGATCGAGCAGGTGCTGTGGGTGCCGGTGCCGGTGGCGTAGTCGAATACTCCTCCAATTTGAGCCATGAGCCCATGTACGATACTCCCAGCGAAAGCCGGTGGTGGCGGCAGAGGCCCTCTGGTCCTCCGCTACGCGGCCTGGACCTTGTCCTGGCAGTTGGCGACAAAGCGCTCGAACTGGCCGGGAGAGAGGGGTTTGCTGAAGGCGTAGCCCTGGAGGAAATCGCATTCGAGCTCGGTGGCGATGCGGGCGTGGTCGTCGGTCTCGACGCCTTCGGCAATGACACCGATGCCCAGCGAGTGACCGATGTCGACGATGGAGGCGATGAGGCGGCGCTGCGCTTCGGATTCGCGCACCGGCAGCAGCAATTGCCGATCGATCTTGAGACGGCGCGGCTGCAGCTTCAGCAGGCTGACGATGGAGGCGTAGCCGGTGCCGAAATCGTCGATCTCGATATCGATGCCGAGTTCGCGCAACTGATCGATATTGAAGGCGACGAGATCGTCGCTCTCGTCGAGATAGATGGATTCGACGAGCTCGAAGGAGATCGTGCCGGGAGTGATGTCGAGCTTCCTGAGACTCTTGATCAGCCCCTCTTCGCGCAGCCGGCGGCCAGAGACATTGACGGAGGCGCGGGGCACGAGGAGGCCCTGCGCGCGCCAGGTGTTCATCCATTCGAGCGTCTGCTCGAGGATCATGCGGTCAATGATGCCGACGACGTTGAGCTCCTCGGCAATGGACATGAACTGATCGGGCGAGACGACGCCACGCGTCGGATGCTCCCAGCGAGCGAGCGCCTCGACACCGGAGATGCGCAGATTGCGCGCGTCGAATTGCGGCTGGTACCAGGCGACGAACTGGCCCTCCTCAATGCCCTTGAGGATATCGTCGGCCATCTGCTTGTTGGAGACGATCTCAGCCTGCAGCGCCTCGGTGAAGAATTCGTGGCGATTCCGGCCACGGCGCTTGGCGCGATAGAGGGCGATATCGGCATCGATGAGCAGGCGCTTGTCGTCGATGCGCGGACCGCGCTGGTAGGCGACGCCGATCGACACGCCGCAGCGGCAGTCGTGACCGTCATAGGGCACGGGCTTGCGCATGTCGTTGACGATGCGGGTGGCGAGGCGCGCAAGGTCGCGGCGGCCGCGGCGGAGCGGACTCAGCACCACGAATTCGTCGCCGCCGATGCGCGCGACGAAATCGTCGGCGCGGACATTGTCGCGCAGCACGGCGGCGGCGTGGACGAGCATGGCATCGCCGGCGGCGTGACCGAGCGTGTCGTTGATCTGCTTGAAGCGGTCGAGATCGATATGGAGCAAGGCGAGGCCGCTGGTGCCGCTGTCGCAGGCCGCGGCGCGCTGCGCGAGAACACGGTCAAGGTAGCGGCGGTTGGGCAATTGCGTCAGCGCGTCGTGGAGCGAGGTGTGCTCGATGCGCGCGGTCGCTTCGAGCAGCTCGGCGTTGCGGGCCTCGGACACGGCCATGGCCTGCTCGAGCGCCTTCTTGGTCGCTACGTCGGCCGACACGTCCCAGTTGACGCCGACGACGCGCGACGAGCCGTCGGCTTCGCGGAAGCAGGTGCCGATGGCGCGGATGACGCGCTCACCGCCGTCCGGGAAGCAGAGGCGGAACTCCGAATTGTAGTTGCCCCGGGTGCGAATGGCGTCGGTGAATTCCTGCAGTGCCCGCTGCCTGTCGTCGGGATGGAGCGCATCCTTCCAGTGGTTGTAGGTGCGCGCCCGGCCGTCGCGCGGCTGGCCGTAGAGGTCGTTCATGCGATCGTCCCAGACCAGCGCATCGGTATCGATATTGTATTCGAAGACGCCGACCTTGGAGGTGTCGAGGGCCAGCCCGAGCCGGCGGGAGAGGACCTTGAGCTGGTGCTCGCGCTCGCCGAGGGCACGAATGTGATCCTGCCGCTCGCCGATGAGGAAGCGCGCGAGGAACAGCGGGACGAGAATGAGCAGACCGCCCACGATGATAAGGGCGCGCAGTCCCCAGGGATCGGGCAGCGCCGCGGCCCAGCCGTCCTGAGGCCGGGCAAGGAGTTGCCACGAGCCGCCGGGGAGCCTGACGTCGGCCGTGACGGGCAGATCGTCGAGAAGCGCGGTGGAGCCGAAGAAGACGTCGCCACGGCTGCCCATGCCGTCCTGCCCGCGCAGGGCGATGTCGAGGCCGTGCCCCGGATCGAGCAAACCGCTGTCGCGATAGAGCTTTTCCGCGTCGACGACGGCCGAGACGATGCCCCAGAAAGTGCGGCTGCGATTTTCGCCCAGAAAGACCGGGAAGCGACCGATGAAGCCGGTGCCGCCCTGGACGAGGTTGACTGGTCCCGCGAGGATGAGCTTGCCCGTGTCGCGAGCGCGAAAGGCCGCCTCGCGCTGCGCCTCGTTCCGGGTGTAGTCGAGCCCGATGACCTTCTCGTTGCCGGCGAGCGGATAGGTCATGGTGACCTTGAGGCCGGGAGCGCCGGCGACGCTGCGCAACTGTGAATCCTGAGCCAGTACCTGGCTCGCGAGACGGGCGAAGCGGGTCTGGGCCATGCCTGGCTCGGTGACGACGGTGGCCACGAGGCCGCGGACAAGCTGAAGGTTGCCGTTGATATTGCCCTCGAGCCGAGCGCGGATAATGGACACCTGGCGGGTGACCTGGGCGCGCAGCTGCTCTTCCTGGAGCGTCGCATTCTGGTGATCGACAAAGATGGCCGAGCCGGTGACGACCAGGACCGCCACGAGGACGAACAGGTTCATCGGCCGGAACGGCGCACGCACCAGATCGCCCACACTGCCCAGAAATGCCGATAAGCCGCCCACGCTTACGACCGTTGCCCCCTGTTGAGGGGCGAGTGTCCGGCGCTGGAACTTAAGGTTGGCTTAGCGGCGCCGGGGCAGCGTCACAGTGGTTGATGGGGGGTTAAGGAAAAAAAGCTTGGGGCCGGTGCAACCAAGACGGAGGCGGGGCGTTAGGCGGGTGTCCCCGAACGATTGTTGACCCAAGAGGCCGTTGCGTTTTCCCCCAAAACGCGGCGGCCTCACCCCTTTTTGGCCAATGAGATCCGTGGCTTGACCGCAGGCCGACAGCTACCATACTGGCTCCGCCTCCAGCCCGGATTTTCTCATGCTCGACGACGACCGCTTCTTTCCCGCCGACCCCACGACCCGTGGGATCGCTCGAAACCTATTCAAAAGTATCCGGAAGTTGCCGCTGATCAGCCCACATGGGCACACGGAGCCGCAATGGTACGCGGAGAACCAGCCGTTCCCCGACCCGGCGCAGCTGATGATCGTGCCGGACCACTATGTAACGCGCATGCTGGTGAGCCAGGGAGTGGAGTTGCGCGATCTGGGCGTTACGCGCCGGGATGGCGGGCCGGTCGAGACCGACGGGCGGACGATCTGGCGGCTGTTCGCCAAGCACTATTATCTGTTCCGGGGCACGCCGTCGCGGGCCTGGCTCGATACGACCTTCCAGGACCTGTTCGGGCTCACCGAGCCGCTGACGCCACTGACCGCGGACAAATATTACGACACCATCGCCGAGTGCCTGCAACAGCCCGAATATCTGCCGCGGGCCATGTTCGAGCGGTTCAATCTCGAGATCATCGCCACCACCGACACGGCGATCGACGAGCTCAAATGGCACCGGATGATCAACGATTCGGGCTGGACCGGGGGACGGGTGATCCCCACCTATCGGCCCGACACCATCGTCGATCCCGACAAGCCGAGCTTTCATGCCGACCTCGACCGGCTGGGCGAGCTGACCGGCTGCGATACGGGCACCTGGGCGGGCTACCTCGATGCCCATATGAAACGCCGCGCCTTCTTCAAGTCGATGGGCGCCACGGCGAGCGACCACGGGCATCCGAGCGCCGCCACGGCTGACCTCGCGCCGGGCGAAGCGGCGGCGCTTTACGACAAGGTGCGCAGCAAGAGGGCAGACGCCGCCGACAAGGAGCTGTTCCGCGCGCAGATGCTGACCGAACTGGCGCGGATGAGCGTCGAGGACGGGCTGGTGCTGCAGATCCATCCGGGCTCGCGGCGCAACCACTCGCCGGCGATGTTCGAGGCGTTCGGGCCGGACAAGGGCTTCGATATCCCCGGTCCCACGGACTATGTGGCGGCGCTCAAGCCGTTGCTCGACCGCTTCGGCATGGAAAAGCAGCTGCGGATCATCCTGTTCACCCTCGACGAGACGAGCTATTCGCGCGAACTGGCGCCGCTGGCGGGGGTTTATCCATGCCTGCGGCTCGGGCCGCCCTGGTGGTTCTTCGACAGCCCCGAAGGCATGATGCGGTTCCGCGAACTGGCGACCGAAACCGCCGGCTTCTACAACACTGTCGGCTTCAACGACGACACGCGGGCGTTCCCCTCCATTCCGGCGCGGCACGACATGGCGCGGCGGATCGACGTGGCCTATCTGGCGCGTCTGGTCGCCGAACACCGGCTACGGGAGGACGAGGCCTATGACGTGGCCGCGGACCTCGCATACAATCTGCCGAAGCTGGCGTATCGGCTGTAGGGCCCGGGCGTCAGCGCCAGCGGCGGCCCCGCCCACCGCTGCGCGATCCCCCTGCCCTGCGGGCGAGGAGGGAGAGGCTCAGGGGACGGTTCTCACGTCGCAGGCGACGCGGAAGCCGATGGTGGGGGAGGACCAGGGGTCGAGGTTGCCGGTACGGGGAGCGGAACCGCCGGAGGCGATGAGGGGGAGAGCGTCGGCGCGGGTGGCGTAGGAGCCGCCCATGACGCGGCCGGGGGCGCAACCGCGGTTGTCGATGGCCTCGGGGGTGCAGGCGCCATCGTCGACCCATTCCCACAGATTGCCGACCATGTCGTAAAGGCCGGCGGGGTTGGCGGGCATCGAGGCGGTGCGGAGCGCGGCAGCGCCGTCCTGGCCGGCGCCGCAGCCCCAGCAGACGGCGGCGCTGTCGGCGACGGCGGCTTCCCAGGTGACCTGGCCGTGCGTGGAATAGAGGGCGGCGGCCTGCCACTCGTCGGCGGAGGGCAGACGGTATTCGTCGCAGGGCTGCTCGCCATCGGGCTTGGTGGAGAGCCAGGTGGTGTATTGCAGTGCATCGAGCCAGGTGACGCCACCGGCGGGGCGGTCGCCGCGGCCGAAGCCGTCATCGGGGATGTAGCGGCGGCAGATGCTTTCGCGGAAACAGGCGTCCCACTGCGCATAGGTGATCTCGGTCGAGGACAGCGCGAAATGCGTGGCGGTACCGGGAATCTCGACCATGGTGGGGCAATCGACGCAGGCAAGGAACTGGGTTTCGGGCAGGCGATCGCGGATGCCGGCGAGCATCGCCGCCTGCTCGCTCTGACCCCCGGCGGTCTGCTTGGGGCCCTCAGGCGTGAGGAAGACGAAATCGCCCTGGAGCGCGTACTGGACATCGGGCGGGGCATCAGGACGCTCGACGGGCGGCGGCACACGCTTGGGGACAACGGCGAAGACCGGATCGTTGGCGTGGCCGGCAAGGCGCGTGGCACGGGCGACGCGGCCGCGCACGAATTGCGCGATCTCGGTGCCGAGGATGAGCCCGTCGCCATCCATGTCGGCCTCGCCGCCGAGCGCATCGACGACGGCGCGGGCGAAGGGATTGTCGACATCGGGAACAGTCTGGCTGGCGCTTCCGGCGGTGAGAACGAGCCGCGCATTGTGCGCGAGCAGATCGAGCGTCCAGTCGGCGGTTTCGCGGCTCAGCGTGTCGCCGAGGCGGTGCGGCACACGCTCTTCCGCCGCGGCGCGGGTGGGGGCGGGCAGCATGGCGGCCGAGAAACAGGAATTGAAAAAGAAGAAGACGTGCTGGGCGGCAAGATCGCGCAGCGTGACATCGAGCTGATTGACCGAAAAGCCGTTTTCGACGCGGCCATCGACGGGCAACCCACCATCGGAGGCGACGAGGTAGCCCTCGGGTGCGGGGTCAGCGGCGTCGGCATAACCGTGCGTCGCGATATAGACGACGAGGCGGTTGCTCGCGTCCTTGCCATAGGTGTCGAAGAAGCGTGCGATTTTGGCGCCGAGCGACTGGTGGTCGATGCGTCCGGTGGCGCTTTCGGGAACAATCTGGAAGTGCTGGCTGGTGAGCGCCTGGCGCACGCTGGCGACTTCGGCGGTGACGCCCTGAAGGTCCGGCCAGCCGGGATTGTCGAATTCGGAGATGCCGATCACCAGCGCATAGGATTTCTGCGGCGCGAGCTGGCGGGCGATCTCGTTGCGGATTCGCTGCTGGCTGTCGGTGATGACGGGCGTGATGGCGAGAGCCGACGAGGCCAGCAGCGTTGCGGCGAGCAGCACGAGGGGGCCAAGAGATTTAGGGGCAAACATCGATCGCTCCCATTTCATTCACCATCTCAGCGACGAGCTCGTTCAGGGCGTCGCGACCATTGCCCTGCCGCACCACATGGATGCGCCAGGCGCGATGGAGCACGCCGGCCAGCAGGCGCGCCGTCTCGTCGTCGGCGCGTAGCTCGTCGACCCACTGGTCGAGCAGCGCCTCGACCAAGAGACCGGCTTCGACCAAGCGGCTCGCAAGGCGCACCATGCCCTTGTCGTCGAGAGGTAGGACGGCGACGGCGCGCGAAGTCTTGGGCGTCTGTTCGAGCTGCGCAAGCAGGGCGGCACAGGCGTCGGCATCGAGCGGACGCGGCAGGCCGATACGGCGTTCGCGCTTGAGCGACTCGCCGGCCAGCGCCGCCATATCCGGAATGGAGTCGACGACGTCGCGATCCTTCTGCCTGGCCGCCTCGTCGAGATCGACATAGGCGATCATGTCGGGGTGGATCATGGCACGATCGTCACGCCTCGGACCGGGCTTCCAGCCGGCGATGCCCTTGGCCGCCATCCAGCGGGCATGGGCGAGCCCCGCCAGCACTTCGATTTCATCGCGATCGAAGGCGGCACTGCCGTCGCCGGGCTCGGCGAGCATGAAGACGCTCGCCAGTGCATAGTCCATCTGATCGGCGACGCTGCGATTGTCGTCCTGGAAGGCTTCGGGGAGGCGCTCCCATTCGACCTCGGCCGGGGCGGTGCCGAAGGCTTCGCCGCGCGCGGCGCGCACGCCATCGAGATATTGCTGGTGCACGGCGCGGGCGCGCCGGTCCATCAAGAACGCCGCCTCGCGCGCCCGGGCGAGGTTCTGTCCGCTGGCGACGCGGATCATGCCCGTGGTGCCGAGGGGATGGTCGTGACCGCTATAGGCGACGATGGGCGGAACAGGCTCGTGCAAAGCCAGCAGCACTTCCTCCCAGCGCAGGGCGAGCGCTTCGGCCTCCCCGCTGTCGTCGCCGATGCAGTGGACGGCGAGCAGCGGCGGCGCGTCATGCACCAGCGCGCCGATGGAGCGATCGAGCCCGTCGGCGGCGGCGGTCATCACATCGGTGACGATGATTTCGGCAATGCCGGAATTGCGCAGGCGCTCGAGGGCGCCGGGCGAGAAATCGCCGGCGCCGGTGCGCAGGATGGAGATGAGCGGAATGTGCGTTTCGAGCCCATAGCCCTGGCGCGCAACTTCGAAGGCGGCGGCCTGGAGGCCATCGCCGCTGCCGCAAAGCGCAATGTGGACGCGCGGCGCGCCGTCGAGGGTGTAGCGTCCGGGCATGGCGGCGGCCATGCCACGCCGAGCCTGCAACTGGGTGAGCGAGACGACGGCGAGCTGGCGGCCCTGCTGCGCCGCCCGAACGCGCAGGCGGTGGCTCGACAAGGTACGGACGGCGTGCTGCTCAAGCCGCACCAGGAGTTCGCCCTCGCCGCGGGTGGCGAGGCCGGCTTCGGCGATGGCGACATTGGTGAGATCGTTACGGGTGGCGGCGGCGAGCAGCCTGGCCTTGCCGACGCCGAGCGCGGCGAGCTGACGCGGCAGCTTGCGCATCTCGATGGGCACGATTTCCGCGAACGGCCGATGGCGCGCGAGGTCGATGCCGGCCGCGCGATCGGGCGCGAGGAAAAAGGTGCCGGCCAAGCTGCGGCGGGACTGCGCCAGCTCCCGCAGATCGTCGTAATGGCCGGCGAGGACGACATGGCCGCCATGCATGCGGAAGACGCGGCGACGCAGGGGGCGGCCGACGAACTCCCACAGCACGATGCCCGCAAGCAGCACCAAGAGGATGCCGGCGGTGCGCGTGCCCAGCCACAGGCCGAAAGCGCCGAGCGGATCGCCGGTGAAGCAGGCCTTGCTGCCGAGGCGGAGCACGAGGCCGACGGCTTCGCCCAGATTGTGCCGTGCCGTCCACAGCTCGTCGCCCGGCAGCGGCGGCGGCGCGCAGGCATAAAGCGACCGGAAGGCCAGCGCGACACCGGCCAGCGCGAGCACGAACAGCAGCGCGACATAAATGGCGAGGCGGCGGGCGTTCACGGCGAAGCAGGTCCCCCGAAGCGGGTCGGCACTGCATCGAACGCCCCCCACTCCAAATCTTTGTTTGGTCGCGTTTCCGAACCAGAAAGCCGCTATAGACCTTCCCGGAGACGCTCCGTCGGCAGGCAACATGCCATGCTGACGCGGCAGGAGGAAAGCGGGGGCGAGGCAATCAGGTGGCGCGGTTAATCGCGATTGTGGCGGCGGTGCTGCTGCTGGCGGCTGGCGCCGCCGGGCACGCGGCGGACAACCCTTATTTGCCGGCGCAGCACCCGGCGCCGCTGCTCGCCGCGATCGAGGCGGAGACGCCGCAACTCGCGCCGCCCGCGGGGGTGACCGGGATCACCGTGCCGCATCATCTGCTTGCCGCCGACCTCATCGCGCGCGGCTTCTGGGCGGCCTCGGCGGGACAGTATGAGCGGATCATCCTGATTTCGCCGGACCACTTCCACAGGGTGGGCAAGCCGTTCGGGACGACGCGCGAAGATCTCGAAACGGTGTTCGGCACGCTGCGTTCGGACGCGGCGGGCGTGGACGCCGTGGCGGCGAGCCCCCTGGTCGAGACGCTCGCGACGATCGAGACCGAGCACGGAGTGATGGCGGTGGCGCCGTTCGCCAAGCACTTTTTTCCCGAAGCCAGGGTGATCCCGTTGCTCGCTTCGGTAACGGCGACACCCGCCGATTGGGCGGCGATGGCCGAACTGCTGCTGCCGCTGCTGACACCGACGACGCTGGTGGTGCAATCGACCGACTATTCGCACTATCGGCCGATCGGCGAAGCGGTGGCGCGCGACCAGGAATCGATAGCGGCGATCGCGGCCGGCGACCCGGCGGCGATCGCGCCGCTGCTGCAGCCGGCGCATATGGATTCGAAGGCCGCGCAACATATCCAGATGGCGCTGCAGCGCGCGCTCGGGGCAAGGCCGGTGATCCTCGCCAACCGCAACTCGGTGGAGTATGGCGGCAATGCGGGGGAAACCACGAGCTATGTGGTGACGGCCTATCTGCGCGACGCGGCCGCTGGAACGGTGTTCGCCTATGCCGACCAGGAGCGGGTGATGTTCGCCGGCGACGTGCTGCTCGGTCGCTACTTCCTGCCGGCGCTGCGCGACCCGGACGCCTGGGGCGTGCTGCGCGACACGGTGCTCGGTCTCACGCGGGGCACGCAGCTGATCGTCAATTTCGAGGGCGTGCTGCTCGACAAGCCGGTGGTGGGGCTCGATTTCAACGCGCATCTGATGATGACGGAGGACGCGGCGCCGACGCTGACGGCGCTCAATGTCGCCGCGGCGAGCCTTGCCAACAATCATGCCAACGATCTGGGGCCAGAGGGGCGCGCCGAGACGGTGACGCAACTCGAGCGGATCGGCGTCGTGCCGCTCGAACATGGCCGCGTCACGGACATGGGAGCGTTCCGGCTGCTGGCGCTCAACTTCGTGGGCGGCAAGATGGTGGGCGACGCGATCGCCGATGCCGACGAGCTGGACTGGGTGTGCGGGATCGACGCGGCGCCGCCACTGGTGGCGTTCGTGCACTGGGGCGAGGAGTATGTGACGGCGCCGGCGGACGAAGAGCGACGCATCGCCGATATGCTGGCGCGCTGCGGCGTGGCGCTGATCGTGGGGGGGCACTCGCACCAGGCGGCGGAGGCAATCGAGCCGCTGCGCGGCGGGGCGGCGCAGAGCGTGTTCTCGCTAGGCAATTTCATCTTCGATCAGTCGTCGCCGCGCGGATCGGGGGCGCTGCTGGAGGTGCGGGTGTTCGGCCAGGGCACGATCGCGGCGCGGCTGGTGCCGGTGCCCAACTTGTTCGAGCTGACGCGGCCGGGCGAGGCCGGCGCGGGCGGCTAAGGGGCGCTCATCAGCACCTTGTGCGCGGGCGGGATGAAGTAGGTCAGGTGGATGGGGCGGCTGACGATCTGGCGGCCGTCGCCGAGCAGGACCACGAGCTCGAAATCGTGCTCGGACGTCTCGGGCGCCTGGAGCTCGATGCGCCAGCGGGCGGTGAAGCCGGGCGTGACGTCGCCGGCGAATGGAATGGCGATCCGGTAGTTCGACTCGTCGAGGTGCAGCATGAACGGGTCGTGGTTGACCGGGATGATCTCGCCGCCCTCGCCGCATTCGGCATCGTTGGCGACCGAGCCGATGGGGAGGATGACCGAGAAGGGTGAGCTCTTGGAGGCGGTGACGCCATCCGAACCGGTCCAGTCATAGTCGAGGGTGCCGGCGACGTTGACCGTCACGGTCATGTAGTCGAGTGAGATGAAGTCGCCGAGCTGGCCGAAACGGCCGGACTGGCGGAGCTCGGCGAGGCACAGGCGCTCGTCGTTGGGATCGGTGCAAACGAGCTTGTTGGTCGCGACGTAGTCGGTATCGAGGCCGAGCGCACGGAGCTGTGCGGTGGTGTCGGCCATGACGCTGTCGGTGATGCTGCCGAGCGGCACACTGAGCCGGGTGCCCTCGGTGCGGCCGTCGAGCGAGGCGGCCTCGACATTGAGCGTGGCGTTGTCGGCGCTGGTCCAGCCGAAATTGTCGATGAAGAAGCGCGGCAGGAACTCGATGATGCCCGAGCAGGGATCGCGCGGGAAGGGCCGGACCTGCATTGCGGGTTCGGGATTGCGCGACGACTGCGCGACCTCGAGGAAGCCGCCGACGAGCGAAATGGTGTCGGTGGTCGAGTTCTCGATCTCGAACACGAGCGAGAGCGGATCAAAGCGCTCGGCGGGGCCGAGGAAACTCGGCGTGGTCGAGATATTGTCGAAGGCGTAGAGCTCGTCGTCGGTGAGGTTGATGGGGGCATTGCCGTGCCAGACGTCGAGCAGCCGCTGGTCGTCGGGCAGGATGGTGAGCACCTCACCTTCGGAGCGCGAGGTGTAGTTCATCGGATCGAGCCCGATCTCGTAATTGTGCGGGCGGCGCTCGGCGACGATGCCGATGCGGAGCCCCGCCTCGGCCTGGGCGAGCAGCGCCTGGGCATCGGCAACGCCGGCGGTGAAGCCGCCGCGATAGACGTGACCGCTCGCATCGGTGAAGACGCCTGCCCCGTCGCGCAGGCCGGCGCGGAAGAGGCCGACATATTCGTCGCCATTGGCGAGCATCTGCCGGCCCATGCCCTCCATCAGGCCGGCGCGCCAGGAGCCCGAATAGGCGAAGCCGGCGCTGTCGACGAATTCGCCCTGCCCTTCGAAACGGCCATCGACAAGCGTGCCGCGATATTGTGCGACCGTGGCGCTCGGATCGTAGGAGGCGGCGCCCGGCTTGCGGAAGCTCAAGGTGCCGGTACCGGTGACGGGGCCGGCAGCCGCGGCAGCCCGATCGTCGGGTACCCATTGCAGCTCGAGGCCGAGCGAGGGTACCGGGTCCCAGGCGCTGTAGGCGATGCGCTCGAGCTGGCGCGCAACGGGGTTCCAGACGAGCTGCACCCAGTCGCGCATCAGGCCGGGCTCGCTGCCGGGGATGGCGGCCGGCGCCTGCGCGGCCGGATCGACAAGGGTCACGGTTGCCGCCAGCGCTGTCGGCGGCACGAGGCTGGTGCTCAGGATGAGGGCAATGCCCAGACCGGCCAGAATGCGATTATGCACGTCCCCCTCCCCCATGGCGGCGACACTATGGTGAGAACAAAAGCGAGTCTACACGGGCCCGCCAGCGCGCCGGGTCGAGCACGATGCCGATGAGATGACCGCCCGAGGCGGAGACGAGGATGGTCTCGGAATCGCGCCACGCCAGCCAATAGCTCTGGCGGACCGAGAGCACCTCGGTATCGGCCGCCGCCACCGGCGAAACCGCCGGCGCTCCCATGATCAACGGTTCGTCCGGCCTGGCGAGATCGAAGACATAGAGCCGGTCGGTGGCACTGAGAATCGCCAGTTTCGAGCCATCGGGGGAGAAGGCCACCGTCTTGCTGTCGGGGGCCGGCAAAGCCAGGCACAAGGGGCTGGCCGGGTCAGCCAGATTGTGAAGGATGACCATGCTGTCCGAGCGTGTCGCCACGAGCCATTTGCCATCGGCACTGACATCGAGGCTCCTGGCACCATTGTTGTCGCGCGTCGGCTCGGCACCGCAAACCGGGCTGGCGGCATCGAACACCGTACTCCCCTCGCCGCCTCCCGCGAGATCGCGCTCCCGGATGGTGCCGTCGGAATAGGAGATGAAGACCGCCTGGGGGTCCGGCGCGGCAACCATGCCCCATTGATCCAGCGGCATCGATGTATCGGCCGGAACGCGCCGTTCGGCGAGGTCCCCACTGGCGAGGGCCAGGATGGACTTGTCCGAAAGCGGAACGGCAGCAGCGATATCGCCCTGAACCGCGGCGACACGCGAGAAGCTCAGATTGTCGAGGGCGATGAGTTGGTCGACACGAGGGGCGCCCGGTTCAATGGACCAGACGGCGATCTGCTGGTTTTCCTCGACGGCGGCAAGGCGGCCGTCCGCAAGGAAAGCCAGAGACGATATCGCCGCCGCTTTCGGTTGATCGGGCCGCTCCGGACGGGAGAGACGTGTCCGCTTCCCTTCGGCAGTCCATAGATAGACTTCTCCCCTGACCGTCCCCACGGCAACGGTCCCGCTCGACCGGTCCACGTCGAGGGCAGTCAGCGACGTCGTGAAAGGGATACGCTGCTCGAACACGGCCGTCCTGTCGGGCTCCAGCGACCAAAGCCGTATCGGCTCGTCGACCGCCGTGGACAGCAGCCGGTCGCCATCGGCGTTGAAACGAAGCGAATTGATCCTGCTGCGATGACCGGACATCCTCACAGTGGTTCGCTCTTTGACATTGGTGACGCAGATGTCAGGCACCTGGCCACATGGGACGGCGAGCATTTCGGCCGTGGGGGACCAGGCGAGCGGCCCGGGCAGAGCACCAAGCACATAGGCCGAGATCGGCATCGTGGCCGCATCCAGGTCGTAGATTGCGGTGCCCCCCTGTACGTTGGTGATGGCCAGATGATTGCCGGCGTATGACCAGGCAGCGGCGATCGGCATCTGATAGGGCGGCGTCTTGCCATGCGTCGGAATGGCGATGGTCCGGGGCGCCGCATCTATACCGTCGTAGATATCGATCACTATGCCCGCTTCGCTCCAGCCCGTGCCGTCATTTCCTTCGGCACCACGAATGACGGCGAACTGCGAGCCGTCCGGCCTGATGGCGACGACGCCGGCCTGATCGCCCGGAATGATGCGATCGCGGCAGGAGTCATTGCGGCAGTCACGCACCAGGACGTCACCGATCAAACCGGTGAGCGCCAGCACCCGCCCGTCGGCACTCGACACGAGGGTGCCGGCGCGGCCGGCAAACCCCTCCGCTGGAGGCGCCAATGGCGCACCGTCGGGGGCGGAGGCGCTTCCGTCGGAATAGACGATCCGTATCCTTTCGCCGGTCCCCGCGAAGCCGATCGGTGGCGGGCTGGCTGGGAGTTCCACGTCGCTGAGAACGGTCCGCTTGCCCAGATCAAGCCTGCGCGCATGATGATTGGTTGTGAGCACCATGCCGCTATCGGCACCGAGCCACGCCGAGTCGGTCAAGCGATCCTCAGACGGGACGAGAGCCTCGGCATAAGGCGACAGCGAGACCATTGCCGTTGCGGCAGCGGTCCGGGCCACGGTGCCGGGGACGAGGTCGTAGGCCTTCAGGGCGGCGAGAGCTGCCGCTTCGAAGCGCCCATCCCTGAGCGCGGCTTCCGACTGCGCGATGTGGAAGCTCGCGCTCGCCTGCGTCCTGGCCGCTTCGCCGGACTGCCAGATGAACCAGCCGGCGGTGGCGCCAGCGACGAGGACGATGCCGACGATGCTCGCAGCGATCGTCAGCCGGGTGCGGGCGGCCCGAGCCTTGCGCAGAGCCGCATTCTCGGCTTCGCGGGCGGCGCCCAGATAGGCATGGTCGACCGAGGTGAGATAGCTCGCGAACTTGTCGCCTGCCGCGACCTGTTCGACGGCCTCGAGGCGGGCGCCGCGATGGGCGATGAACTCGCCGGCACGGGCGTTGGCCTCCCATTCGGTGGCGGCGCGGCGCAGGGCCTCGATGATCGCGAGGTCGGCGGAGTCCTCGGCCAGCCAGCCATCTAGGGCACCCCATTGGCGCAGCAGCGCTTCGTGCGCCGGCTCGATGGTGCGCTCCTTGGTGGCCGTGTCGACGTCGGTGGCGAGCAGCCGCTGCTTGACCATCAGTTCGATCAGCGGGCGCGCCTCCTCGGGCACTTCGGCCAGCCGCGCGACGCGGCGGCGGGGCGAGCCGGTGGCCGGATCGATGCCGGCCAGCCAGGGAATGAGGCCACGACGCAGCAAGGCGAGGCGCGCGGCACGGTCGCGGGGAATGGCGGGATTATCGTCGGCCCTGGCGAGCGCCTGCTCGACCGCCGCTTCGATGGCGCCGCGAATGCGGCCGAGCCGTTCGTATTCGGCGAGCTGCAGATCGCCGTCCGCGCCGTAGTCGGTGTAAAGCCGTTCCAGCGTGAAGGCGAGGAGCGGTAATGCGTCCTTGGTGCCGCCCTTTTCGATGTCACCGAGCAGCGCGTCGACGAGCGTTTCGTCGACATGGAGCTTGCGGCCGGCAGCGGTAACGCGGCGGGCGGGACCGCGAATGATGTCGCCGAAACTGCCGGCCGGCACGGGCGGCAGATCGATGAGATGATGCGGCTGGGTGGAGGCCAGCTCAGGCCGCGACTGGAGCGCGTCGAAGCTGTCCGAACGGACGGTGAAGATGACCAGGACCGGCGGATCGTCGCGGCGGCCCAGATCGGCCAGCAAGGCGAGGAACGCCCCCGCTTCGGCATTGTCCGCGCTCAGCAACTCCTCGGCCTGATCGACGGCGATGACCAGCGTCGGCGGCTCGCCAGCGACGACATCGCCCAGATCGGCAGGGATGGCGAGGTCGCGAAGGAGCGGCGCCACGGCATCGGCACCTGCCTTCACCGCATCGCGGATATCGGCACGGTTGCGGGTGATGTTGCGGCCCCTGAGCGCGGCTTCGAGCATGGCAGCGAAGCCGTGCTCGCCGGTGAGCGCGGCGCGCTCGGGGCGGATGACGGGCAGGACGTAGAAATGGCGGCTGTCGCGATGGAGGCGCGGCAGCATGCCAGCGCGCAGGAAGCTCGACTTGCCTGCGCCCGAAGCGCCGAGGATCGTCGCAAAGCGCGGCGCGGCACCGGCGCGCAGGCCGCGCAAGGCATCGAGCGTGAGGACGATGGCGCCGTCGCGGCCGAAGAAGATGCCGGCGTCGTCGTGATCGAGCGGGAGGAGGCCGCGATAGGGCGCGCGGCCGAGATCGTGCGGCGGCGGCCAGAGGAAGGTGGTGGCGTCGAGCCCGGCCTTTTCGAGGCCGGCGCGGAGCCGGACAAGCCCGGTACCCGAGAACGATACCGTGGTTTCGGGCTCGGAGCGCGGCGGCGAGATGGTGGTGGACCAGCCGGTATCGGAGGCGCTGAGATCGACGAGCTGCCACTCGGCCGTCAGTTCGACGGGCAGCTCCTCAATGGGCGTGTGCTCGACGACGACGCCCAGGATCTGCTTGTTCATCTGCTTGGCCAGCAGGAACTCCGCGAGGCACCAGCGCGACTTCGCCCAATCAGGGCTGATGACGATGAGGATCAGCTCGCACTGCTCGGCGGCTGCCTTGAGGGCAGCCTGCCAGCGGTCGCCGGCGACGAGGCCGCGCTTGGGATCGAGGTCGAGGAAGACATCGCCCCAGCCCTGCTCGGTGAGCCAGTCGTGGATGCCCAGCGCCTCGGCGTTGTTCACCGAAGAATGCGAGATGAAGATCTTGCCCAAGATCGTACCCGAAACCCCTTACCGCGCGCGACTTTAGCCGCAAAAGCGCGGCGCGAGAATGGTGCGCTTGCGGCGACGCGGAGGTTTAATCGGGGACGAAAGCGGCGCCCCGCGCGTCAACAGCGCGCGGGGAGATCGCGCGGGGGCACGCCAAGAAATCAGGCGTGGGCGTGGTGCTCGGCGTTGCGCTTGCGGGTTGCGGCCGCCTTCCTGGCGGAAGCGGAGCGCTCGGCGGCCGAGCGCTGTGCGGAATGGGCGCCGCCGATCTTGCCGCCACGCTTGGCCGATACCTTGGTGTCCTTCTTGCCGCGGCCGGAGCCGGATTTGTTGCCGCCGCCACTCTCCTTGTTGACGGTGGCCCAAGCGCGACGCTCGGCTTCCTCCTTCGAGACGCCGCGATCCTCGTAGCCTTCCTCGATGTGCTCGGCCTTGCGCTTCTGCTTGTCGGTGTAAGCCGACTTGTCGCCACGTGGCATTTTCAGCCTCCTGTTGGAATTTGGCGGCAGACCAACAATCGGCGACCGGGGCCGGTTCCCGCTTACGTCGCGGCCGCTTCACTGATTTGTCATTGGCAGTGGCCGGTGGGGAGCTTAGGCTGACCGGGTTCCGCATCGAGAGGGCGGTGTGGGAACGAGGGAGCAGTCGCTGTGAAGAAGCGGCCACTCTATAGCCGGTCCGGCAAGCTGAGGCGCACCACGGAGGCCACTCTGCTTGCGCCGCCGGCCGCGGCCAGCCCTTATGCGGAAGCTGAACTCGCGCGCGGCCCGACATTCGGCGAGCGCCAAAGGCGCTACTGGCGGCGCGCCTATCGGCGACACCAGGGCAAGATTCTCGTGCTCGGCAGCGTGGTGATGACGTTCATCGTGCTGGGCGCCTATGACTCGATCAAGGGGCCGAACCTGCCGTTCACGCCCGACGAATTCGTCACGGCGGTCAACGGCATCATCGAGGAGCGGCCGCAGCCGCGCGCCATCACGGCCACGGCCTATGACGCGATCATTCCGTCGGTCGTCGCCATCTCGGGCCACGATCCAGAGGGAGACGCGAAGGCGATGCCGCCGCCGCCGGGCGAGCCGACAACGGCGTTCCGCGTGATGGGCACCGGCGTCGTGGTGAAGGAGGACGGCACCATCCTCACCAATCTCCACGTGGCGACGAGCTCGCAGCGGCTGCGCGTGACCTTCATGGACGGCACCGTCGCCGACGCGCAGATGATCGGCTCGCAGCCCGCCAACGACCTGGCGGTGTTGATGCCCAGCATGGTGCCGGATGGCGTGAAGCCGGCGACGCTGTCCTCGGCGGCGACGCTCAGCCCGGGCGACACGGTGGTGTCGGTGGGCTTTCCGTTCGGCGTGGGGCCATCGGCCTCCGCGGGGGTGGTCTCCGGGCTCGGCCGCAAGTTCCAGGACCATGGCCGCCCGACGCTCGAAAATCTCATCCAGTTCGACGCCTCGACCAATCCGGGCAATTCCGGCGGACCGCTGGTCAATGCCAGTGGCGAGGTCGTCGGCATCACTACGGCGCTGATGAACCCTTCGGGCGTGCGCACCTTCGCGGGCATCGGCTTTGCCATCACCATCGACGCCGCCGGCACGGCCGTGGGCGAGAACCCGCTCTAGCTCGAGGGAGAGACGATCTTGGACACGCCGAACGAAGCCGACGCCGCGCTGATGGAGCAGGTGCTCTATGAGGTCAAGAAGATCATTGTGGGCCAGGACCGCTTCCTCGAGCGGGTGCTGATCGCGCTGCTATCGGGCGGGCATCTGCTGGTCGAGGGCGTGCCGGGACTGGCCAAGACGCGGACGGTCAACACGCTGGCCGAGGTGATCCAGGGCAGCTTCAAGCGCATCCAGTTCACGCCGGACCTGGTGCCCGCCGACCTGGTGGGGACGCGCATCTACAACCAGAAGACGGGCGAGTTCTCGACGCTGCTCGGGCCGGTGTTCGGCAATTTGCTGCTCGCCGACGAGATCAACCGGGCACCGGCCAAGGTGCAGAGCGCGCTGCTCGAAGTGATGCAGGAGCGGCAGGTGACGATCGCGGGCGAGAGCCACAAGGTGCCCGAGCCGTTCGTGGTGATGGCGACGCAGAACCCGATCGAGACCGAGGGCACCTATGCGCTGCCCGAGGCGCAGGTCGACCGGTTCATGATGAAGGTGCTGATCGGCTATCCGAGCGAGGACGAAGAGTTGGTGATCGTCACCCGTGCGGCCTCGGGCACGCAGCCGGTGGCGCGCGTGGCGACGACGGCGCAACTGATCGCGCTGCAGGAGAAGGTGCGGCAGGTCTATGTGGACCCGACGCTGATGCAGTTCGCCGTCAAGCTCGTCGCGGCGACGCGCGAGCCGGACCGGGTGGGGCTCAAGGAGGTCGGGCGGCTGATCCTTTATGGCGCAAGCCCGCGCGCGACGATCGCCATGATCGAGGCGGGGCGCGCGCTCGCCTTCCTGCGCGGGCGCGACTATGTGCTGCCCGAGGACGTGATCGACATCGCGCCCGACGTGATGCGCCACCGCATCATCGTTTCGTATGAAGCGCTGAGCGAGGGGACGACGAGCGACGACATCGTGCGACGAATCCTCAAAGCCGTGCCCGCGCCGGAAAGAGTGCTGGAGGGCCATGTCCGAGTCGCATGAAAGCTCCGAAGCCCTGCTCAGGCGCCTCGAGTGGACGGTGATCCGCCGGCTCGACGGCGTGCTGCAGGGCGACTATAGAACGCTGTTTCGCGGCTTTGGCCTCGATCTCGCCGATTTGCGCGAGTACCAGGCGCATGACGATGTGCGCCATATCGACTGGAACGTCACGGCGCGCACACAGATTCCGCATGTGCGCGTCTACAACGAAGACCGCGAGGTCACCGCGTGGTTCCTGTGCGACCTCAGCCCGTCGGTCGATTTCGGCTCGGGGGAGACCAACAAGCGGCAGGTGCTGGCCGAGTTCGTGGGCATCGTGGCGCGGTTGTTGACGCGGCAGGGCAACAAGGTAGGGGCGGTGCTCCATGACGGGGTCAACAGCTTCGTCGTGCCGCCGCGCGGGGGGCGCCAGCAGGTGCTCTACATGCT
Source organism: uncultured Devosia sp. (assembly GCA_964487765.1). GTDB lineage: Bacteria > Pseudomonadota > Alphaproteobacteria > Rhizobiales > Devosiaceae > Devosia_A. The sequence continues at coordinate 27,165 of CAZASR010000008.1, read as the reverse complement.
GGAGCGCATCCGCCAGAATCCCCGGCTGCTGCATGCGCCGCGCACCAATATCGGCGCCTTCATCGGCAAGGCCTTTGCCGCGCTGAAACGGCGCTCGCTGGTGTTCGTGGTCTCCGATTTCATCGCCGACCCTGGCTGGGACAAGACGCTGCTGGCGCTCAGCCGCCGCCACGAGGTGCTGGCGGTGCGGCTCGTCGACCCGGTCGACGAGATGATGCCGGATGTGGGGATGCTGCCGTTCATGGACGCCGAGACGGGCGAGACCGTGTTCGTCGATACCGGCGATGCCGGCTTCCGTCGCCGCTATGCCCAGGTGGCCGAGACCAACGAGCAATGGCTGCTCGACGCCTTCACGGCGGCGGGAACGGACGTGCTGGAGCTGTCGACCGAGGACGATCTCGTCGACGCCATCCGGCGCTTCGCCGATTTGCGCCGGCTGTCGCATGCGATCAATGCCGGCGCGCTGCCGGCGCATCTGGGTGGGGAGGCGGCACCATGATCTTCCTGTGGCCGTTCATGCTGTGGCTGCTGGCGCTGCTGCCGGTGCTCGTCGCGGCCTACATCCTGGTGCTGCGCCGCAAGAAGCGGAGCGCGGTCCGCTTCGCCAATCTGGCCATGGTCAAGGCGGCGCTCGGCACCTCGGTGGGCTGGCGCCGGCACGTGCCGCCGGCCCTGTTCCTGCTGGCGCTCGCCGTGCTGATCGTCGCGACAGCGCGACCCGCCGCCGAGGTCACGCTCAACGCGGCGCGCTCGACGGTCATCCTCGCGATGGACATTTCGGGATCGATGGGCGCCGAGGACGTGGAGCCGAACCGGATGGTCGCCAGCCAGGAAGCGGCCAAGAAGTTCATCGCCGAGCAGCCGGGCAATGTCGAAATCGGCATCGTCGCCTTCGCCTCGGTGGCGCTGCTGGTGCAGGCGCCCACCACCGATCGCGAACCGCTTTACTCGGCCATCGACAGTTTCGATTTGAGGCGCGGCACCGCGGTCGGCTCGGGCATCCTCACCTCGCTGCGAACGATCTTCCCCGATTTCGATTTTTACGCCGCACTGGCCGCGCCGCGTGGCGAGGTGCGGCTGGGGACCCGTAGCCTCAACAGCAATTCGGCTGCGGCCCGAGGAGACCAGGACGGAGGCCTTCCCGAGCCGGTCGAGCCGGGCTCCTACAGCAGCGCGATCATCATCCTGCTCACCGACGGGGCGACGACCGCGGGACCGAATCCGCGGGCCGCGGGGCAATTAGCCGCCGATTTCGGCGTGCGCGTGTTCACCGTCGCCTTCGGCTCGCGGGAGGGCTCGGTCGTCAATTTCGCGGGCCGCCGCATGCGCGCCCAACTCGATGCGGCGACGCTGCAGGATATCGCCAAACGCACGGAAGGTGAATTCTTCGAGGCCACTTCGGCCGACGAACTCACCCGCGTCTATTCGACGATGAGCACCAAATTCGTGGGCGAAAAGAAGCAGACCGAGATCGCGTTCATCCTCGCGGGCATCGGCGCACTGATCGCGATGGTTGCCGGATTCCTGTCGCTGTGGTGGTTCGGGCGGGTGGCGTAAGACCGGCCGGCGTCGATCGGTTCCCAGCGCCAGCGGCCGCTCCCTATCCGCCCCCGAACAAATCGGGCGCACTTGGGGCTACCTTCCTCTTCCGACGGTGGCCCGTTCAGGGACCGCGCGCATGGGCGACGGCCCTTAGTCATCCTCCGTTCATCTGGCGCCGTGATTGTAGCGCGCGGGAGGCGACGGGGGCTTTGTGTCAATTGCAAAGATTCCGCGCAGGCGCCGCGCGCTTTACCCACAAAAGCCGCAAACATAGGATGGCTCTACCCGTAAGGGGCCAGAGGGGTTGGGGAAAATGCTTCAGTTGCATCGTTGGGCCGTGCCATTTGTCGCGGCGCTTCTTGTCGTTGCCGGCGGCCTGACGGGGGCCGGGGCGGCGGACCGCACGGTAACGCTGCTGGAGAGTACGGACCTTCCGGGCTTCGACTACGGGACGATCAAGGACACCGATCTCGATGCGTGCTCGGCGGCCTGCACGGATGACAAGATCTGCCGCGCCTTCACCTTCAACGAGAAGGCCGGCTGGTGCTTCCTCAAGTCGGACGCACCGCAATCGACGCCGTTTGCCGGGGCGACCTCGGGCACGATCCAAATTTCGCCGACACCCGAGGAGCTGGCGGCGGAGCGCGAAAAGGACATCCCCTTCCCTCCCGCGGACTTCATCTGGTCGGCCCGCTATTTTGCCGAGCAGCTCAAGGTGACCGACACGCCCCCCAAAGGGCTCACCTATCCCGACTTCATCGCCAATGGCGACACTGCGATGGGCAATGAGGACTGGGCCGGCGCGGCGCTGAGCTATCGCTATGCGCTCGCGACCAATCCCAACGATCCGGCCCTGTGGTACAAGCTGGCCGCCGCAACGCTGGCGCAGGCGGACCAGGCGCTCGGCAACGGCAATTCGTCGGAAGCCTATGACAATGGCTATGTCGCCACCTCGGCGGCCATCAACGGCCTGCTGCTGTCGGAGAGCCTGGCGGATCGCGCCGCCGGGCTCGGCGCGCTCGCCCATGCGTTCGAGACGCGGTCGATGTGGCGCGAGGCGATCGCGACCTATCGGGCGTCCATCAAGCTGGTGGACGATGTCGAGCTGCAGGCGCGGCTCGACCGGGCCGTGGACCTCCACGGCTTCCGCGTCGTCGACAACACCGTGGATTCGGAATCGGCAAGCCCGCGCATCTGCGTGGTGTTTGCCTATCCCCTGCCCCCGCCGACGACCGATCTGTCGAGCTATATCACGGTCGAGGGCAATCGGCAGGTCGCCGTCGAGACGCAGGACAGCCAGCTTTGCATCACCGGCATTGCGCATGGCCAGCGCTACAATGTGAAGGTGCGTGCCGGCCTGCCCTCGGCCGATGGCGACACGCTCAAGCAGGATGTGGCGCTCAATGTCTATGTGCCCGACCGCACGCCCTTCGTCGCCTTTGCCAACAATGCCTATGTGATGCCCGCCGGACTCGGCGGCGGGCTGCCGATCACCTCGGTGAATGCGGAACAGGCCGATTTGATGATCTACCGCATCGGCGACCGCTCGATCGCGACCGCGATCCGCAACGGCATTTTCGGTGGCGATCTGCAGAGCTACTCGGCCGAAGACGTCGCCAACAATTATGGCGAACTGACCTTCGAGGGCAAAGTGGACCTGGCCGACGGCCAGCCCAACGCGATGATGACGACCGCCATTCCGGTGACGGAGGCGATCGGCCAGTTGCAGCCGGGAGCCTATGTGGTCACGGCGCGCGTCACCAGCAGCAAGCCCGCCGATTATTGGGCGAACCTGGCGACGCAATGGTTCATCGTCACCGATCTCGGCCTCACCACGGTGAGCGGAGAGGACGGCATCCATGCCTTCGTGCGTTCGCTGACGACCGCGCAGCCGGTCGCCAATGCGCCGGTGAAGCTGGTCGCGCGCAACAATGAAGTGCTGGGCGAAGCGGTGACCGACGCCGACGGGCGCGCCGATTTCGCGCCCGGGCTCGGGCGCGGCGAGGGCGGACGCGCGCCGCAGCTGCTGGTTGCCGAGACGGCGGAGGACTACGCGTTCCTCGATCTGGGCAAGAGTGCGTTCGACCTCACCGATCGCGGCGTGGAGGGCCGGCAGACGCCGGGCCCGGTCGACATCTTCGCGACCACCGAGCGCGGGGTGTATCGGCCGACCGAGACGGTGTTCCTGACGGCGCTGGTGCGCGACATCCGGGCCAATGCCCTGCACGACCTGCCGCTCACGGTGGAAATCGAGCGACCGGACGGGGTGGTCGCCGATCGCGAGGTGCTCGAGGACCAGGGGGGGGGCGGCTACCATCTCGCCTATACGCTGGGCGACGGGGCGATGCGCGGCTCGTGGCGCATCAAGCTCTATGCCGATACGACGCAGCCGCCGGTGACCAATGTCGGCTTTCTGGTCGAGGATTTCGAGCCCGAGCGACTGGCCTTCGAGATCAGCACGACGGTCGAGCGGATCGTGCCCGGCGACACGACGCCCATCGAAGTGACCGCCAAATATCTCTATGGCGCGACGGCGCCCGACCTCGGCATCGAGGCGGATTCGATCGTGCGGCCGGTGATGTCGCTGCCCGGCTTCCCCGGGTACAGCTTCGGCCGGCTCGACGACACGATCAGCGCCGACCGCCAGCCGCTGGGGATCGTCGGCACGACCGACGAGCAGGGCAAGGCGACGGCGCAGGTGACGCTGCCTGAGCCGATGCCTTCAACCAAGCCGCTCGAAGCGACGATGCTGCTGCGGCTGATCGACACCAATGGCCGCACCATCGAGCGCTCACTCACCCGGCCGGTGCTGGCCGATGTCGACCGGCTCGGCATCAGGCCGAAATTCTCGGTCGCCGACGGCATCCCCGAGGATTCGACGGCCGGGTTCGACATCATCGCGGTGTCGCCGGAAGGCGAGATGATCGACAAGCCCGGCATCAAGTGGCGGCTGTCGCGCACCGAGACGACCTATCAGTGGTACCGCAATAACGGGACCTGGCGCTGGGAGCCGATCACGACGACGAGCCAGGTCGCCGACGGCACGATCGATGCGACGGCCTCCGGCCCGGTGAGCATCGCGGCGCCGGTGAGGTGGGGCGAGTATGTGCTCGAAGTCGAGAGCACAGGCGAAGGCGCCACCTCCTCGAGCTACGATTTCTACGCCGGCTATTACTACGCGCAGGCGGGGTCCGACACGCCCGATACGCTCAAGGTCGCGCTCGACAAGGCGGCCTACCGGGTGGGCGAAACGGCCAACCTCAAGCTCGATCCGCAGTTTGCCGGCACAGCGCTGGTGATGGTGGTCGACGACCGGATCATCGAGATGCAGGCGGTCGAGGTGCCCGAAGGCGGCACGACCGTGCCGCTCACCGTGAGCGAGAGTTGGGGGCCGGGCGCCTATGTCACCGCCATCCTTTATCGGCCGGCGGACGCGGCCGAGAAGCGGATGCCGGCACGGGCGTTGGGCCTTGCCTTCGCCGATGTCGATCCCGGCGAGCGCAAGCTCGAGGTAGGTTTCGACGTGCCCACCGAGACGCTGCCGCGGCAGACCTTCACCACGAAGGTGAGCATCGACAATGTCGCGCCGGGCGAGACGGCCTATGTGGCGGTTGCGGCTGTCGACCTCGGCATCCTCAACCTCACGCGCTTTAAGACGCCCGATCCGGACGGCTGGTATTTCGGACAGCGCCAGCTCGGCGTCGAGTTCCGCGATCTCTACGGCATGCTGATCGACCCGACGCAGGGCGATCCGGGCGGGCTGAGCGTGGGCGGCGACGGCGACCTGTCGCGCCTGTCGACGCCGCCGGCGACGTCGGTGCTGCTGGCGCTGCATTCGGGCATCGTGAAAGTGGGCGAGGACGGGACCGCCGAGATCAGCTTCGATCTCCCCGATTTCACCGGCACGGCGCGGCTGATGGCGATGGCCTGGACCGACACGCAGGTTGGCCATGCGCAGGCCGATGTATTCGTGCGCGACCCGGTGGTCGTCACCATGAGCCCCCCGCGCTTCCTCAGGCTCGATGACACCTCGCGGCTGCTGGTCGAAGTCAACAATGTGTCGGGCCCGGCCGGCAAATACAGGGTCGAGCTCACCACCGGCGACGGCCTGTCGACCGATGCGACCGAAACGACGTTCGAGCTCGGCAAGGGCGAGCGTAGTTCGCTCAATCTCGGGCTCACCGGCACGCTGATCGGCAACAACGATTTGCGGCTGATCGTGACGCAGCCCGACGGCACGGCAATGGTCAAGGAGCTGACGCTGGGCGTTCGCGCCGCGGCGAGCGAGATGACCACGAGCGAGCTGATCCCGATTGGGCCGGGCGAGAGCGTGGAGCTGAGCGCGGTGAAGTTCGATCACCTGATCATGCATTCGGGCCAGCTCACCCTTGCGGTGGGACCGATTGCGCGGCTCGAGGTGCCTGAACTGCTGCTGGCGCTCGACCGCTACCCCTATGGCTGCGCCGAGCAGACGACGAGCCGGGCGATGCCGCTGCTCTATCTCAACGACGTGGCCACCAGCATCGGCCTGGGCACCGACAGCGAGATCGACCAGCGCATCACCGATGCGATCGCCGACGTGCTGAGCAAGCAGAATTCGGCAGGCTCGTTCGGCCTATGGGGCGCCTACAGCTCCACCGATCTGTGGCTCGATTCGTTCGTCACGGAGTTCCTGCTTCGCGCCAGGGACAAGGGCTATGCCGTGCCCGAGCTGGCGCTCGGCCGGGCGCTCGATTCGATCGGCAACCAACTCAGCTACGCCAATGATTTCGAGCTGGGCGGCGAGGATATCGCCTACGCGCTCTATGACCTGGCGCGAGCCGGGCGGGCGGCGATCGGCGATCTGCGCTACTATTTCGAGGCGCGGCTCGACCGCTTCGCGACACCGCTCGCCAAGGCCCAGATCGGCGCGGCGCTCGCCCTTTACGGCGACCGCACGCGCGCGAGCCAGGCCTTCGCGGCGGCGGTCGAGATGCTGGGCGAACGCGAGGACCGGACGGCGTGGCGGCCCGACTATGGCAGCCGGCTGCGCGACACCGCGGCGGTGCTGGCCCTCGCCGCCGAGTTCAAGCCCGCAGGTGTCGACATTGCGGCGCTGGCGAGCCGTCTCAGCGACCTGCGCGACGTCGAACGCTGGACCTCGACGCAGGAGGACGGCTGGACGCTCATCGCGGCGGCGGCAATCGCCGAGGACACGGCCGATGGCAGCATCACCGTCGACGGCCAGGAGCTGGGTGGCACCGTCTATCGCAGCTACATGCAGGAGGAGTTCGACAACGGTCCGGTGACCGTGACGAACACCGGCAACACCGCGACCGAGATGAAGGTTTCGGTGACCGGCGTTCCGGCGGAACCGCCGGCGGCGAGCGAGAACGGCTTCCGGATCGAAAGGGTGTTCTACAATATCGACGGCACCGAAGCCGACATGGACGACATCACCCAGAACGACCGCTTCGTGGTCGTGCTGACGATGACACCGACGCAGCTCGGCTCCGGGCACTATCTCGCGGTCGACCCGCTGCCCGCCGGATTCGAGATCGAGAATCCGGACCTGACGCAGGGCGGCGCCGTCGGCGAGCTGAGCTGGCTCAGCGTCGGTTCGCCGGACCATGTGGAATCGCGCACCGACCAATATGTCGCCGCCTTCCGCTACATGTCCGATGTCGACATGTTCTCGACGGCTTACATGGTCCGCGCCACGGCGCCGGGCACATTCGTGCTGCCGGGCGCAACGGTGGAGGACATGTACCGCCCCGAGTTCCGCGGCAACACGGATGCGGGGGCGATCGAGGTCAAGACGGCAGGGCAATGAGCACGGCGTCCGGCGCAGCCAGGGGACGCGGCCGCCGGTTGCGCCTGTCGCAATGGGCAGCGGTGGCGCTGATCGTCGCCGCCGGCCTCGGCGTCGGCGGCGTGGCGTGGACACGGGGCACGATCGAGCAGATTGCGGCGGCGTTGCCGGCGGCGCCCGATCCCGCGACGCTGCCTGTCTCGACGGCGGTGGTCGATCGCAACGGCCTGCTGCTCCGTCCGTTCACCACCGACGGCCGTTGGCGCCTGCCGGTGACGGTCGCGCAGGTGGACCGGCGTTTCATCGACATGCTGGTTGCCTATGAGGACCAGCGCTTTGCGACGCATCACGGCATCGACTGGAGCGGCATGGCGCGCGCCGCGGTGCAGTACGCCATGGCCGGCGGCAGGATCGTGTCGGGTGGCTCGACGCTGACGATGCAGGTGGCGCGCCTGCTCGAAACGGGCTCGACGCGCAGCCTCGAAGCGAAGATACGCCAGATGGTGCATGCCGACCGGCTCGAGACCGAACTGAGCAAGGACGAAATCCTGACGCTCTATCTGACGCTCGCGCCCTATGGCGGCAATATCGAAGGCGTGCGCGCGGCGAGCCTCGCCTATTTCGGCAAGGAGCCGACGCGGCTCACCACGGCCGAGGCGGCGCTCCTGGTGGCACTGCCGCAATCGCCGGAAGCGCGGCGGCCCGACCTCCATCCCGATGCGGCGAAGCGCGCACGGGGCATGGTGCTCGATCGCATGGTGGCCGCCGGCGTGATTGCTGAGGAGGAAGCCGACGCGGCCCGCAGCGAGCCGATCCCCACCGCGCGGCTCGATTTCCCGATGCTCGCGGCGCACCTGGCGCATGACGCGGTGACGCTCGACCCCAAGGCGCGGACGATTTCGCTCACCATCGACAAGCGGCTGCAGGAGGCGCTCGAAAAGCTCGGCGCGACCCGGGCGGCGCCCTATGGCGAGGCGGTTTCGGTGGCGATCCTCGTCGCCGACCAGGAAACCGGCGACATCCTCGCCTCGGTCGGCTCGGCCGGGCTGTTCAAATCTGCGGCCGACGGTTTCGTCGACATGACCAAGGCCGTGCGCTCGCCGGGCTCGACGCTCAAGCCGCTGATCTATGGCCTCGGCTTCGAACTCGGCCTCGCCCATCCGGAAAGCCTGATCGAGGACCGCACGACGGCGTTCGGCGCCTATGTGCCGGTCAATTTCGACAATTTCACCCGCGGCACGGTGACGATCCACCAGGCGCTGGTCGAGTCTCTCAACATCCCCGCGGTGATCGTGCTCGATGCGGTGGGCACGGCGCGGTTCGTGTCGCGGATGAAACGGGCCCATGCCGAGCCCAAGCTGCCCGACCAGACGCTGCCCGGCCTCGCCATGGGCCTGGGTGGCGTCGGCGTGACACTGCGCGATCTGGTTTCGATGTATGCCGCGATCGCGCGGGGCGGCATGCCGGTGCACCTCAATGACGGCGCCGGCCCGCGGGTCGAGACCACGGGCACGGAGGCGCCGGTGCTCGATCCGGTTTCGGCCTGGTACGTCACGTCGATCCTTCGCGACGTGGCGCCGCCGGTCAACGGCATCCCCGGCCGGATCGCGTTCAAAACCGGCACGTCCTACGGCTATCGCGACGCCTGGGCGGTGGGTTATGACGGCAAGACGGTCATCGGCGTGTGGGTGGGGCGACCCGACGGCGTGCCGGTCCCGGGCATCGCCGGCATCAAGGCCGCGGCGCCGATCCTGTTCGAGGCATTCGACCGGCTCGGGCCGGTGACACCCTTTGCGCCGCCGCCCAAGGGCGTCATTCTCGCCGCCAATCCGGACCTGCCCGAGCCGCTCCGGCGCTTTCGCCACCCCAACGACAACCGCACGGCCCGCGACCCCGCGCCCGAAATCGCCTTCCCCGAAGACGGCTCCGACCTCGACCTCGGCATTGGTGCCGGCGACGGGCAGCCGCTGGTGGTGAAAGTGCGCAATGGGGCGCCGCCGTTTACGTTCTTTGCCAATGGGGCGCCGTTCGAGCAGGCGGCATTCACGCGCCAGGGCAGCTGGCAGCCGGACGGCCCGGGCTATGTGACGGTGTCCGTTGTCGATGCGAAGGGGCGGAGCGACAAGGTGAAGGTGTTTCTGGACTAGGCGAGGGACGGCGCAAGCGGCCTCACCCTCACACATTCGTGCTTCCGCGCTGAACAGCCTACCCTTAGGCGGCGTTGCTGTGTCACAAATCGACCACTGCGGTCGCGCACTCTGGCCGTGGAACAAACCGAGAGCCGATGGCTGGTTATATCCTGCGCCGTATCCTGCTGATGATCCCCACGCTGTTCGGGATCATGCTGGTGTCGTTCGTCATCGTCCAATTTGCACCCGGCGGACCGGTGGAGCAGGCGATTGCGCGGATGTCCAACCAGGGCGGCAGCGTGATGGCGACCGTGACCGGCGGAACGGGCGACCTGATCCAGCCCGGCGGCGGGACGCAGAGCAGTGCCGCAAGCGCGGGCACGCAGGGCGGCAACAACAGCGTCTATCGCGGCTCACGCGGGCTCAATCCGAAGGTCATCTCGGCCATCGAAAAGCGCTTCGGCTTCGACAAGCCGCCGGTCGAGCGCTTCTTTTCGATGCTGTGGGACTATATTCGCTTCGATTTCGGCGACAGCTTCTTTCGCGACATCTCGGTGATCGACCTGATCAAGGAGAAGCTGCCGGTGTCGATCACGCTGGGCGTGTGGATGACGGTGCTCAGCTACGGCATCTCGATCCCGCTCGGTATCCGCAAGGCCGTGAGGGACGGGTCGCGGTTCGACGTGTGGACGTCGTCGGTGATCGTGCTCGGCTATGCGGTGCCCGGCTTCCTCATCGCCATCATGCTGATCGTGTTGTTCGCGGGCGGCAGTTTCTGGACGATCTTCCCGCTCAAGGGGCTCGTCTCCTCCAGCTGGGCGAGTTTACCCTGGTGGCAGCAAATCCTCGATTATCTGTGGCATATCACGCTGCCGATCTTCTCGATGGCGCTCGGCGCTTTTGCCACCGCGACGCTGCTCACCAAGAACTCCTTCCTCGAGGAGATCGCCAAGCAGTATGTGACGACGGCGCGGGCGAAGGGGCTGACCGAAGGCCGCATCCTTTATGGGCACGTGTTCCGCAACGCGATGCTGATCGTCATCGCCACCTTTCCAGGGGCGTTCATCGGCAGCTTCTTCGGCGGCTCGCTGCTGATCGAGACGATCTTTTCGCTCGACGGGCTGGGCTATCTCGGCTTCCAGTCGGTGATTGCGCGCGATTATTCCGTGGTGTTCGCGACGCTCTACATCTTCTCGCTGCTGGGCATGGTGATCGGCCTCGTGTCTGACCTGGTCTATGCATGGGTCGACCCGCGGCTCGATTTCGAAAGCCGCACCGTATGATTGCCACCCTTGCCCATCGGGGGTCGGCGTTCTCCGGTCCGGTATGGGCACCGGCCGACGTCGCGGCGCCGCCGGCGGTGGCGGCGCGCCCGCGGGTGTCGCCGATCACGCAACGGCGCATCCGCAATTTCGCGGCCAGCAAGCGGGGCGTGTGGTCGCTGTGGATTTTCGTTCTCCTGTTCGGGCTGTCGCTGTTCTCCGAGTTCGTCGCCTCGGACCGGCCGATCATTGCGGTCTATCGGGGTGAGCTGCTGTTCCCGATCGTCGTGAACTACCCCGAATCCAAATTCGGCGGCTTCCTCGCCACGACCAATTTCCGCGATCCGTTGAACAAGACCGAGATCGAAGCCAATGGCTGGATGCTGTGGCCGCCGATCCGCTTCTCCTACCGCACCGTCGATAACAATTTGCCGCGCGCTGCGCCCACCCCACCGACCTGGGCGATGCCGGAAGACCAGCGTTGCGCCGGCTATCCCGAAGGCGAGGCCGACCCCGGCTGCATCATCGGCAACTGGCACTGGCTGGGGACCGACGACCAGGGCCGGGACGTGCTGGCGCGCCTGCTCTACGGCTTCCGCATCTCGGTGCTGTTCGGCCTGGCGCTCACCATCTCGTCTTCGGTGATCGGGGTGATCGTGGGCGCGGTGTCGGGCTATTTCGGCGGCTGGACGGACCTCCTCATGCAGCGCTTCATCGAGGTGTGGACATCCATCCCCTCGCTCTACCTGCTGCTGATCATGTCCAGCTTCATTGCGCCGAGCTTCTGGACGCTGCTTGCGATCCTGCTGCTGTTCGGCTGGGTGACGCTGGTGGGGCTGGTGCGCGCCGAGTTCCTCCGCGCGCGCAATTTCGAGTATGTGGCGGCGGCGCGGGCGCTCGGCGTTTCGAACGTCGCGATCATGTGGCGGCACCTGCTGCCCAATGCCATGGTCGCGACGCTGACCTTCATGCCCTTCATCCTGGGTGGGTCGATCGTCACGCTGACCTCGCTCGACTATCTGGGCTTCGGCCTGCCGCCGGGTTCGCCGTCGCTGGGCGAGCTGTTGAGCCAGGGCAAGGAGAACCTCCAGGCGCCGTGGCTGGCGCTCACCGGCTTCATCACGATTTCGGTCATGCTGTCGCTGCTCGTCTTCGTCGGAGAGGCGGTGCGCGACGCGTTCGACCCGCGCAAGGTCTTCCAATGAGCGCGCTGCTCGAGGTCGAGGACCTCACGATCGATTTTCGCATGGACGCAGCGACGATCCGTGCCGTGCGCGGAGTTTCATTCGAGATCGAGACCGGCAAGACGCTGGCGCTGGTCGGCGAGAGCGGTTCCGGCAAATCGGTGAGCGCAAACTCGATCCTGCGATTGCTCCCCTCTTCGGCCGAAGTGCGTGGCCGCATCCGCTTCAAAGGCCGCGATCTCCTCACCATGAACGAGCGCGAGCTGCGCGGTATACGGGGCAACGACATTTCGATGGTGTTCCAGGAGCCGATGAGCTCGCTCAATCCGCTGCATACGATCGAGCGGCAGGTGAGCGAAATCATCGTGACCCATCGCGGCCTGCGCAAGGCGGCGGCGCGCGCCGAAACGTTGCGGCTGCTCGACATTGTGGGCCTGACCGATGCGGCATCGCGGCTGGACGACTATCCGCACCAGCTTTCGGGAGGGCAGCGCCAGCGCGTGATGATCGCCATGGCGCTCGCCAACGAACCGGATCTGCTGATCGCCGACGAGCCCACCACTTCGCTCGATGTCACCGTGCAGGCGCAAATCCTCAGCCTGCTGCAGGAGTTGCAGCAGCGGCTCGGCATGGCCATGCTGTTCATCACCCACGACCTCGGGATCGTGCGGCACCTTGCCGACAAGGTGTGCGTAATGACCGAAGGCGAGATCGTCGAGCGCGGGGCAGTCGACGAGGTCTTCGGCAACCCACGGCACAGCTATACGCGCCATTTGCTGGCGGCCGAGCCGCGCGGCGAGCCGCCGCCAACCGATCCCAATGCGGCGGTGATCGCCACGACCGAAAACCTGCGCGTGTGGTTTCCGATCAAGCGCGGGCTGCTGCGGCGCACGATCGGCCACATCAAGGCGGTGGACGGCGTGGAACTCTCGGTGCGAGAGGGGCAGACGCTCGGCATCGTGGGCGAGAGCGGCAGCGGCAAGACGACGCTCGGCCGCGCCCTGCTGCGGCTGCTACCCTCCGAGGGCCGGATCGTATTCCTGGGCATGGAGCTGCAGACATATGGCTGGAGCGAGATGCGGCCGGTCCGCAAGGACATGCAGATCGTGTTCCAGGACCCGTACGGCTCGCTGTCGCCGCGCATGACCATTGCCGAGATCGTGGCCGAGGGTCTCGACGTCCATCTGCCGGCGCTGAGCGAGGAGGAACGCGGGCGCAAGGTCTCGCGCGCGCTGATCGAAGTCGGGCTCGAGCCCTCGATGATGTATCGCTACCCGCATGAATTTTCGGGCGGGCAGCGCCAGCGCGTCGCCATCGCGCGGGCGCTTGTGCTCGAGCCCAAGCTGGTGGTGCTGGACGAGCCGACCTCGGCGCTCGACATGAGCGTGCAGGCGCAGGTAGTGGATTTGCTGCGCATGCTGCAATCGCGGCACGGGCTCACCTATCTGTTCATTTCGCACGACCTGCGCGTCGTCCGGGCGCTCGCCAACGAGCTGATCGTGATGAAGGACGGCAAGGTGGTTGAGGCCGGCCCGGCGGCGGAAATCTTTGCCAACCCAGCCTCGCCCTATACGCGGCAGCTCATGAACGCGGCGCTCAGCGACGTGTCGGTTCCGCCGCCAGCGAACGACGTGCTAGATTTGGCCACACCGCCGACCAAGAGTGACAATCTCACAGCCCGATAGAGGCCCGCCATGACTCTTATGCTTCGCGCTTTCCTGCTCGCCGCCGTCCTGCTCGGCGCTACCGCGCCCGCTCTTGCGGACCCAGCCCAGAACGGGGAATGGCACCACGCCACCTCGCTCATCGGGGACCCCAAATATCCGCCCGGCTTCGAGCATTTCGACTACGTCAATGTCGATGCGCCCAAGGGCGGGCTGGTGCGCCTCGATGCGATGGGCAGCTTCGATACGTTCAACCCGATTCTGCCCGAAGGCGGCCCGGCCGACGGGCTCGGCCTCGTTTATGAGACGCTGACCGAATCCCCGCTCGACGAGACCTACGCCTCCTATGGCCACATCGCCGAAGCCTGGGCCTTCCCGCCGGACTATTCGTCGACCACCTTCCGGCTCAACCCCAAGGCGAAGTGGCAGGACGGCGAGCCGATCACCGCCGAGGACGTGATCTGGTCGTTCGAGACGACGGTGAAGCTCAACCCCAACATGGCGCAGTACTACCAGGACGTGACGAAGGTGGAGGAGACGGCGCCGGGCGAAGTGACCTTCTTCTTTTCAACAACCAATAATCGCGAGCTGCCGACGATTCTCGGCCAGGTGCTGGTGCTACCCAAGCACTGGTGGGAAGGGACCGACGCCTCGGGCAAGCCGCGCGACATCGGGGCCTCGACACTGGAGCTGCCGATGGGGTCAGGGCCATACAGGATGAAGGAATACGCCGCCGGCTCCTCGATCACCTATGAGCGCGCCCCCGATTGGTGGGCGGCGAACGAGCCGATCGGTATCGGGCAGTACAATTTCGATCTCGTCCGCTTCGAATATTTCCGCGACCTCGATGTCGCCTTCGAAGGCTTCAAAGGGGACCAGTTCGACTGGTGGGCCGAGAACCGGGCGGCGCGGTGGGCCAATTCCTACGATTTCCCCGCGGTCCAGGACGGCCGGGTGATCAAGGAGCTGTTCCCCAACGCCTACCGCGATTCCGGCGTAATGGTAGGGTTCGTCCCCAATCTGCGCATCGACAAGTTCAAGGACCCGCGCGTCCGCCACGCGCTGATGCTCGCCTTCGATTTCGAGAGCCTCAACAGAACCTTGTTCTATGAACAGTATGAGCGGATCGACTCCTATTTCTTCGGCCTGCCCTTCGCCAGCGACGGGTTGCCGGCCGGCCAGGAGCTCGAAATCCTCGAATCGGTGAAGGACAAGGTGCCGCCCGAGGTGTTCACGACCGAGTATGTGAGCCCTGTCGGCGGCGATCCGGGGAAGGTGCGCGAGAACCTCCGCCAGGCGCTCGATCTGCTCGCGGCGGCGGGCTACACGCTCGAGGGCAATCAACTGGTCGATGCCAATGGGACGCCGTTCAGCTTCGAAATCCTGCTCAACGGCCCGACCATCGAGCCGGTCGCGATGGCCTGGCAGACAAATTTGCGCTCGATCGGGATCGCCACCACGATCCGGCCGGTCGACTCGGCCGAGTACATCAACCGCGTGCGCTCGCGCGATTTCGAGGTGATCTACTCGGGCTGGGCACAGTCGATGTCGCCGGGCAATGAGCAGAATTTCTTCTTCGGCTCGGGCTCGGCGGACGACGACAACAGCTCGAACTATGGCGGTATCGCCGATCCCGGCGTCGACGCGCTGATCAACCGGATCGTGTTCGCCAAGGACCGCGAGGAGTTGCTCGCCGCCACGGCCGCGCTCGACCGGGTGCTGCTGTTCAACTACTTCGTCATCCCCAGCTACACGCTGCGCAACGAGCGCATCGCCCGCTGGGACCGCTTCAGCCATCCCGCGGTGCTGCCGGAGTTTTCCGTCGGCTTCCCGCAGGTATGGTGGTACGACGAGGCGAAGGCGGCGAAGACGGGAGTGGCGGAGTAGGCCAGCGCCGCCGAGCCCTTACTCGGCCGCCACTTTCCTCCCCACCCTTGCCCATTCGGGCAGCCATTCGTCGTGGGCTGCGAGGAGATCGTCCACCAGAGCCCAGATCTGGTCGAGATCGAGCTCGGCGGCCGTATGCGGGTCCATCATGGCGGCGTGATAGATGTGCTCGCGGTTCTCGGTCATGAGCGCGGCGACGGTCAGCTCCTGGACGTTGACGTTGGTGCGGATCAGGGCGGTGAGCTGCGGCGGCAGGTCGCCGATATGGGTGGGCTGGATACCATTGCGGTCGACCAGACACGGCACCTCGACGGCGCAGCCTTCCGGCAGGGAGGTGATCAGTCCGTCATTGCGGACGTTGCCGTAGATCACGCTGGGCTGGCCGGTCCAGCGTGAGTTCATGATCTCGGAGGCGTATTCGTGGCTCTCCTTGACCTCGACCGTATCGGCGTTCCGGTAACGCGCCGCCTCCTGCTTCCAGCGGGCGATCTGCTCGACGCAGCGCTTGGGGTACTCATCGAGCGGGATGCCGAATTTCTCGATGAGATCGTCACGGCCCTCCTTGATGAACCAGGGCACATATTCGGCGAAATGCTCGCTGCTCTCGGTGACGAAATAGCCGAGCCGCGTGAGCATCTCGTAGCGCACCTTGTTGGGGCAGCGGGGGTTTGACAGGTTCGGCTTTGGCACCTTGCCGCTGCGATAGGCGGCGACGAGATCCGGGTAGAGGTTCTTGTATGACCCATCGTCGAGGCGCTGCTCGAAATTGAGGTAGAACGCCATGTGGTTGATGCCGGCGGCCCGATAGCGCAGCGACGAGACCGGGATGTCGAGGTCGCGCGCCAGCTCAAAGGCCGTACCCTGAACCGAGTGGCAGAGGCCGACCTGTTTGATCGTGGGGTATTTGGCGGCGATGGCCCAGGTGTTGATCGCCATGGGGTTCACATATTGCAGCATGATGGCTTCGGGGCAGACCGCGAGCATGTCCTCGCAGATCGACCACAGGTGCGGGACGGTGCGGATGCCGCGCATGATGCCGCCGATGCCGAGCGTGTCGGCAATCGTCTGGCGCAGGCCGAACGTCCTGGGCACCTCGAAATCGGTGATGGTGCACGGGTCGTAGCCGCCGATCTGGAAGCAGACGACGACGAAATCGGCGCCCTCGAGCGCGCGGCGCTGGTCGCTGAAGGTCTCCACGGTCGCGCCGGTACCGAGGGTCTGGATGAGCTTGCCGGCGATCACGGCGCTCTCTTCGAGACGCTCGGGATTGATGTCCATGAGCGCGATCCGGGCATCGCGCAACGCGTCGCGCTGCAACACGTCGCCGACGATGTTCTTCATGAACACGGTCGAGCCGGCGCCGACAAAGGTGATCCTGGGATTGCGCATCTTGGTCTCCTCGCTTGCCAAGCGGTTAGCCGGGCTTGCGGGGCCGGTCAACAGCAACCGGCCGGCTGTCAGACAGCTTTCCCGGGACCTCGCCGGCGCCCTTTCCGAAGGCACCGGTTTCGTTTTAAGTGCGGCCGCCAGAAGGGGAGGAATTGGATTGGCCAAGCACAAGATCGCCGTCATCGGGGTGGGCAAGATTGCCATCGACCAGCACTTGCCGGTGATCGACAAATCGAAGGATTTCGAGGTGGCGGCGACCGTGTCGGGGCGCGGGATACGGCACCGTGACCTGCCGGTGTTCAGGACCGCGGCCGAGTTCTATGCAGCGATGCCCGAGGTCAAGCTCGTCGCCATTTGCACGCCACCGGGGGTGCGCCACGCCTATGTGCGCGAGGCGATCGATGCGGGCAAACATGTCCTGATGGAAAAGCCGCCGACCCCGACGATCAGCGAGCTCGACGACCTCGTGGCCTACGCCAAGAAGAAGAAGCGGCTCCTGTTTCAGACCTGGCATAGCCGCTACAACGAGGCGGTCGACGCCACCAGGAAGATCCTCAAGAAGGACGGACTGCGCTTTGCGCGGATCGACTGGCGCGAAAGCGTGCGCAAATGGCACCCGGGGCAGGACTGGGTTTGGGAGCCCGGCGGCTTCGGCGTTTGCGATCCGGGGATCAATGCGCTGTCGATCTTCACCAAGGTCGTGCCCTTCCCGGTGTTCGTCGCGGCGGCGCATCTCAAATTCCCCGCCAACCGCCAGACCCCGGTCGATGTCGAAATCCGCTTCAAGTCCGCGCAGGCGCATCAGCCGATCATGACTGCCGGCTTCAACTGGCTGGAGGAGTCGGGGGAGATCTGGACGATCCGCTTCGAGACGATGAAGGGCGACGAATTGAAGCTCGAAAAGGGCGGCACGGTGCTGCGCGTCAATGGCAATGTGACGATCGAGAATCCGTCGGAGGAGTACGAGCAGATCTACGCGCACTTCGCCAAGCTGCTGAAGAAGGGCAAGTCGGAGGTGAGCGACGCGCCGCTACGGCTGGTGGCGGACGCGTTCCTGCTGGGGGCGCGGGAGAATGTGGAGGAATTCTACTGGTAGCACCGCCGCTGACATTCCTCCTCCCCCGCACACGGCGTTTGGGGAGGAGGTTGGCCGCGTGTCGGAAGGCTAGCCTTCCAGCCACTTGATCTGGTCTTTGCTGAGCTCGATGCCTGTGGCTTCGATGGAGTTGTCGAGCTCGGCGATTGAGCGCGGACCGATCAACGGGACGACTTCCAACGGGTGGTTGAGAACGTAGGCCAGCGCGATCTGGATCGGCGTTTTACCGAGTCCGGCCGCCAGCTTTACGGCCCGATCGCGCCGCTTGAAGTTCCTGGCCGAGTACCATGAGTTGACGATCTCCTCATTGGAGAACTTGTCGCGGCCGGCGGCGTCGGTGAAGAAACCGCGCGCCTGGCTGGACCAGGAGAAGACCGGAATCTTGCGGCGCTTGAGCCAGGCCTTCCAGTCGTCATCGGAGGCGGCGACGCAGCCGGCCCAGACAGGCCGCACCATTTCGGCCAGCGCGAAATTGTTGCTGAGCGCGTTGGGCGCCATCAGCCCGTGCTTGCCGGCATATTTGATGGCCGCGTCCATGCGCTTGCGGCTCCAGTTCGAGCCGCCGAAGATGTCCTTGATGCGCCCGGCCCTGACTTCGGCGTTGAGCGCGTCGACGAACTCACCCACGGGAACGTCTTCGTTGTCGCGATGCATGAAATAGATGTCGACATGGTCGGTCTGCATGCGCTCAAGCGACTGCGTGAGCTGCCTGCCGATCTGGTCGGGGTAGTTGAGCGGGGTGTGAATGCCCTTGCCGATCAGCACAAAGGAGTCGCGCTTGATGCCGCGACTCCGGTGCCACTGGCCGAAGAACGTCTCGCTGCGGCCGCCACCATATTGCCAGGCCGTGTCGAACAGATTGCCGCCGCGCTCGTAGAAGGCATCAAGCAGGATGGAGGCGCTGCCGAACGTGGGGAAGTACTCAAAGCCCATCGCGACTTTCGAGGTCGGCTGGCTGACGCCGCTGACCTGGCGTTTGCCGAGCGGCCCCGCCTTGGGCGCCTTGAGCCTGGTGCCGCGAATGGTCAGGCCGCCGCGCCTGGGAGCCTTTTCGAAAGTGTATTCGAGGCCGGCATCGGCCCGCCATTTGTCGAGCACGCGCAGATTGCCCAGCGTATCGGCCCAACTCATGCCTGGCGGATCAAATTGCTGCCTGCCGGCACGGATCGCCGCAGCGGCAGCGTCCGCCTCGTAGGCATAGAGGGGCTTGCCCTTCCTGCCGCCATACTTCTGCCTGGTGCCATCGTGCAGCAGCACTTCGAAGGTGCCGGGATTGCCGTCGCGCGGACCGCTCGCGAACCAGAAATCCTTGACCTCGATGCGGCCGAGCGTGCCGATGATGCGCAGCACATTGTCCTGCTGTACGCTGACGCTGCAGCTGACTTCGGCGATGACCTCATTGGGGAACTTGAGCACGGCGGAGGCCCATTCGTCGGTCCCCTCGAGGCCGAGATGGGCGACGCCGAGCGTCTTGACCGGATCGAGGAAGGGCTCGCCCGCCGCGGCGCCCGCAATGAGCCGCGCCATCGACACCGGATAGCAGCCGACATCGAGGATGCCGCCGCCCGCCAGGTCGTTCGCATAGAGACGGTGCTCGGGCATGAATTTGGGCATGGCGAAGCCGAAGCTCGACTTGATCATGCGCACCTCGCCGATGACGCCCGACCGGACGAGATCGACGAGGATCTGCGTGTGGGGATGGAGGCGATACATGAAGGCCTCGCCCATGAAGGTACCGGCCTTGCGTGCCGCGTCGAACATCGCCTCGGCCTGGAAGGCCGTCAGTCCCAGCGGTTTTTCGATCAGGGCGTGCTTGCCGGCTTCGGCGGCCCGAATGCCCCATTGGGCGTGCCAGGGATGCGGAGTGGAGACATAGACCGCGTCGACCTCGGGATCGGCGAGCAGCGCATCGTAGCCATCATGGATGCGCGCGCCGGGGAAATCGGTCTTGAGCGAAGCCTTGGCGGGGTTGCGCGACCCGATAGCGACGAGATCGCTGCTGTCGGTGCCGTTGAGGCCGCGCAGGAATGCCTTGGCAATTCCGCCCGCGCCAATGATGCCCCAGCGAATGGGTTTGTTCTTGCTCGCCACTTTCCGATGCCTCCCAGCGCCCGGCCCAGCCGGGTAAATATTTACTAATGTGGGATAGCCGATGCTGGTGGGCCGCACAACGGGCGAGCGGGCACCGCGCCTACAAATCCACCGCGCAGCGAAAGCCGATGCGGGGCGAGCGATTGAGCCCGGCGCCGCATTGCAGCAGCTTGACCGACCGGCTGGCGGGCATCGGCCCGCCCTCGATGTACCAGTCGGATGGTGCAGGGAGTGGCGCGCAGCCACCCTTGAGGATGTGGAAGCGCGAGCGCCCGTCGATGTGCTCGCTTTCGGTAAGATTCCAGACGAGGGGCTCGGCCCGCTCGAGCAGCCCCTGCTCCGCCGCGATCTGCCACTCGTCCTCGGTGGGCAGGCGGAACCCCGCCCAGGCCGCGAAGGCACGCGCATCGGCGAGCTCGACGAATGTCGCCGGCCCGGCCTGCGCGCGGGCGAAGCGCTCGGTCCGTGCCGGCGGGTAGCCGCTCGCGGCGAGGAAGCGGTGATAGTCGGCTGCGGTGACTTCACGAACGCCGATGGCGAAGCGGCGCGCGGGGACGTGCCGGGTCAGGCTCGCCGTGCCGTGGAGACGGGGCGGCAACGGCCGCCACTCGTCGACGAAAGGCGCCTCGCCATAGAGCCCGGATTCGCGAACGCGACAGGTGACCTCGATGTCGCCGCCGGGCCAGTCGACGGCCACCATGCCCGCGGGGACCGAGGCGTGTCGGACGACCGGCGCGGGGACGCGGATCGCCGGGCGCGCGGGGAAGGCGGCCGATGCAGATGTGGCCGATCGCGACTCAATGTGGGAATCGGCGGCCAAGGGGGCTTTTGTGACAGCCGCAATGCCTCCCGCCGGGAGGAAACCGTGGGCAGGTTTGCCGGTGATCAGGTCGACGAGACCTTCGCCCTCGATCCATGGGCCGTCATAGTCGCCGCCGCGATTGACGAGCGTCCACAGCGGTACGCCGTCCTGCACCCATTTCGATGCGACCAATTGCGGCGCGGCCGTGTCTGCCAGCGGCTCCCACTCCTCGCTCGCGAACCACGCCGCATGCGAGCGACAGACGCTCGACATCGCCTTCAGCGTCTCGCGGTCGCGGGCGCTCCAGCCGACCCAGATGCCGAAGACGACTTCCCAGACGAGAATGCCGGTGCCATTGAGCCAGCTCGAATGGAGCTCATCGAGATGGTCGCGATGCCAGCGCCGCACGTGATGCAATTGGTGCCGGCGCTCGAACCATTTGGCCTGCAGCACGCCGGGCGGCTCGCTGTCGGCGAACCACTGCGCCCAGCTCATTGTCTGCGCGGCGATGCGCGGCAGCGGGACATTGCTCTCGCCTTCGGTCGCAAGCGTGGGATCGACGGCGTCGAGGGCGGCCCGGAGCGCGCCGCTCGCCTCTTTGGAGGTGTCGAGAAAGACGCCGTCGACTCCCAACTTGCGCACTAGCGCGCTCACCCGGCCGATCGCTTCGGGTCCGCTGCCCGTCTCCCACGGATAATAGCTCTGATAGACCTTGATGCCGCGGGCCTGAAATTGAGCGACGACCTCCGGCAACTCCGGGACGTCTTCGGAAAAAGCAAAGTGGTTGCGCTCGTCGATGCCGAGGACGGGATAGGCGTTCCACAGGATGATGCCGTCGAAGCCGCCAAAATCGCGCTCGGCCGCGGCAAGATAGCGGTCCACGGTGAAGACTCCGCGCGCGTGATCGTAGAGCAGCTCGTCCCACAGCCACGTGACATTCACGACGCGTGCCGTCCGATCGCGCGTGCGATAGCGCGAGTCATCGTGGCCGACCCGCGCCCGCGCTTCAGCCCGCCAGCGGGCCAGGGCAGCGCGCCAAGCCGGGCGATCGGCGGGATCGGCGGGCGCCGCGAGAATCTTCGCATGGTCGAGCACCGACAGATCGGCTCCCGGCGCGAGCGGCACGACTGTCGGCACGTCCCTCGGCTGCGGTACGTAGGGGTTGTAGCCGAGGGAGGGCATCAGAGAGCGAGGATCTTGCGGGCCCGCTCCATGACCGGCGCGTCGACCATGTGGCCATCGACGGTGAACGCGCCCGCGCCCCCCTCGGCCGCCGCGATGACGCGCTCGGCCCAGGCGACTTCATCGGCGCTTGGCGAAAAGGCCGCGTTGAGAATGGGCACCGCCGAGGGATGGATGCACATGGCGCCATCGAAGCCGTGCATATGCGCCTCGCGAGCCGCGGCCTCGATGGCCGGCAGGTCCTTGTAATCGGCGATCGAGCGCAGCATGCCGAAGCTCAGCTTGCCCGCCGCCTTGGCCGCATAGTGCACCAGCAGCTTTGGCGTGCGCAGAACCTCGGGCGTGGGCGAGGCGCCGAGGGCGGTGGCAAAGTCCTCGCCGCCCACGACCAGCCCCATCACCGCTGGATGCCGCGCGAAGTCGCGGGCATCGAGCACGGCGGCGGGACTTTCGAGCATCGCGAGGAGCGGCAGGCCATAGGCCCCGAGTTCACCTGTTGCGGCTTTCGCCAGAGCGATGCCAGAGGCGCCCGCGTGGAGCGCCGCTTCCGCATCGGCACGGCGTCGTGGGCCGCTATTGATCCGCACGAAGATTTGGGCGCCACCGCGACCGGCCGATTTCACGGCATCGGGCAGGGCATCGCGGGCGCGGTCCTTGTCGGACTCCGGCACGGCATCCTCGAGATCGAGAACAATCGCATCGGCGCCCCGCTCATGCGCTTTGGCGAGGAAGCGCTCCGAGTGGGCGGGGACATAGAGCAGGGAGCGAAGCTTCATAGTCCGAGCTCCTTCATGATCTCGGCATTGTGCTCGCCGATCCTGGGCGCCGGGCGGCGCCACACGCCGGGCGTGGCGCTGAGGCGGGGCACGATATTGTGCATGGGGATTGCGCCATAGTCGGCATCCTCCGCCTCGACCGTCACACCGCGCTCGATGAAATGCGCATCGCGCGCAGCATCGGCCGCCGAGTAGATGGGCCCCACCGTGGCGCCGGCCTCGCGCATGATGCTCAGCGCCTCGTCGTGATCGTGGCGGGCGAACCAGCCGCCCACGACCTCGTCGACGAGTTCGCGATGCTCGACGCGCGCCTGATTTGTCGCAAAGCGCGGATCGGCGAGGAGATCGGCGCGGCCGATCAGCTCGAAGATGCGTTTGGCGACCTGGGGGGTAGAGCCGGACAAGGCAAGATACTTGCCGTCGCGGGTGAGGTAGACATTGCGCGGGCTCGTGGTGTTGGAGCCGCTGCCCACGCGCGTCTTGTCCTTGCCGGTCTTGGCATAGAGCGCCGCCTCGGGGCCGAGCACGGAGACCATCGGTTCGAGCAGGCTGAGATCGATGACCTGGCCGCGGCTCAGCCCCTTCTCGCGCGCCAATAGCGCCATGGTGACGGCGTTGGCGCCATAGATGCCCGAGATCATATCGGCAAGCGCCAGCGGTGGCAGCACCGGTTCGCGATCGGCAAAGCCGTTGCGGTGGGCGAAGCCGCTCATTCCCTCGACGATGGAGCCGAAGCCGGGGAGGTGTGCATAGGGTCCGGTCTGCCCGAAGCCCGAGATGCGCACGACGATAAGATCGGGATTGTCGGCGAGCAGTGTTTCGGGCGCGAGGTCCATCTTCTCGAGCGTGCCGGGGCGGAAATTCTCGATGAACACGTCTGAGGATTTGAGCAAGGCCCGCATCGCGGTCATGTCGTCGGGCTCGCGCAGATTGAGCGCCAGCGAGCGCTTGTTGCGGCCATAGACTTTCCAGAACAGGGCGTGGCCTTCGTCCTTCCACTGCCGCAGCGGATCGCCTTCGGGCGGCTCGACCTTGATGACATCGGCACCGAAATCGCCGAGCTGGAGGCTCAGCATGTTGCCGGCGACGAGCCGCGACAAATCCACCACGCGCACGCCACGTAGCGGGCCCTGCGATGCCGGATCGAAATGGATGGGCTTGGTCATGACCCGAGCCTTCGGGAGAGCGTTGCCTCCCGCTCATCCGGCGTCGCCACCTTCTCCCACCAGGGGAGAAGGGCGTGGAACCGAAGGGTCGAAGGGTGGCATTCTCCGTCGCTGGGAGAAGGTGCCCGAAGGGCGGATGATGGTGAGGCCGAAGGCACCAGCGCCATCAATAGTCCTCGATCTCGAAGCGGCTGACGCTCATACGCCCAGCCGACGCCAGCCGCAGCCCGCCCATGCCGTAGCGATAGGCGGCGTCCGTGGCGGTCAACAGTTCCTTGCCGTCGGCCGACAGGGCGAGTTTGTCGCCGATGGCGCGCAGTTCGAGCTCATAGTCGCGATCGAGCTCGAGCGTGAAGGGCGCGGAGGCGAGCACCGTCGTGCCGTGATCCTCCTTGAGGATGACGACCTGCCCATCGTGAAAGCCACCGGCATAGAACCGGCTGGTGCCCTGCACGCGCGCGCTCACCAGATGCGAGTTACCGGCGAGCGGCGCGAGGGTGGCCGCGACGCGCTGATCGCGCAGATAGGCATTGCCCGTCCACAGGTCGGCGTTGGAAGCGGTGTGGATGTGCAGCCGGCCATCTTCCATGGTGAAGTAGCCGCGGTTCCAGGTGCAGCGTGTAACGCCGCCCCATTCGAGCGCCTCGACCTTGGGGTCGAGCACCACCCTGCCCGGCCCGCTCACCGAAAAATCGGCGAGGAACAGGCGACCGAGGAAGCGCAGCCGGCCAAAATATTCGATCGACACGCCGATCTCATCGACGGCCTCGGTGGAGGTGTCGGAGATGGCGAATTCGTATTGCTGCCAGTCGCCGCTCGACGGGATCTGCCACGCGCCGATCTCTTCGATCGTGCCACTCATGCCGCGGCGCACATAGGGGACCACGCGGAGATTTCCGTCGCCGTTCCACGGATCGAGCTTGAGCTTGAAGCGCACGATCTGGCCGTTGTCCGCCACCGGCGTGAGCATGGGGCGGTAGCGCTCGTCGTTGAATTCGCTCTGGCGATACCAGGGTTTGTAGAAGACGCGCCCACCCTGCCCGCGCTCCAGCCGGTCGAGCTGGATTTCGAGCGCCCCGCGCGAGCCTTCGGCGTGCACCTCGTCCGTGTGGCGGAGCAGGATGACGTTGGTGCCCTCAGTCCGAAAACCGTGGGTCGAGCCCGGCGCGTCGAAATCGAAGCGGAGGCCGCGGCGCTCGAAATCGTCGACCCAGAGCGGGTCGGGCGTCTCGCCATTGAGCCGTTGGCCGGTGACGACGAGCTCGCGCGCAAAGGTGGGGATGTCGAGGATATTGACGGTCCCCAGAATCCCCGACGTCACGAGAAAATCGTTGATCGGTTTGCGGTATTTGTCCCAGCCGGGCTGCAGGCCCTGGAAGGTGCCGACGATCGCCGCCGCGTTGCCGGCGTTGCAGTCGGTGTCCCAACCCGCCATCGTCGCGATCTCGGCCGTGCGCGGCAGATCGCCCTTGCCGTAGAGAACGGCCATGATCAGCACGCCGGCATTGGGGATGATGTGGCACACGCCCGGATAGCGATCGTAGCCGAAATCGGCGGTCAGCATACGCCGGCAGCTCCGCCAATCATCGGGGTGAGCCCGGTGATGGGCGATCACCGCCCTGGCGACGCGCGCATATTCGCTGTC
The DNA here is from genome assembly GCA_964487765.1 of uncultured Devosia sp. Classification (GTDB taxonomy): domain Bacteria; phylum Pseudomonadota; class Alphaproteobacteria; order Rhizobiales; family Devosiaceae; genus Devosia_A. Next base: position 1,559 of record CAZASR010000008.1, on the reverse strand, counting down.
GCCGGGTATCTGCGCCATCGCGGCGTCGACAATCTCATCGATGGATCTGGCGACGAAGGCCTGGGCGATCGCCGCGGCAACAAAGCGCGCACCGTGGAGGCCGTTGCCGTCATGCGCGACGCTCGCGGCGCGCGCCGACATCTCGGCCGCGCGCTTCGGGTTGCCCGGATTGAGCCAGCCCCAGCTATCAATGAAAATCTGGCCGCCGATCTGCTCGGCGATGGCGGCGCCATTCGTGGCAATGGAACCCGAGGCCGGGGCTGAAATGCCGTTCTTGAGATTGAGGTAAGCGGTGTGCTCGGTCGAGCGGCCGAAGCCCCCCCACCAGTACATGCCGTGCTCCTCCGCCGCATAGTTGAGCCACGTCCGGCCCTCCTGCTCGGCGGTGAAGTCGAGACCGTAATCGCGCAGCACGCGGATGAAATAGACCGGGCCATTGGTGTCATCGTCCGCCGCGAAGTTCTTGAACTCGTGGAGGTATTGCGTCACGTCGCCATAGGTCTTCTCGATTCGCTCCGGAGTCCAGATCGTCGGCTCGACCGGCGCGCCCAGGCGCACGCCGATGGCCTTGGCGATGAAGCCTGCATAGATGCGCTCGTAGATGTCCCGCGTATTCACCTTAGTGTCCTTCACTGATGGTCAGGCGACCTTGCCGGCCGCGACGGGCGCCAGCAACAGGCCGCGATCATTGGCCACTTGCGCCGCCCGACGCTCGGCGTCGTTGATCACGGCCCGGGCCGCTTCGGCGAAGCGATCGGCTTCCCCCATGAGATCGAGCCGGTTGGCCTTGTCGAGCAGTGCCAGGTCGGCGCTCTCGATGACGCTTTCGCCGTTGAGCGCGCCGAGGATGGCGCCGGTCATGACGCCGATGGAATCGGTATCGCGCCCGGAGTTGATGCCGTCCTCGACCGATTTGCGGAAGGCGCCGTCATTTAGGACAGCGAAACCGAGTGCCAGCGGCAACTCCTCGATCGCGTGAAGCCGGTTGGGCTGATACGCCGCAGTCGGCAGGCCGGCCTTCTCGGGCGCCTGGTTCACGTCGTCGCCCATCGGCGAGAATTTCGCGATGATCTCGTGGAAGGCCGCCGTGACTTCGGCGTGTGTCTTGCCGGCCCGCCGGAGCTTCAGCGCCGCCGTGGCGATTTCCGTAATAGCGCGCTTGGTGCCGTCCTTGGCGACGGCAATTGCCGCTTCCAGGACGTCGTCAATCGTTGCGTTCGGAACGAAAGCCGCGGCCACTGCCGCCGCCATGACCCCAGCGGCCTCCAGCCCGAAGCTGTGCTGGTGCCCCGAGGCAAACCCGATCGCCTCTTCATAAGCGGCCGCCGGGTCGCAGGCATTGGCCGCGCCGATGGGCGCGATGTACATGGCGGCGCCGCAATTGACCATGTTGCCGATGCCGCCCTGCCGGGGATCGACAGCGGAAAGCTGGTGACGCTGGTAGATCCACTTCTCGGGGTAAAACAGCCTCTCGACGAGCAGCGTCTCGCGCTGCAATTCGGGAATCCAGCGCGGCGTCCAGCCGATCTCGCGCACCATGCCGCCGGCCATGTCCCAGG
>CAZASR010000007.1:0-55244 GCA_964487765.1 uncultured Devosia sp. | reverse complement strand
ACGCCGGGCGCGGTCCTCTGGGTCTTGCGATACACGCTGGATCGATGCCGGCGCCGAAGACGCGGCAATGCCGTCCTTGTCGCGCGGCTGAACAGGGCTGGGGCTATACTGAAACCACCCCGTCAAGTCAACGTTTGCGCCTGTCCCGACGCCGCTTCATTGTCGCAGCGCCCGGGCCCTTATCGCCGCCGGCTCTGGCGTTTTCATGCCGTTTGGCTAGAACCGGTGGCGAATACTGCGCTTTGCGGCGGCAAAGGTCCGATTTGGCTGAGGTTTTAACCCCCGATCTATGCGTTATCGGCGCCGGAGCGTGCGGCCTTGCCGTGGCGCAGGCCGCCCGCCGGCTGGGCGCCGAGGTGGCCATCGTCGAGCGCGGCGACACCGGCGGGATGAGCCTCAAATCGGGGGCCCTGGCGCTCCGCGCCTTGATGGCTGCGGCCGACAAGGCGGCGGCAGGCCGGCAAGCAGGCGCCTTCGGCGTGTTCGGAGAGCCGGCAAGGATCAGCTTTCGCAAAGTCCACGACCATGTGGGCGAAATCATCGGTCGCGGCAGCAGCGACGTCGCTCCCGCGAAGCTCGCGGCGGAGGGGATCGGGCTGGTCAGGGGCACCGGCACCTTTACCGATCCGCGGACGCTCCAGGCCGGGGACACCCGGATCAGAGCCCGCCGCTTCGTCATCGCCACCGGCGCCCGGCCCGTCCAGCCCGATATTCCGGGCCTGCTGTCGGTGCCCTATTTCACCACCGAGACGATCTTCGACAATACCCGCAAGCTCACCCACCTCGTCATCATCGGCGCCGGCCCCATGGGGCTGGAGCTGGCGCTCGCACACCGCCGGCTGGGCTGCGAGGTGACGGTGGTCGAGCCCGGCCGGGTCCTGCCGCAGGCCGACCCCGAGCTTGCCGAGATCGCTGTGCGACGCCTGCGTGACGAAGGCGTGCCCGTGCTCGAACAATCGACCGTCGTTGCGATCCAGGCACGCAGCCAGGGCATCGGCGTCGTCATCCGCGACCGCGACGAACCGGGGACGCTGGATGTCTCCCACATCCTCGTCGCCTCCGCCCGCGCCGCCGAGCTGGGCGAGCTCGGACTCGACGCAGCCCGCATCAGGCGCAGCAAATCGGACGCCGGCGCACTGTCACTCAGTGCGTCGCTCCGCACGACAAACCCCCGGGTCTGGGCGGTGGGCGAAGCGGCCGGACATGCGCCGTCGCCGCACCTCGCTGCGATCGAGGCAGATATCGTCGTGCGCGCCGCGCTGCTGGGCCTGCAATCGCGCTATGATGCGGCCGCGATCCCGCGCCTGACGCTGACCGATCCGCCCATCGCCGAAATCGGTCTCACCGAACCGATGGCGCGTGGCCGCTTCCGCACCGGCTTTTCGGTGCTGCGCGCGAGCTACGCTGAAAACGACATGGCCCGCGCCGGTCGCGAGGGAATGGGCTTGGTCAAGCTGATCGTCGCGCGCGGCGGTCACATTCTGGGCGCCGGCATCGTCGGGGCCGGGGCGGCCGAACTGGCCGCGCTCTTCGCCCTCGCCATCGAGCAGAAAATCCCCGCAGCCCGCCTCGCCGACCTCGCGGCGCCCTATCCGAGCTACGCCGATCTTGCGCGGCAGTTGGGCGAGGCGGCAGCTAGCGCCGCACCGCGCAGCGCGCTCGAGCAGCGCCTGTTCTCGCTCAATCGCTTGTTGCGGTAGGCCATATTGACTAGATTCCGGGCAATATGAGCGAGCGCCGCGCCATGCCTGGACTGTTCTCCGGGCTTTCCGTCAAGCTGATCGCCACGATCACGCTCGTGATTCTTGCGGTTGAGGTGGTGATCTACCTGCCTTCGGCCGGCAATTACCGCCAGTCCTGGCTCAACGATCGGCTGCGCATCGGCATCGTCGCGGCGCGCGTCGTCGATACCGTGCCCGACGTGATGAACCTGCCTGCCATGATGACCGACAATTTGCTGACCTCAGCTGGAGCCATTGCCATCGTCTATCGTCGGGAGGGCCGCAGCCAGCTCATCGAGCTCGACGAGCGGCCGATGCCGCGCGAAGCGGTGACTGTCGACATGCGCCAGACCGATTACGGCACGCTGATCATGGGGGCCATCGACACCCTCACCCATGGCGGCGATCGTGTGCTCCGCATCCTGGGCAATTCCGACGGCGTGGGCGACGAGGAGGACGCCGAGGTCGAGGTGCTGATCGAGGAAAGGCCGCTGCACGACGACCTGATCGCGTATTCGTGGAACATCGTTCTGATTTCGCTGCTCGTGGCGCTGCTGACGGCGGGGGTGCTCTACCTGCTGGTCAGCCGCCTGCTGATCGTGCCGATCCGTCGCCTGACCGAGAACATGGTCGCCTATCGCATGAACCCCGAGAACGCGACGCTCATCATTGCCCCCACGCCGCGCAAGGACGAAATCGGCATCGTCGAGAAAGAGCTCGCCGCGATGGAGGCCGACATTTTCTCGATGCTCCGTCAGCGGCGGCATCTCGCCGATCTCGGCCTGGCCGTCGCCAAGATCAACCATGATCTGCGCAACACGCTGACCTCGGCGCAGATGCTGTCCGACCAGGTGGTCGCGCTCGACGATCCCAAGATCCAGCGCCTCGCGCCGCGTCTGCTGCACTCGATCGACAAGGCCGTCGCCTTCGCCCAGTCGGTGGTCGAATATGGCCGCCAGAGCGGCGTGCCCCCGAAGCCCGAGCCGGTCGATCTGCGCGCACTCGTCGATGAATCCGCCATCGATGCGGGGCTCCGCGGCCACCCGGTCGTCATCTTCGACAACGAGGTGCCTGATGCCGTGACGATCCGGGTGGACCCCAACCAGATGGCTCGCGTGCTGGTCAACCTGATGAAGAACGCCCGCGAGGCGCTCGAGGTGGCGGGGGAAAAGACCACCGCTTCGCGTGTCCGCGTAACCTACGCCCCGGGCGCCGAGGGCTACACGGTCTCGATCATCGACAATGGGTCCGGTCTGCCGCCGCGCGCCCGTGACAACCTGTTCGTCGCCTTCGAGGGGTCGGCCCGGGCCGGCGGCACCGGCCTCGGCCTCGCCATCGCGCGCGAACTGGTTGCCGCGCATGGCGGATCGCTCGACTATGTGCCGCTCGAGCCCGGTACGCGCTTCGACATCACCCTGCCGGCCGCCTCGCGGGTCGCCTGATCGCCTGCTTGCCAAGCCAAGGCGCCCTGTGTATGGGTGGCGCCGCTTCCCGGGCGTCACGCCCCCCACGAAGCCCGCGCGCCCGTAGCTCAGCTGGATAGAGCACCAGACTACGAATCTGGGGGTCAGGAGTTCGAATCTCTTCGGGCGCGCCATTCCTCCATTGCTGTCGACAGGATGCGTGTCCCGACAGGACGCCAGCCGCCGGCCATGGCGCTCGGTTCATCGGCAAGCCTTGCGCGCGCCCTCTGACCTCGGCCCTGCTTTGACACCGGGCCGGGTTGGTGGCAGGACGCGGCGATGCTGCCCGCCAACCATACCGCCCCAAGCAAAACCCTGCGCTCGCTGGACGATTTGCGCGACGCCGGTTTGCTGCTGTCCGCCGCCGCGGCGGAGCTCGCGCCGGTGGCGGAGCGCTTCGCCGTTGGCGTGAGCCCGCAGATGGCGGCCCGCATCCGTGCTACCGGCAACGATGGCCCGATTGCGCGGCAGTTCATCCCCGACCGGCGCGAGCTCGCCATCAGTCCGCTCGAGCGGCACGATCCGATCGGCGATGCCGCGCACAGCCCGATGTTCGGGCTCGTCCATCGCTATCCCGATCGCGTGCTGTTCAAGCTGGTCGGCGTCTGCCCGGTCTATTGCCGGTTCTGTTTCCGGCGCGAGATGGTGGGTCCCGAGGGCGACGGCGCCATGTCCGACGACGACATCGCTGCCGCCATCGTCTATGTCCAGGCGCGGCCGCAAATCCGCGAGGTGATCCTGACCGGGGGCGACCCGCTGATGCTCTCGGCGCGCCGCATCCAGGGGCTGATGGACCATCTCAATGCCATCGATCATCTCGACATCGTCCGCTGGCACAGCCGCGTGCCCGTGGTGGCACCCGAGCGGGTGACGGGCGACCTCGTGGCGGCTGTCTCGGGGTCGAAGAAGGTCGTCGTCGTCGCCGTGCATTGCAATCATGCCGACGAGCTGACGCCGGAAGCCGAGGCCGCGATCGGAGCGTTGCGGCGGGCGGGCGTCATGCTGGTCAGTCAGTCGGTTCTGCTCAAGGGCATCAACGACACGCTGCCGGCGCTCGAAGCGCTGTTGCGCGCCTTCCTGCGCCTGGGCATCCGCCCCTACTATCTGCATCACGGCGACCTCGCCAAAGGCACCGCGCACTTCCGTACGACGCTGTCCGAAGGCCTCGATCTTGTCGAGGCGCTGCGTGGCCGGCTGTCGGGGCTGGCCCAGCCGACCTATGTGCTCGACCTGCCCGGCGGCGCCGGCAAGGTCCCGGTGACGCGGGCACTGATCGCGGAGGGTGGCGCCCGCAACTGGACTGGCGAGTGGCACGTCTATCCGCCAAAGCAGAAGCTTGACCCATAGGTGGGGGTGCGCCCCGCGGGGTGCAGGCTTGCCGTCTCCGCCTCAGTCCCTGGCTTCGAGGATGAAGTCGTCGATCATGACATTCATGCCCGAGAGGAGCCCGCCATCGACGGCGAGCACGGCGCCCGAGATGTAGGCGGCCTGCGGGGCGCCAAGGAAGGCGACCGCTTCGGCGATGTCGGTGGGTTCGGCGACGCGGCCGACGGGGTACCAGCGGGCGAGCTTCTCGAAGACCTGCGGATCCTTTTGCTGGCGGATGGTCCAGGTGATGTTTTCGGTGCGCACCGAGCCGGGGCAGATGGCGTTGCAGCGAATGCCGGCAGGCCCGTATTCGCTGGCGACCGATTTGGTGAGGCTGATGATTCCCGCCTTGGCGGCGCTGTAGCTGGGATTGCCGAAATAGCGCAGGGCGTTGACCGACGAGATGTTGACGATCGCGCCACCGCCCGCGGCGCGCATGGCCGGCACGATGGCGCGGATGCAGTGATAGGTGCCGTTGAGATTGATGTCGATCTCGCGGTGCCAGCCTTCGAGTGAGATGGTCTCGAGGCTGCCTGCGTCGCTGAACGCTGCGTTATTGACCAGCAGCGTCGTCGGCCCGAGCGCCTCGGCGACTTCGGCGAAGGCCGCTTCCACGGCAGCGAAATCGGTGATGTCGGCACGCGTGAAATGCGCGCGCGCCCCGCTCTCGACGAGGCTGTCGACCGTGCGCCGGCCGGAGGCCTCGTCGATGTCGACGACACCCACGGCAGCCCCTTCGCGTGCGAGCAGGGCGGCGATCGCGCGGCCGATGCCGTGACCGGCGCCGGTTACGATCGCCACTGTCTTTTCGTGTCGCATGCTGTCTCCTTCACTCATCTGAGCGCCGCCGCAATCCAGTCGAGCGAGGTGAGGCGCATGTGACCATAGTTGTAAAACGAGATCGATGTCGCACCCGTGGCCGCTAGTTCCGTGACAGCGCGGCGGACCTCGTCGGCTGAGCCGAGATTGGGAAATGTCGGCCTCAGGATGTAGCCGATGCGAGCCGCCCCGCCGGCGGCCGCCCGCACCTGGGCGACGTCGGCCATGATCGCCGGCACGCCGACCTGGTAGGCGGGCACCTCGAGACGGGCCGTCTGCGCCAGCCGCGCCAGGTCGCTGCCTTCGATCCAGCATAGCGCGTTGGGCGACTGCGTTGTCGGAATGACCGCGAGGCTGACCGCCGCCGGCATCGCCGCGCGCACCTCGTCGACCAGCGCACCGACGCCTTCCGTCCGCATCGCCGTGAGGGCGCGCCAGTCGGCATCGGTTTCGGGGTCGCTCGCGGGCTCGGTGCCATCGGCGAAGAAGGTGTCGAGTTCATCGCGCGTGCGCGCCTTGAGGGCGGCGCCGTCGAGACCGGCAGCCTTCGCGGCGGCGAGGCAGGCGTCGCAAAAGCACATGCCCAGCATCACTTCGGCCCGCGGCGTCAGCTCGATCAGCTCGAACTCGTGATGATGCCCGTGCCGATAGGCCTGCCAGCCTGGCGTCTCGATGGCGATTTCCGCGAGCGGCTGGTTGCCGGCGAGATCGCTGCACAGTGCCACCAGATATTCGCGGACCGCCGCCTGCGATGGGCACAGCGCGTTCCACAGCGGATCGTCGAAGGCGTTGCGGACAACGAGGTCGGGGTGCTCGCGGCCGAGCGGCGTGTTGTGGAGCCCCACGGTCCATGCCGTGACCTTCATGCCCGGATCGTGGCGGGCAATCTCGCGCAGGGGATCATAGGCGCCAATTTGAGAGTTGCGGCGCGGCTTGATGCGTCCGTAGCGGCTGTCTTCGGGTTCGAAATAGATGGTCCCGTCTTCGGGGAAATAGACGCGGCGGCCCGGCGCGTGCGGACGCACGAACTTGCCGGCGTGGTAACTCACCGCGAGCGAGACGGCGTCGATCCCGATGTCACGCAGCCGCGGCAGGACATTGGCCGCGCCTTCGTCCTCGAGATCCCACGGATAAAGATACATGCCCCTTGTCATCGCGCATCCTTGGTGAGCCGCGTTCGGGCATCAGTTGATCTGGGCCTGCGCCTGCGCGACGATGTCCATGCCGACGAGTTCGCTCCATGCCTCGAGCAGGCGCTTGGTCACCGGACCGACCGCGCCGTCGCCGACCGGCAGATTGTTGAACCGGGTCGATGGCATGATGCAATAGGGCGTCGATGTGAAGAACATCTCATCGGCTGTTGCCAGGTCGTAGGGAAGCAGGGTCGTTTCCTCGGTCGGGATGCCGAGCTTGCTCGCGAGCTCGAGCGCGGTCGCGCGGCTGACGCCGGCGAGGCAGTTGACGGTGCTCGGCGTGCGCAGCACCCCGTTGGACACGCAGAAGATGTTGCCGCCCTTGTTCTCGGCGACATGTCCGTCGAGGTCCAGAATCACGCTTTGTGCGTTGGGGTCGATCTGCTTGGCTTCCATCTCGGCCAGCGTATAGGCGAGCCGGCTGCGATTCTTGATGCGCGGGTCGAGCGACTGGCTCGGGACCATCCGGCTCATCGGCGTTACGCCGTGGCAGCCCTCGGTGTAGAAGCGGGCCCAGGGTTTGAGGTCCATGAACTGGGTGAAGATCATCACCGTCGCGGCTCCGACCTGCACCGTGGGGTCGGCACCGGCCACGGCGATGCCCCGCGAAATGTTGTGGACGATCCAGCAATCGTCGCTCTCGCCGTAATTGTCGAGATTGGCCTCGAGCACATCGAGCGTCGTGCGCATCATCTGCCTTGCGCTCATGCCGGGGTCGATCCGCGTGAGCTTAAGCGACCGGTAGAGCCGCTCGACATGCTGCTCGAGCTTGAACGGTGTGTGGCGGAATGTGCGGGTCGATTCCGTCACCGTGTCGGCCAGCATGATGGCGCTATCGAAGATCGAAATCTTCGCCTCCGCTTCGAGCACCATCCGGCCCGAAATATAGACCTGCCTCGCCAACCTAGCCTCCCTGGCTGCCGCTGATCCCGTCGACCGTCAGCGAGATGGGCGCTTCGAGCTCCTGTACCACGCCGTCGTCTCCGGCGTCCGCGCGCCACATGATCATGCCGAATTCGGCCGGCCCGTCGAGCACGGTCAAACCGGCATGCCAGACATTGCGGTGGATGCACAGGGCATCCTGCGGGCCGGCGAGGAAGGTGCGCATATTTGCGACGTCAGGTCTTCCATCGGGCAGCGTCGGCGCCAGAACGACGATCCAGCGGCCTGCCCGGATCGGCACGAAGGATTGCGTCGAGTGCGGGTGACGTTCGAGGGCGGTGATGCGGATCGCCGGTCCGGGCACCGGCTCGGGACAGAGGATCGCGAAGCCGTGCCGGCCAGGCGTGTCGCCCGGCTCCAGCACCTGCGGGAGGTCGGTGTATTTGCCGTCCCTGGCCCTGAGCAGTGTCGCCAGCGGTCCGAGGGCAGCGGGGGTGAGCGGGGGTAGGGCCATAGCGTCCGTCAATTGAGCCGGGTGAAGCCGGAATGGGCCACCGGCCCCTTGAGGAGAGTCATCACGTCGCGGCCGTCCTCGCACTCGCCAATGAGGGCAAAGATCGGCTCGAGCGCCCCGAAATAGCCGTCCACGATTTCGGGCGTATGCGCGGTGGAGGCATAGACGCTCGTCGCAGCAAGGTAGCCCTTGGCCAGCATCTCCTGCGTGATCAGCGTGCGATAGGCCTGTGCCTTGGGCGTCTTGAGCGTGAATGCGGTGAGGGCAGGGACCCCGGCCGTCGTGAGCGACAGCCCGTACTTGGCGCCCAGCGCCTGCCAGCGCGCCGTGATATCCCTGCCGGTCGCCGTGATCTTCTCCCACGATTTCTCGCGCTCCATCACGCCAAGCGTGGCAACGCCCGCCGCCGAGCCGATCCGCTCGGTCCAGAAGGTCGACGAAATGAAGGTGTTCTGCGCCGCCTCCATGATCTCGCGCCTGCCGAGCACGGCGGTCACCGCATAGCCGTTGCCCAGCGCCTTGCCGAACACCGCCATGTCGGGCTCGACGCCATAAATCTTGTGGAGGCCTCCATTGGCCTGCCGGAAGCCCGATGTGCACTCGTCGAAGATCAGGACGATGTTGTGCGCATCGGCCAACTCTCGCACCCGAACGAGGAAGTCGCCGGTCGGCTCGTAGTTGCGCGACACCTCCATCTTGATGACGCCGATCTCGTTGCCGCGGACTAATTCTTCGAGTGCGTCATAATCATTGTAGGTGAAGGGGTGGACCGAGCCGCGCAGCGAATTGGGCACCCCATTGGGGCTGAGCCCCGGCAGCAGGTGCCCGGCGAGCTGCTCGGCATTACCCAGGTTCGCCGCCAGGTACCAGTCGTGCCAGCCGTGATAGCCGCATAGCGCCACGCCGTCGCGCCCGGTCGCCGCGCGCGCGATGCGGATCGAGATTGCATTGGCTTCGCCGCCCGTGCGCGCGAACCGGGCCATGTCGGCCCATGGGTGAAGCGCGGTCAGCTTTTGCGCCAGCTCGACTTCCTCGGGCGCGTTGAGCGTCGACATGTTGCCCAGTTCGACCGTGCGGCGCACCGCTTCGTCCACCTCCGGGTCGCCATAGCCGAGCGTGTTGCAGCCGATGCCCATGATGGACATGTCGATATAGTCGCGCCCGTCGAGGTCCCAGATGCGGCACCCCTTTGCCTTCGAATAATAAGCTGGCCATTGCTCAGGGAGGAATTGTTCGGGGCGCTTGGAGAGCAGCATATTGCCGCCTGGAATGACGGTCTTGGCCGTCTTCCACAGCTCCTGCCCCTTGCCCATCGACGCCTCCCCCCGGCGCGCGCGAGCCGCCGTTGACCCTATGCTATATTGTTATAAGAATAACCCGATAGCCGTCAAGCGGACCGGGGGAAGTCGATGCTGCCGCAGCGCTGGCGGAGGGAGAGTGGGGCACGTATCGAGGGTACGCGCGAACTCGACCGCGCCAAGGTTCAGGCTCCTTGCATCACCCGCGCGCCGGACGGCGGCTTCCGCTTGTTCTACACCGCCATCGGGCCGGGCAAGCCGTTCCCGGATTGTCAGGGCTATATCCTGAGCGCGGTCTCCAGCGATGGCCTCGACTTCGCGCCCGAGCCCGGCATCCGCCTCGCTCCGGATCCGGCTCTTGCGCAGATGTCGCTGCGCGTGCTGGCGCCGAGCATCGCGACGACACTCGATGGCCGCTGGCGCATGTATTTCGAGGCGCGCGGCCCGGCCAGCCTGCCCACCGCCATCATGAGCGCGGTATCGCACGACCAGCTCGAATGGCGGATTGAGCCGGGCATTCGCTTCGGTTCGCCGGGCGGCGTCGGCGCACCGCGCTTCGTGCCACTGCCCGATGGCCGAGGGCGGCTCTACTGCTTCGAGTCCATCCATGCGGGCGGCGCTCCGGATCGGGGGCCGCGCGTCGCGACGCCTGTCATCAGCGCGGTGACCGCCGATGGATTGTACTTCGAGCGCGAGCCCGGCATCCGGCTTGCCGATCGGCAGGGTGAAATAGACAGCGCCGGCATCACGGCCGCGGAGCCCGTAGCGGGAACACCCTGGCGCATGGTCTATTCCGCCTGGCAGGACGTACCGCCGGGCATGACGGCACCGATGCACCCCAGTGCCGATGCCGCCGCGGTTGCCAGCGGGACGAGCGTCGACTTTGCCGCCGCCTCCATCGCGGCCGACATGTCCGGCTACCGCTCGCGCATCCTGATGGCGCATTCCCATGATGGGCTGAATTGGATTCGCGATGGTGTCGTGATCGAGGGTGGCGGCTACGAGCGCGACGGAATCGACGCGGTGCATGCCGAGGACATGTCGCTGGTCGCGCTCGATGACGGGCGCTGGCGCATGTACTACGCCGCCTGCGATGCGCACGGCGTCTGGCGTATCGCCAGCGCCCTCAGCCTTTAGTCGGGAGCCAATCGGGGCAATCGGCGGCCAGCGCATCGCGATATCTGACGAACATCTCCTCCGTCGCCGTCTCGTAGGGTGGCAGCAGGCGCAGCGGAAAGTCGGGCTCGGCGAGCTTGAGGATGGCCTTGTCATAGGCGCCGTCGATGAAGGCCGTCCCCGTCGCGTCGAGCAGCGCATGCAGCACACCGCACAGCTCGCGATAGAGATGCGCCAGGCGAACGCCGTCTCCCGCCGCGCCGGCCTCGAGATAGTCCCGTGCGCGCCTGGGATTGCTCGATGAGACCGAAGCGAGCAGGCCGCACTCGCCCAGTGGCGCACCGATATAGTAGCCCTGCTCGGTGAGGAAATGCCTCAGTTGGGGCGCGTGGCGCATCAGGCCGGAGATCATGAACGGGTCGCCGCCGCCATATTTCGTCGCGACGAGATTTGGGTGGCGGTCGGCGAGTTCGGCGTAGTCCTTTGGGTGCACGAGGCGGCCGGAGCGCACGAGGTTGTAGTGCAGGAATTGCGCTTCCGGGTAACGGCCGCAGAGCGCGGCAAAGACCTGCCGCATTTCCTTATCGGACGTCGCGGCCCAGTTGGGCAGCGCGAACTGGAATGTCGTGATACCGAGCCCCAGGCAGAATTCGAGGCGCTCGACCATGGTCGCGAGCGACATGCTGACGAGGCCGACCATCGGCGCCGAGCCGCCAGCGTCTCGCATGCTCTCGGCGAAAATCGCGGCCACTCGCTGGAACATGCCGTCGGTCACGGCATAACCTTCGCCCGCAGTGCCGAAGACGTAGAGGTCGGGTATCCCGGCGCGCACGAGGTTGCCGATGGTGCGGCGGAAGAGGGGCTCGTCCAGCGATCCATCGTCCGTCCATGGCAGGCAAACCGTACCGAGCACGGTGCGCGGATAGCGGCTCATCTGGCGAACTCGATCGCGATACGGTCTACCTCGACGTAGCCCTGCGCGATGCTCGATGGCCAGATCGGGTAGTCGCGGCCCGCCCGCAGCAGATGCGGATCGCCATCGATCCGGCCCATCGGCCGCGGCTTCACCGGAAACATGATGAGATGCATGTTGACATTGACGTCGGCGAGCACTTGCTCGAGCGGCTTCTCGCCATAAGTGTCGGTGCGGTCGTGGCGCGAGCCGATGCTCGTCCATTGCGCCCGATCGGACACGCAGGTGACCGTCTGCTCGCTCCAGTCCGGTGCCACCTCGAAGGTCTGGCCGGTCAGTACCCAGCCCGAGATCAGCCCGTCGACATTGGCCTGCAGCAGCACCGAGAATTTCGTTCCAGCCGCCTCGAGCTCGCCGCGCAGCCGCAGGGTGATACGGGCGTCGGTGAAGTCGGTGGGATAGCCGCCGCGGACGAACCGGTTCTCGCCGGCCGCCTCGCGCACCTGCTCGCCCACGGCTCCCTTGGTCACGAGGCACATCAGGAGCTGCAGATAGCCGCCGCCCGGCGGGGCATGGTTGTAGTCGACCCACCACGGCCCCTGGCAGCGCACCACCCCGTCGCGGACGGGCAGGGCGCCGATCGGCGAGTAATTGTCGATGACGCGCATCCAGCCACCTGGCCCGTCCTCGAAATCTTCGACGTAGGTCGCCGTCATCGCCACCCCCTTGGCTTGATCAAAATATCATCTTATCATTATAATAAGTAGATGGGTCAAGCGCGCGCTGGGTCGGCGCCGGCGGCCTGCGGGGGACAGCCTTGAGCGCATATGAGAGCAACAGCCTCGACAGCCGTATCTGGCGCGAGGAACTCGACGACTTCGTGCCGTCCCGTGTGTTCGACGTGCACACCCACATCTACCGCTGGGCCTTCGATCTCGATCCGGACAAGGCGTCCGGTCCGTTTGCCAGGGGCATCGGTGCCATGTTCCCCGAGGTGACCTGGGAGCTCGCCGACAAGGTCGACGCGCAGCTGATGCCGGGCCGCACGGTGGAGCGCCTGGCGTTTCCGTTCCCGTTCCCCAAATGCGATTTCGAGGGTTCGAACAGTTATGTCGCGCAGCAGGTCGCGAGGGGCGGCAACGCGGGCCGCAGCCTGATGCTCGTCCATCCGGGGATGAGTGGCGAAGAGCTCGAGACGGCCGTGCGTCGTCACGGCCATCTCGGCTTCAAGCCCTATCGCTGGTATGCCCCCGATCCCGTCGAAGGCCGCCTCACCGATTTCATGCCCGAACATCAGGTCGCAGTCGCCGACCGGCTCGGCCTCATCATCATGATGCATCTGAGCAAGCGCGACGCGATCGCCGATCCGGACAATGTCGATGACCTGGTGCGGCTCTCGGACAAATATCCGCGCGCCAAATGGATCCTCGCCCATTGCGCGCGAAGCTATTCGTTCTGGGCGATCGAGAAATCCGCGGCTCGCCTGCGTGGCCTCCCCAATGTGTGGTACGACACCTCGACCGTGTGCGACGCCGATGCGCTCGATGCGCTCTACACCGGCGTGGGCGTCGACCGTGTGATGTATGGCTCCGACGACATGATCGGGCCGATGCGCGGCAAGTACGTCACCTTCGGCATGTCATGGGCGTATCTGTCGCCCGACAATCATGCCATGAGCCTCGCCCATTGCGATGGCCGCATGACGTTCACGCGCTACGAGCAGTTGCGGGCGATGCAGCGCGGGGGGCGCCGCATCGGGCTGACCGAGGCTCAGCGGCAGGCGCTGTTCTATGGCACCGCCCGCGCCCTCGTGGAGTCGGTGAAGGTGCCGTCGCCCGGCTAGGGCTTCGGCGCGATCAGGTCGTTGGATTCGATGTTGTGCGCGCCCAGGCGTGTGATGTCGGTTTCGCCCATCAGCCCCAGCGCGCTGTCGGCCTCGGCGCGGATGATCTCGAGCACGCGGGACACGCCGGCTTCCCCGGCAACGCCAAGCCCATAGAGGAACGGCCGCCCGATGAACACCGCCCGCGCGCCGAGCGCTACCGCCTTGATCATGTCATGTCCCGAGCGGACCCCGGAATCGAGATAGATTTCGCAGCGGTCGTTGACCGCCTCGACGATGCGCGGCAGCACGCGGATGGTCGAGGGCGCGCCATCGAGCTGCCGGCCGCCATGGTTGGAGACGATGATCGCGTCGGCGCCGTGGGCGATTGCCTCGCGCGCGTCGTCCGGATGCAGGACGCCCTTGACCACCAGCGGCCCCCCGAACCGCTTTTTGATCCACAGCAGATCCTGCCAGTTGAGGGTCAGGTCGTCCTGCTGGCTCATCCATGCGGTGAGCGCCTTGACGCTCGTCGCGCCCGGCACGTGGCCGGCGAAATTGCCGAAACTGCGGCGCCTGGTGCGCAGCATGGCGAGAGCCCAGCGCGGCTTGCTCGCCATCTCCGCCACGAAGCCTGGCGTGAACCGCACCGGCACGGTCAGCCCGTTGCGCACATCCTTGTGCCGCTGCCCATAATGCTGGCAGTCCATCGTCACCACGATGGCGGCGCAGCCGGCGGCTCGCGCACGATCGATAAGCTTGCCGGTGAAGTCGCGGTCCTTGCGCACATAGAGCTGGAACCAGATCGGTCGTCCCGAGGCGGCTGCGACGTCCTCGATCGAACAGATGCTGACGCTCGACAGCGCGAAGGGGACGCCGAACCTGTCGGCCGCGCGCGCCGCCTTGATCTCGCCGTCCGCCGCCTGCATGCCCGCGGCGCCGGTGGGCGCGAGGCCTAGTGGCATGGCCACGGCCTGGCCCAGCATCGTCGTGGTGAGGCTGCGCATCGAGATGTCGACCCCCACGCGCTGCTCGAGCCGAATCTTGTGAAAGTCGTCGCTGTTGGCGCGGTAGGTCGTTTCGGTATAAGCGCCCGAATCCGCGTACTGGAAGAACATGCGTGGCACGCGCCGCTCGGCCACCCGCTTGAAATCATCGACGGTCAGGAATTTGTCGAGGCGCACGGCGACATCCTTCGGCGACGAACCAGCGCATGTCGTAGCGATGCGTGCTGCGGTCGAACTGCAGCGTGTAGGGGTCGCACCGCCAGCGCTCGACCTGCCCGTCCGTGCGCGCAACCAGCCAGCAGAAGTCCCAGCCCCTGCTTTCATAGCGCAGCGGGATTGCCGGCTTCACCCGCACCGCCGGATGCGTGCCGGTAATGAACAGCCTGCGCTCCGTGTAGTAGTAGCACGAGCCGGCATGGATGAAGGCCTCGTGGTCCGGCGCCGTTTCGCCTTCGGGCACGAGACCCACACAGAACTTGCGGATCGCGACCTTGACCGGCGCCCCGCGCATGAAGGCGTCGACGAGTTCCTCCACCGAGCCGGCGATCGGCTCGCCGCTATGGTCATGCGACAGCACCTCGCGCCAGCGGTCGTTGACGAGGAAGCGATAGCTGTCGAAATCGTAGACGAAATTGTGCGAAGGCGCGTTGGTCCCCGCATCGAAGCTGTCGAGCTGATGGTAGCGCGGCATGTTCGCCGGCGGCTCGACCGGTGACGGACCGGGGGCTGCGGTCGGGGCCTGCCCGTCGAGAAAGGGCCGTGCGATCGCCTGCGTTCCGTCCTGGTTGTAGAGGAAGAACGACATCGAGGGCCGCGGCCCGAAACCTTCAGGGAGCTCGACCGGCATGCGCAGCGTCATGATGCCCGCTGCCCAGCGGTCGTCGAGTAGCAATGTTTGCCGGAATTCGGCCACCTCCTCGATCAGTTCGGTGCTGTCCGACGCGATGTCGATATGCTCGTTGTGGCGGAACGCCGTACCGATGCGCAGGTCCGCGCCCCGCCGGATGGCATCAACGAGGTCGCCATTGCTGCCGCTGCGGATCGAGCGATCGGCGTTCAGCGTCAGGACATTGCGCAGCGCCATTTTCCGTGTCGCTCAGATCGCGTCGAGGAACGCGACGCCGCTGAGCCGGCGCTCGTCGCGGAGCGCGCGGAATTCGTGCTTGAGCCCTTCTTCGGCTGCCGCGTCGAGATAGCCACCGAGCGGGCGGCGGACATAGCCGGCGTCGCACCCCTGCCAGGCCATGGCCCGCTTGATGCACGAGACACCGCCCCGCGGCAGGCAGAAAAAGATCACGGCGTTGCCGATCTCCTGTAGGCGCTTGGCTTCCGCCATGTCGCCACGCGCCACGGCATCGCGGAGCGCCAGCCAGATCTCGGGCATCGCATTGTAGAACGAGCCGATGATGCCGTCCGCGCCGAAAGAGAGACCGGACATCGCCATTTCGTCAGCCCCGGAAAAGACGACGAAGTCCTTGCCGATCTCCTCCTTGATTCTGAGGATTTCGTGGTGTGTCGGCGCCGTGTACTTGACGCCGATCAGCCCGTCGATGCTCGCGATGCGCTTGATGACGTCAAAGCCGAGCGCCGCCATCGGCACATTGTAGGCCAGCATGGGCAGCGACGTCGCAGCCGTGATATCGGCATAGTAGCCGTAGATCTGGTCGGCCGAAAATCCCCAGTAGAAGGGCGGCACCGACGAGATGGCGTCGACGCCTGCCGCCTCGGCATGGCGCGCCAGGTCGATCGAGCTGTGCGTGCCGATCGCCCCGATATGGGCAATGACCGGGATGCGCCCCTTGACCTCGTCGACCGTGATCTCGACCACGCGCTTGCGCTCGTCGGGCGTCATCAGGAAGGACTCGCCGGTCGAGCCGGTGACGTAGAGCCCTTCGAGCTTGCGCTCGATCAGGAAATTGATGAGCGCGCGCAGGCGCTTCTCGTCGAGCTTCTCGTGCTCGTCGAAAGGGGTCACCATCGCGGGATAGACACCCGAGAAGGATGTAAACTTGGGCAATTAGGGCTCCATGGCGTGCGGGCTGCTCAGGCGGCAGCCGCTTCTTTTTCGTCGATGAGGTGGCAGGCGGCGTAGTGGTCGTTCCGGCCATCGATGGAATAGCGTTTCATGGGCGGCTCGACAGTCTTGCAGATGTCCTGCCGGAAGCGGCAGCGGGGATGGAAGGGGCAGCCCGAAGGCGGGTTCACCGGACTCGGCACGTCGCCCTCGAGCACCACCCGGTTTGACCGGCGATCGAGGTCGGCCACCGGAATGGCCGAAAGCAGCGCTTGCGTATAGGGATGGAGCTTGCGCGCGTACAGGTCTTCGGAGCGGCACAGTTCAACGATCCGCCCCAGATACATGACGGCGATCCGGTCGCACAGATATTCCGTGACGCTCAGATTGTGCGTGATGAAGATATAGGTGAGGTTCTTCTCGCGCTTGAGGCTCATCAAGAGCTGCAGCACCTGCGCCTGGATGGAGACGTCGAGCGCACTCACCGCCTCATCGCACACGATCAGCTCCGGTCCCACCGAGAGCGCGCGGGCAATGCCGATGCGCTGGCGCTGACCGCCCGAAAATTCGTGCGGATAGCGGTCCATATATTCGCGCCTCAGGTTCACCGCCTCGAGCAGGTCGCCCACCACCTTGCGCCGCTCTTCGCGCGATTTCACGCCGTATTTCTTGAGCGGGTCCTCGAGTGAGCCGAAGATCGTGAACGCCGGATTCAGCGAGGAATGCGGGTCCTGGAACACGATCTGCAACCGGCGCCGATAGACGTCGAGTTCGTTCGGCTCGAGGCTCGTCAGTTCCGCCTCCTCGTCTGCCGAGCAGTACGAGATCGTCCCTTCCGTGGCCTTCACCAGTTGCATGATGGTCTTGCCCAGCGTGGTCTTGCCGCAGCCGCTTTCGCCGACCAGCCCGAGCACCTCGCCGCGATAGACGTCGAGATTGATCCCGTCCACCGCCTTCACATGCCCCACCGTCTGGCGGAACACACCGGCCTTCACCGGAAAGTGCGTCTTCACGCCCCTGAGCTTGAGGATGATGCTGTCGTCACGCGGCATCGGTCGCGAACTCCTTGTAGCGCCAGCACATCACCCGATGCGTCGCCGACGTATGAACCTCCTCGGGCATCTGGTCGCAGGCGCCGATGCGATACGGACACCGCGGCGCGAACTGGCATCCCTTCGGCCGGTCATAGGGGTCGGGCGTCGAGCCCGGTATTGCCTCGATATTTTGCTGCTTGCCGCGCCCCAGCACCGGCATCGAGGCCAGCAATGCACGGGTATAGGGATGGACCGGCCGTCGCAGGACTTCCTCGACGGTGCCCGCCTCCACAATGTTGCCCATATACATGACCGCCACGTCGTCGGCGAGTTCGGCGACAACGCCCATGTCGTGCGTAATCAGCATGATGGCCGTGCCGTGTTCCTTCTTGAGCTCGGTCATCAGCTCGAAGATCTGCGCCTGGATCGTCACGTCGAGCGCCGTCGTCGGTTCGTCGGCGATCAGCACCTTGGGGTTGCAAGCCATCGCCATGGCGATCATGGCGCGCTGGCGCATGCCGCCCGAGAACTGATGCGGGAATTGGCGCGCGCGCCGCTCGGGCAGCGGAATGCCCATGGTGCGCAGCAAATCGATCACCTTGTCCCTCAGCTGCCGGCCGCGCAGTTTCGTGTGATAACGCAGGTTCTCGGCGATCTGGAAGCCGATGGTGAACACCGGGTTCAGCGCGGTCATCGGGTCCTGGAAGATCATCGCGATTTCCGCGCCGCGAATGGCCCGCATCTGCGGCCCGTTGCGCTCCAGCTTCTCGATATGGATGTCGCCGCCCTCGGCGTGGTAGATGATCGAGCCTTCCTCGATGCGCGACAGCCGCGGCAGCAATTGCATGATCGCCGCCGCCGTCACCGACTTGCCGCAGCCGCTCTCGCCGACGACGCACAGGGTCTTGCCTCTGCGGATGTCGAACGACACGCCGTTGACCGCCTTGTTGCAGCGCTGGTTGGTATAAAAGAACGTCTTGAGATTGCGGACGCTGAGGGCGACTTCGGACATGGGTCAGCCCTGCTGCGTCGGATCGGAGGCGTCGCGCAGGCCGTCGCCGATGAAGTTAACGCTGAGCACGAACAGCGAAATGAAAAAGCCGACCGGCAACCACAGCCACCAGCTGTGCTGCAGCACCGTGAGGTCCTGAGCCGCATTGAGGATGTTGCCCCAGGTGGGAATGGACAGCGGCACGCCCAGGCCGAGAAAGCTGAGCCCGGCTTCCTGCAGGATGAACGCGGCTGTCGAAAGCGTGATGTTGACCATCACCGGCCCCAGCGCATTGGGCAGCATGTGCTTGAAGCTGATCAGCACGCGATTGAGCCCGAAGCTTTGCAGCGCCTGCACATATTCTTCCTCGCGGATCGACAGCATCTGCGCCCGCACGAGCCGGTAGATGCCGCACCAGCCGCCGACGATGAAGATCGCCATGAGGTTGAACAGCGACTGGCCGAGGATCGTGACCAGCACCAGCACCAGGATGATCTCGGGAAACGACATGATCGCCTCCGAGATGCGCATGGCGATCGCATCGATCCAGCCGCCGACATAGCCGGCATAGCACCCGATGAGAACGCCGACCACCGCTGAGATGAGCGCACTGCCAAGCCCGACCAGGATCGACACGCGCCCGCCATAGAGCACGCGGGCGAAGACGTCGCGGCCGGTCTTGTCGGTCCCAAACCAGTGCTCCCACGATGGCGGCTTGTTGATCGCCCGCAGATTGATCGCCGTGGGGTCCCATGGCGTCAGCAGCGGCGCGAAGATCGCGGCGAGCAGGATGATCGTGAAGACCACCAGCCCGATCACCGCCAGCCGGTTGTTGAGGAATTTTCGTACGAAGCGGCTGCCGGTCGCGGGCTTGAGCAGGCCCGCCTCTTCGAGCCTGCGCAGCTGGTCGAACTGGCGGTCGAGGCGGCTGCGGCGGCTGACGATATCCATGATTGCCATCGTCACTCTCCACCCAGCCGGACGCGCGGATCGATGATCGCGGTCAGGATGTCGATGATCAGGCTGACGACCAGCACCAGCACCACTGTGAGCAGCGCAATCGTCATCACCACCGGCAGGTCCTTGTTGCGCACGGCATTGACGAACAGGCTGCCGAGCCCGGGCCACTGGAACACCTGCTCGATGATCACCGAGCCGCCGATGAGGATCGGCAGGCGAAAGCCGATCAGCACGATCACCGGCGTCAGCGCGACGCGAAAGCCGTGCAGCAGGTTCACGCGAGATTCGCGCAGGCCCTTCGAGCGCGCCGTCTTGATGAATTCTCGGCTCAGCGCGTCGAGCATGGCCGATCGCGCATAGCGCATCACCCCGGCCGTCATCATGATCGAGAGCACCAGCGCCGGCATGAGCAGGTTGGGGAGGTGTTCCCAGTAGCTGGTGTAGCTCGGCAGCAGCCGCCCGCCGACCGGCAGCCATTGCAGGTTGAGCGCGAAGATGACGATGGCGACGAGGCCGAAGAAGAATTCGGGGATCGACACCCCGATCATGCCCGCGACGGTGAGCACATTGTCGGTCGCCGAGCCGCGGCGGAGGGCACTGATGATGCCCAGGATCGTACCGAGAATGGACGAGAGGATGAGGGCCGCGAGCGATAGCTCCAGCGTCGCCGGCAGGCGCTCCATCAGGAGCCGCGAGATCGGCACGCCCCCGGTGAGCGTACGGCCGAAATTGCCCTGCAGCACGCCGGTGAGCCAGATCCAGTAGCGCACCAGCAGCGGCGCATCGAGCCCGAGTGCCTTGCGCAGTTCTTCGATCCGTTCCGGGTCGACCGTCTGCACCGGGTTGAGCATGCGGGTAACCGCGTCTCCGGGCGACAGGTCGAGCGCAAGATAGATGAGGAAGCTGATGCCGACAGCCATCGGGACGATGATCAGCAGCCGTCGGACGATGTAGGTCAGCATGCAGGTGTCCCGACTGGTCGGCGGTGGTCAGTTGAGGTGGCGCCGCGGTCCCCTCGGAACCGCGACGCCTTGACTGTCAAACAGCCTTACTTGTCGTACTGGTTGAACCAGACCATACGCGTATAGGGGATATCCAACGGCGTCATGCGCATGTTGTCCATACCCTTGAGGGCCTCGATGTCGCTGACCACCTTGGTAACGGCGAAGTCGATGCGGCCGGCGGCGGCGTTCTTGACCATGTTCACGTCGCCATCGGCGCTCGCCCAGGCAATGATCTGGTCGATCTTGGGCCGGCCCTCATAGTAATCGTCGAAGGGCACGAAGGACGAGAAGTCGCCGAACCTGGCCTCTTCTACCTTGAACGGGCCGGAGCCGATCGGCTTCTGCCAGAACTCGGCCTGCTGGACGAGCGTGGGATCGACGTCCTCGAAGTACTTCTTGGGGAACGGGCCCCACTGCGTGAAGGCGATCAGCGTGTTCGCGTTGGGCTGGGTGAACTTGATTGTCACCTTGTTGCCGTCCGACGAAATGCCCGACACGCTGTCGGCAGCGCCGTCGACATATTCGGCCGCGCCTTCGATCGAGTTGAACACGCTGGCCAGCACGCCATGCAGGTTCGGCGTCTTGAGCGCGAACTGCAGGCTCCAGGTCACGTCCTCGACGGTAATCGGTTCGCCATCGTGCCACTTGATGCCGTCACGCATGGTGAAGGTGAGCGTCTTGCCGTCCTCGGACAGCTCGTAGCTCTCGGCCAAATCGCCGCTGGTGATGCCGTCGAGGAACGGCTTGGAGTTGAGCATGTGGGCCCAGATGAACTTGTTGCCGGCCCACAGGCCCAGGTTCACCCACGGTTGCTCGAAATAGTCGATCGGCGCGCCATTGGTGTACATGATCTGCTTGCCGTCGGCATCGGGCCTCACCGTCCAGTTCTGCACGTTCCAGTCATAGTTGAACTGGTCGTTGCCATAGGGCTCGCCATGGCGGTCGAGGCGGTTGCTCTCGACCGACATCAGTTGCTGGTAGTAGACCGGCAGCGTGATGGCGTTGGCATTGATGTACTCGTCGATCTTCATCAGCGCCGCCTTGGCGACCTCGGGATCGGTGGCCGTGTTGGATTCGGCGATGAGCGCGTCGAGTTCGGGCGTGCCGGGGAAGCCGTCGGCGCTCGCCTTGCCGGTGGCGTAGTCGTTGAAATATTCCTGCATCACCATGGCGGCACGTGCGCCATAGGCGAGGTCCCAGGTCACCACCGACTTGCCCTTGGGATCGTCGGGGATCGAGTTGAGCGTCTTGGCGACGTCACCCACGATCAGATGGTAGGTCATGTTGATGCCGACATCGGCCAGCTGGGCCTGCAGCACTGCCATCAAATCGGCCGTGATCTGGTCGTCATAGTAATAGACCATCTCCAGCGACCGGCTCGAATCCCAGCCTGCTTCGGCGAGAAGCTCCCGGGCCTTGTCCGGATTGTAGGGATATTTGTCGAGGTTGGGGCTCTTGAATGGCCCGTTGGGCAGCAGGCCGTCCGCCGCCACCGCATAGCCGCCGAACACGGAGTCGACGATCAGGTTCCTGTCGATGGCGTAGGCGATTGCCTGGCGTACGCGTACGTCCGACAGGGGATTTCCATTCAAGGCCTGGGCCTGCGCCAGTCCGCTTATGCCGCTTTGCAGAACGAGTGCCACTGCAGCGGCCTTCAACATCCTCATTTTTTGCGTCTCCTGGTTGCTACTGCGCCGATCGGACTGGAGGCGTGCTCGTTGTTCCCCTGCTTTGCCTTCAGTCCTTCACTGTGACGTCAGTCCCGCACGAGGTTCCTCCCTGCAACGGGTTCTGCCGGTCTACAGAATTCCATGCCGATCGAAGATGTCGACCAGCTTGCCGCCGGCCCTGATCTCGTCGCGCACGACGTTCTCCGCGGCGACCTTGTCGAGCGCCTTGCCCAGCGCCTCGCGCATGATGGCCCTGGGCACCACGACGGTGCCGTCGACGTCGCCGAAAACCAGGTCGCCGCTTTCGACGCGCACGCCTCCGATTTCGCCCGGAACATCGTACAGCATCAGCTTGCCGCGATATTTGGTGTCCGTCGGATTGGTGCCCGCCGAATAGACGGGAAAGTTGAGCGCGCGGATGCGTGTGGTGTCGCGCACGCAGCCATCGGTCAGCATGCCGGCGGCGCCCAGATAGTGCGAGCGCTCGGAGAGCAGCTCACCCCACGGCGCGACGCGCTCGAGGCCGTGGCAGCACAGCACCGGCACATCCTCCGGCTGCAGGCTGTCGACCAGCGCGATCTCGTATTCATAGACCCTGGTGTTCTCGTCGTCGTGATAGAGCGGCATGTAGATGCCGACCCGGGCCAGCCCGCACAGCACGAGCGTCGGGTCGACAGCCTTGATGCCCGGGGCGAGGACCTGGTGATGATAGCCGAAGCTGTCGAGCGAATCGGCGATCGCGGCAGCGTTGAGACGCGCACGGCATTCCTGCACTAGGGCGGTGATGTCGTTCTTGACGTCCAATTCTGCTCCCCCTCGGATATGTCATTAACATAACAACATTACTGGTAGGGGGTGTCAAGCGCGCTGTGTAAGGGAATTCCACAGGCGGAGACGCCTGCGTCGCAAGGCGCTCAGGTGCACAGCAATCGATTGCACGAACAACGTTCTACCGAAAGCGGCCGGTGGCTCGCTCGGGTGGGTTACTGCACCAATGCGCCGGCTCGCGCTAGGTCGCGAGTGCCCCGGGATCGAAATTGTCCGAGGACCCGGTCGGCTTCCAGCCCAGCACGTCCTTGGCATGGCTGGTGTCACGCCACCGGCGCGAATTCTCCGATATCGCATCGAAGATATCGAAGCGGACAGTATCGGGCGCCGAGAGGCATTTGTCGACCATTTGTACGGCGTCCGCCTGCGCCAGATAGCCGGGAAAGTGCCGGACCATTTCAGGGCGGTCGCTCGCGAGCACCGCACCCAGCCGGATGCACAGGACCGACATGCCGTAGCGGTCCGAGAACAGCCGGCCGGTATTCTCGCCGAACAGCTTGCCGACGCCGTAGAAGCTGTCGGGCCGCGGCGGGTCAAGATGGGTGATCATCCGCTCGCCCTCGGGCAGCCGGTCATACTCGTTTGCGGCAAGGGCGCCATAGGGCGAGCCTTCGAACCACTCATAGCCGCACATGGTCGAGCCCGTGCTCATGAAGACGACGCGCTTGACGCCCGCTTCCTGCGCCGCACGGTACATGGCGAGGGTGCCGCCGATGGTGATTTCCATCACCCGGTCCCAGTCGTCATAGTCCTGCGTCTCGGCCGCCAGGTGCAGCACCATGCCCATGCCCTGGCTGGCACGGCGCAGCGCATCGATGTCGGTGATGTCGGCCTGCGTGTGCGCAATGCCCGCCACCGGACGCCGGCTGAGTCCGCTGAATTCGTACTTGTCGGAGAGATCGCGGATGACCAGTCCGCCGATTAGGCCACTCGCCCCGGTGATCAGTACCTTCGGTTTCGCAGCCGCCACGTGCTCCCCCCGCGCGTTGACAGTCAGATATGTCATTAACATAATAACATACTTGGAAGCGTGTCAAGCCGCGCTCCACATGGTCGAGACAACCTGCTCCGGAATTATGGAATGATGGTCAAGTGAAGCGGCTGTCGAGCTTCGCCTTCTATGCCAACCCGGCACCGCTCCTTGTCAGCCGGCAGGCGCTCTTTCCCGGCATAATCCGGCTATCCGACGGACGGCTGATGATGCTGCTCTCGATCGGCCAGGCCTTCGATGCCGCCGACATGCGCAGCTTCGTCAGCTTCAGTTCGGACGAAGGCCGGACATGGTCCGAGCCGGTGCGGTTGCATCCCTCCGAGGCTGCTCCGCCCGAGCAGCAATGCTTCAAGCCGATCGAGCTGGACAATGGTCGGCTTCTCGCTACGGGCTATGTCTTCGAGCGCCCCGATCCGCTCCAGCCCATCGTCGACCCCGTCACCTCCGCCGTGCCGCGGCTCGTGCCCAAGATGACGATGTCCACCGACAGCGGCAAGACTTGGTCGGTGCCGCGCCCCATCGAGCTCCCCGGCGATCCGCCGCTCGAGCTGTCGGGCCCTGCGGTGCAGCTCCCCGGCGGCCGGCTTCTCGCTGTGGGCTCGCCCTTTCATCTCGCCCGAACCGGACATTCGGGCTGGGTGCTCGCGAGCGATGATGGCGGCGCCAACTGGTTCAGCCTGTCCGAATTCTACCGCGCGCCGGCTGCCGACATCCACGCCTGGGAATGCCGCCTTGCGACCTGGGGAGACGAGCGGGTGGCGGTGCTGTGGTGGGCCTATGACCATGCGCGCGGCGTCAACCTCCACAACCACATCGCCTTCTCGTCGGATGGCGGCAAGACCTTCGGTCGTGCCGTCGATACCGGCGTCCCCGGGCAGTCCTCCAACCTGCTGCATATCGGAGACGAGACGTTGCTGACCATCCACGCCCAGCGCGAGCGCGACGCTGGTCTCGTCGTCCGTCGCGTTGATGTCGCCGGCGACCGGTTCGCGGTCCGCGATGAGCTCGAGCTGTTCGCGGACTCGGCAATGGGCAGTACGACTGCCGATATGAAGCGCCAGTTCGCGGACCTCAAATTCGGGCAGCCCTCGCTGCTGCGCCTCAACGAGACCGAGCTACTCGCCTATTGCTGGGCCTTCGAGGACCACCAATACATAATCAAGGGGTTCCGCTTTCAGCTCTAGCCGAGCGTCGCCGGATCGAACACATCCGATGAATCCAGTGGTTCCCATCCGAGCACGGCGCGTGTGTGCTCGATGTCACGCCAGCGGCGGGAGTTGTTCGAAACCGCGTGAAAGATGTCGTAGCGCAGCGCCGTCGGTGCGCACAGCGCCTTGTCGATGACGTTGACTAGGTCCCGGTGCGAGAGGTAGCCGGGAAGTTCGCGCACCAGCGTCGGTCTGTCATCCGGCAGCACCGCGCCCACCCTTATCACCAGCACCGACAGGCCGTGCCGATCGGCGAACAAGCGTCCTGTCTGCTCGCCGAACAGTTTGCCCACACTGTAGAAATCGGCGGGCCGGGCCGGATCGGTGTGCGTGATCATGCGGGCGCCGGCCGGGAGGCGGTCGATGCGATTGGCGGCGAGGTCGGCATAAGGGGCGTTCCTGTCCCACTCATAGCCGATCATCGTGCTCCCGGCACTGGCGAAAACCACGCGCTTCACGCCCGCTTTCTGCGCGGCGCGGAACACATTGAGGGTGCCCCCCATCGTTGTGGCGAGCACCTTGTCCCAGTCGTCATAGTCCTCGGTTTCGGCCGCAAGATGCAGGACCATGTCCATTCCGGCGCAAGCCCCGCGCACCGTGTCGAGATCGGTGATGCTGCCCGACATATGGTCGATGCCTTCCACCCCTCGCCGCGACAAGCCGCTGAACGCGTAGCGGGTGCCCAGCCGGGTGATGACGAGTTGGCCGATGAGACCGCTGGCCCCGGTCACGAGAACCTTCGGCTTGGGCGCCATACGCCGCTCCTCGTAATTGACAGGCTGGAATATGCCGTTAACATAACAACATAGTTATTCGCGGAGTCAATCGACGTTCCAGTCGAGCGACGCGAGGGGCAGGGGCCATCGGGTGAAGCGCGTTCTCATCGTGGGCAGCGGCGGCATCGGCCGGCGCCACCTCAAGGGCTACGCTCTCACCGGCCGCGCCCAGCTTGCGATTGTCGAGCCCGACGACTCGCGGCGCGGCGAGGCCGCCGCCCTCTTCGGCATCACCGAATCCTACGGCTCGCTCTCGGACGCCGATCTCTCCAGCTTCGATCTCGCGGTTATTTCCGCGCCTGCCAATTTCCACGTCCAGCTGATGCGCCAATGCGCAGCCGCCCGGCTGCCTTTCATGGTGGAAAAGCCGCTGAGCGTCACCATGGACGATGTCGACACGGCCCTCGCCGAGGTGCAGGCGGCCGGTATCGAGGCCAGGGTCGGCTATGTGCGCCGCGTGGCCGACGAGGTTGTCGCCCTGCGCGAGCAGATCGCCGCCGGCAGGATCGGCAGGTTGCGCCTGGCCTATCTCAATGCCTCGCAGGAATTTCCGAAATATCGGCCCGACTTCCAGCGCACCTATTATGCGCGCCCCGAAATGGGCGGTGGTGCCATCCTCGACGCGGCCAGCCATTTGTTCGATCTGTTGGTCTGGATCATGGGCCGGCCCACCGATGTATCGTGCATGTATGACCGGCTGGTGCTCGAAGGCACGGACACCGAGGACACCTGCCTCGTGAACATCCGCTTCGAGAGCGGCGCCATGGCCAATGTCGTCATCAACCAGTTTCAGAAGCCCAATGTCGCCCAGTTCGAGTTCATCGGCGATGCGGGCAGCCTCGTCATCGAGCACTCGACGTTGAAGTTCGCCGACGACGACAGCGGCGCCTTCAGGGAGCAGCGCAATTTCATGGAGGGGCTGGTGCCGACCGAAGCGCACCAGGCCCGCTTCCGGCTGCAGGCCGATGCGATGCTCGACGCCATCGAGGGCAAGCCGTGCTGGCTCGCGACGCTCGACGAAGCGCGCGACAATCTGCGGATCGCGCTCGCCGCCAGGCAATCCTGGCGCGAAAAGCGGATCGTCGCGCTATGAGCCCCTTCGATCTCACGGGCCGGACGGTGCTCGTTGCCGGGGGCGCCGGTTATCTGGCCCTTCCTGCGGCCCGACTGATGGGACGGCTTGGCGCCAATGTGGTGCTGGCCGATATCGACGAGGCACGCCTCGAAGCCGCCGGCGAGACGGTTCGCGAGGCTGGCGCGCCGAACGTGCTCACGCAGGTGCTCGATCTTGCCGGCGAGGCGTCGATCCTTGCCTGCGTGCGCGCCGCAGCGGATCGCTTTGGTGACCTCTGGGGCGTGATGAACGCCACCTTCGGCTCGACCGGCAAGCGCTTCGATGAGCTAACCGTCGAAGATTTCGACCGCGCCAATCACCTCAATCTCACCGGCAGCTTCGTGCTGGCGCGAGAAGCGGCGAAATACATGCCCAATGGCGGCAGCATGGTCATGTACGCTTCCATGTATGGGCTCGTCGCGCCGCGCCCCGACAACTATCCGCCGCCCATGGCGCCCAACCCGATCGAATACGGCGCCGGCAAAGCGGGCATGATCCAGATGGTCCGCTACATGGCGGCGCATTTCGGACCGCGCAACATCCGCGTCAATGCCGTGGCGCCCGGGCCCTTTCCCCATCCGGCGACCCAGGAGGCGTCCGCGCCCTTCATCGGCAATCTGGCGCAGTCGACGATGTTGGGCCGGATCGGGCGGCGCGACGAGATGGCGGGGCCGACGCTGTTCCTGCTCTCCGATGCCGCGAGCTACATTACGGGCCAGTGTTTGAGCGTCGATGGCGGGTGGACCGCCTGGTGAGGATCTCCCGATGAGCGTATTGCCACTTGGCCAGAAAGACCTGCGGCTCGCCATGCTCGGCATGGTCGAGGGCAACGGCCATCCCTATTCATGGAGCATCATCTTCAATGGTGGCTACGATCGCGCCGCTCTCGATAGCTGTCCCTATCCGGGCATTCGCGACTACATCGTCAGGCAGCCGCCGGAAACGCTCGGCATTCCTGGCGCCAGGGTCACGCATGTGTGGACCGATGATCCCACCGACGCCGAGGACGTGGCGCGCGTCGCCCTCATCCCCAACATCGCCGAGCGGGCCGAGGACGTGATCGGCCATGTCGATGCGGTGCTGGTCGCGACCGACAAGGGCTTCGAGCATGTCGAGCGGGCGCGCCCCTTCGTCGAAGCCGGCATCCCGGTATTCGTCGACAAGCCGCTGTGCGACAACCGCGCCGATCTTGCCACCTTCTCGCGCTGGATCGGGGAGGGCAGGCCGATCCTCAGTTCGTCGGCCATGCGCTACGCCAAGGAGTATGTGCCCTATCACCGCGCCACCCATGCCCTGGGTCGGCTGCGCCACATCGGGGCGACAATGGCGAAATCGTGGGAGGCCTATGGCATCCACGCCCTCGAATCCATCTACCCCATCGTCGGCCCGGGCTTCGTCTCGGTGCAGAATCTCGGCGACGCCGCCAGCAACGTGGTCCATTTGCGTCATCGCGACGATGTCGACGTGCTGATCCAGGTGACGAAGGACATGCTGGGGGGCTTCGGCATGGTGACGCTGGCGGGCACCGGCGGCAGCCTGCAACTGCGCTTTGCCGACACCTACCACGCCTTCAAGACCCAGCTCGAGGCGTTCGTTGGCTACCTCAGGACAGGTGTGCCGCCGGTACCGTGGGAGGAAACGCGCGAACTCATGCAACTCGTGCTCGCCGGCATCGAAAGCCGCGAGCAGAGCGGACGGAAGATTTATCTGAGCGAATTGGAACGGGGCTGATGCACGTGCTGGAAAGCTTTTCGCTGGCGGGCAGGGTGGCGCTCGTCACCGGCGGCGCAGGCCTCTACGGCCGCCAGATCGTCGCGGCGCTGGCCGAAGCCGGTGCCCGCACCTTCATCGCCGCGCGCGGGCTCGAAAAGCTCGAGGCCGTGGCGGCCGAAGAGCGCGCCCGCGGCCACGACGTCACCGCATTGCCCCTCGACCTCAGCTCCGACGCATCCATCGAAACCCTGCACAAGACCATCATCGAGCGCGCCGGCCGCTGCGACGTGCTCGTCAACAACGCCGTGACCCGTTCGGCCCTCGATGGCTGGGCGCACGAGCTCGACGCCTTCGACCGCAGCCTGCGCGTCAATGCCTCGGCCCTGTTCAAGATCACCCATCTGTTCGGCCAGACCATGCGCGCCAACAAATACGGCTCGGTCATCAATATCGGCTCGATGATGGGCATGGTGGGGCTTGAGCTCGCCAACTATGTCGGCACCGACATGATGCCCGATCCGTCCCCGATCTACCATTACGAGAAGGGCGGCATGATCAGCTTCACGCGCTGGGCGGCGAGCGTGCTCGGCGGCGACGGCGTCCGCGTCAACTGCCTGTCGCCCGGTGGCTTCTTCAACGATCAGCCCGCGCCTTTCGTCCGTGCCTATTCCGAACGCACCCAGCTCGGCCGCATGGCCAATGTCACCGATCTGAAGGGCGCGATCGTCTTTTTCGCCTCCGATGCCTCGCTTTACATCACCGGCACCAACTTGCCGGTCGATGGCGGCTACACCGCCAAATGACCATCATCGCCCAAGGGAGCTTCAGCGTGTCCGAAACCCAGCCCTATGCCGCTGCCCCGAGCAGCTTCGGGATGCGCCCGAGCCGCGTACTGCGCAAGATTCGCGCGGGCGGGGTCGCGCGCGTCCTCAAGCTCAACACGCTCGACCCCAAGGTCGCCGAAATCTTCGCCGCCGCGCAGCCCGATGCGCTATGGGCCTGCATGGAGCACGTCTCGGCCGGCTGGAGCGAGGTCGAGAACCAGATCCGCGCCGCTAAGATTTACGACGTCGATTTGTTCCTGCGCGTGTCGCGCGGCGGTTATGCCGACTATGTGCGCGGCCTCGAAATGGATGCCGCCGGCCTCGTCGTCCCGCATGTGATGGACGCCGACGATGCGCGGCGCGTGCGCGACATCACCAAGTTTGCGCCGCTCGGCCGCCGCGCCCTCGATGGCGGCAACAATGATGCGCAATTCACCCGCGTCGGGCTCGCCGACTATCTCGCCACCGCCAATGCCGAGCGCGTCGTCTGCCACCAGATCGAGGACCCCGAGGCGCTGCCGCATCTCGAGGCCATGGCCGAGATCGACGGCGTCGATTGCCTGTTCTTCGGACCGGGCGATTTCTCGCTGGCGATCGGCGTGCCGGGCCAGTTGCAGCATCCCGACGTCAAGGCCGCCCGCCGGCGCGTCGCCGAAGTGGCCCGCAAACATGGCAAGATCGCCGCCACGGTCAGCGGCCGCGACACGATCGCCGAATATGCCGACATGGGCTACAATTTCCTGTCCGTGGGCGCCGACGTGACGGCGCTGGCGGCCTACGCGGACGAGTCGATGGCCGCATTCGACAAGGCATCTCTATGAGTCTCGACGACATTCTCGCGACCCGGCTCGATGGGCGCACCAAGGGCATCCCCGGCACGGCGCAGCCCTTTGCGCTCAGGGATATCGCCGCCAGGCGCTGGAACGTCCTCGCCGAAGATCTGCCGCTGCCCCTGCTTGTGCTGAAGCGCTCGGCGCTCGATCACAACGCGGCGGTGTTCGGCGACTATCTGGTCGCGAACGATCTCTCGCTGGCGCCACATGGCAAGACCACAATGAGCCCGCAGATTTTCGGCGAGCAGCTCGGCCACGGCGCCTGGGGGATGACGGCGGCCACGGTCAACCAGGTGCAGGTGATGCACGCCTATGGCGTCAAGCGCGTGGTGCTGGCCAACCAGCTCCTCGGCAAGGCGCACCTCGCCTCGATCCGCGCCATGCTCGACGCCGATCCCGACTTCGATTTTTATTGCTTCGTCGATTCGGTGGCGCAGCTCGACAACATGGCGCGCCACCTCGGCCGGCCGGCCCGGCCGATAAAGCTGCTGCTCGAGGGCGGGGCGCTTGGCGGCCGCACCGGCGTGCGCACGCTCGAGCAAGCGCTGGGTGTCGCCGAGGCCATCGCCGCGGCCGATCCGGCCTGTTTCCGCTTCGCCGGTGTCGCCGCCTTCGAGGGCGTGGTTCCCGGCCTCGACAAGGGCACGGCCCCGGTCGCCGATTTTGCCCGGTTCGTCGCCGACATCGCGCGCAACCTGCCGCCGGCACTCTATGCCGGCCTCGACGAATTCATCCTGTCGGGCGGCGGGTCGAGCTATTTCGATATCGTCGCCGAGCGCTTCAAGAGCGTCGAGCTTTCCGTCCCGGTCCGCGTGCTGCTGCGTTCGGGCTGCTACGTCACCCACGATTCGGGGACCTATGACGCCGCCCAGGAGCAGGCGAAGGCGGATCCGCATCGGCACGCGCAGCATCCCGCCGACCTCCGGCCGGCGCTCGAAGCCTGGGCCTATGTGCAGTCCATCCCGGAGCCGGGCCTCGCCTTCCTGTCGATGGGCAAGCGCGACATTCCCTATGATGCCGGCCTGCCGGTCCCCTTCAGGCTGTACCGTCCGGGGGTGGGCTTCCGCCCGGCCGGCACGGCGACGGTGTTCGCCACCAACGACCAGCACGCCTATGTCCGGCTCGGGGAGGGCGCCGACTGGCAGGTCGGCGACCTCGTCGGCTCGGGCATCTCCCACCCCTGCACGGCCTTCGACAAATGGCGGTTCATCCCCATCGTCAATGACGATTACGACGTCATCGACGGGGTGCTGACCTTCTTTTAGGGCTGGCTCGCCTGCTGGCGTGTCGTCGGGCGGAAGGCGACGCAGTCGAGCTCGAATTTGAGCCTGGTGCCGAGCACGCCCACGATCGTGCTGCGCGTCGGCAAGGGCAGGGCGAAATACTCCGCATAGATGCGGTTGTACTCGGCGAGGTCCGCCTCGCTCGCAACATACGATTTCACATTGATCACATGGTCGAGGCTTAATCCCGCCGCCTCGAGGATCGCCTTGAGGTTGGCGATCGAGCGGCGCATCTCGCCCTCGAAGCTGTCGCTGACGATCGCGCCCGTTTCGGCGTCTACCGAGGCCTGGCCTGAGACATACATGAAGTCGCCGGCGATGATGCCGGGCGAGAAGGGGAGGTGCGAGCGGGCACCGGTATCGACGATCTTGAGTTCAGACATGGCTGGCAGACCTAGGCGCGGAACGTTGCGGGCATGGCGAGGAACTTCGCGCTTCCGTCGCGTTCCTCGAGATTGGCATAGATGTCGCCCAGCACCTGCCGCATCCACTCTGTCGAATCGACGTTGAAGCCGGGCCGGTCGCTGTCGAGGGCATAGGGATAGACCTTCGCCTTGGCGGAGAGCTGGGGGATCCAGCTATGGTGCACATAGCCGCACACGAAGTCGGGCTTGTAGCTCGCCATCACCGAATCGAGCTCGTCGGGGTCGCCGATCTCCTGGTTCACCGAAATGATCCGGAGCTCATGCGCCGTGCCCGAGGCCGCGCAGGCACGCTTGAACGCCGCCAGGCGCGTCGCCTGTTCGCTCGAAGAGATGGCCGAGTTGAGATAGAGGAACTTGCGCTTCTTGCCCTCGTGCTTCTTGAACATCGCGCGGAACGCCGGTTCGAAGTCGATGCGATAGGAATGGTAGGGCAGGCCCTCGAGCACGAGGTCCATGATGGCGACCTGGCTCGAGGTCTCGGACAGCTTGTCGATATTGGTCTGCTTGGTGATGCCGGTCAGCACGACCACGTCGAGCGCGTCCCACAGATGGATGGGCATCGATTTGTGCGTGAAGCTACCCAGGATGAACTCGTGCCCGTCCGACACCACGTTCTTTTCGAAGCTCACCACGAGCTTGGTATAGAAGTCGTTGTTAAAAATGCCGCCGCCGACGATGTCGCGGTTGTAAAAGAAGCCGACGCGGTGATGGGCTGCTGTCCACGGCGTCTTCACCAGGAACGACCCCCGTCCCACCTGGCGGCGGATAATTCCCTCCGATTCGAGATCCTTCAGGGTCTTGATCACAGTGATCAGCGAGAAATCGCAGAACTTCACGATCTCGTTCTGCGACTCGATCTTGTCCCCGACCCGCACGCCGCTCGTCTTCCAGCGACGGAACAGCATCTCCCGCAGTTGCAGGTGCCGTGGTGACTGGTCCAGCATCAGCTCCGCACTTCCCAGGACATTTGGTTGGCTAGGATTCCCCCGTCGACATATAGCATTTGCCCGGTGATGTAGCTCGCCCCCGGCGAGGCGAGGAAGACTGCCGCAGGGCCGATATCCACAGGCAAGCCGATCCTGCCGAGCGGAATCTGCCGCTCGAGCGTCCGGCGCACGCCCGCCGCCGCCAATCCGCCGTGGGTGAGCGGCGTTTCACAAATGCCCGGACCTATCCCGTTGACGCGTATGCGTGGCGCCAGCGTCACGGCGAGCGAGCGAATCAACATCAGCACCGCCCCCTTCGAGGCGTCATAGGCCACGCTGTTGCGCTCGGCGGCCAGCGAATTGGTCGAGCCGACGCACACGATGCTGGCGTTCGTCTGGTCCTCGGTGACGGCGGCCGCGAAGGCCTGCGACGCGAACAGATAGCCGCGCACATTGAGGTTGAAGGTGTCGTCGAAGCGCCGCTGGTCGAGCTCCTCGAACGCCACGTCGCGGAAGCTCCCCGCATTGTTGACGAGCGTATCGAGCCGTCCAAGGCGCTCGCGTGCCGTGGCAATCAGTTCTCTCGCACCCTCCACCTTCGACAAATCCGCCTGCACGAAATGGCATTCGGTCAGCGCGCTCAGTTCGCGCACCGCCGTATCGTCGGCAAGGTGCGAATTGATCACGAGCCGGGCGCCGGCTCGCGCGAACGCCTCGGCGATGCCGCGCCCGATGCCCTGCGTCGCTCCTGTGATGCATACGCAGGGCTGCTCCATCTTTCTTCTTGTAATCCCGTGTTAAGCGGTTATCATAACAATATACTATAAGGGTATGGGCTCTTCAAGTGAAGCAGAGATGGCGGAACGCCACGGTGGTCACTCCGCACGGAGAGATCGATCGTGACGTGCTGGTGGCGGACAGCCGTATTTCGGCGCTGGTCGAGCGTGATTCCAGCACCTCCGAGGACTGGGAGAGCGTCGACGTCTCGGGCAAGCTTCTGTTCCCCGGTCTCATCGACCTTCTACAGCATGGGCTCGATATTCACCTTTACAACGACGTCGAGCAAGGCTGCGTGGCGCACAGTTCGCAATTGCTGCTGGCGCGCGGCGTGACGGGCTTTCTGCCCTCCATCTCCTGCCTCCCGCGCGGCACGCTGGAAGACGTGCTGGAGCGCCTGTCGGCCGAAACCGAACACGCTCCTGGCGCTCGTGCCCTCGGTGTTCACAGCGAGGGACCGTGCTTCGGCTCGCCCGGTGCGCACAACGCCAGGAACATGCTTCTACCCAGCGTCGAGCTGGCGCAGTCCATGCTGGCGGCGAGTGCAGGTCACCTCAAGGCGGTCACCGTCGCACCCGAGCTGCCCGATGCCGAAGCCTTCATCGGCACCCTCAAGGGTGCCGGCGTCTCGATCCATTTTGGCCACTCCGTGGCCAGGCCTGACGATGTGGCCCGCTATGTCGGCTGGGGCATCGACGCGGTCACGCACATGTACAATGTGATGCCGACTCTGCCGCCGGGAAACATGGGCCTGCATGTCGTGTCGCTGACCGACGCTTTGCTTGCCGAGCGCGATCTGGCCCTCGGCCTCATCTGCGACGGAATTCACGTCGATCCTCGCTTGATGAAGATCCTTGCCCAGCTCCCGAGGGATCGCGTGTTCCTCGAGACCGACGCCAACAAATATGCGGGCTGCGCCGCCGCCGCCGAGTTCGAGTTCTATCCCGGCTACTGGGTCACCAGCGCGCCGGGCAGGGCCGTCGTTGATCGCCAGGGGGGCCTTTGCGGGTCCTCGCTGGTGCCCGACGAGGCGATGCGCAATTATGTGCGGCTCGTCGGCGCCGACCTGACGCAGACGGCCTATGCGACAAGCCTCGTGCCGGCGCGTGTGCTTGGCATGGAGCATGAGATCGGCAGCATCGAGGTGGGCAAGCTCGCCGACTTCGCGGTACTTGATCCCGAGACGCTGGCGGTCGAGCAGACCGTCGTCGGCGGCACCACGCTCTACAGGCAGGCCGCATGAGCGAAACCGATCCCCCGCTGCGCTACCATGAAGAGGGCAACGTCCATCTCGATTTTCACGGGGCCGTCAACACGACCATCGAGTTCGTCGTTGCGCGCTACGGCATCGGGGCCCTGCATGAAATCTTCCGTCGCGTGGGTAGGGACGTTTATCAGGACCTGCGCAGTCACCTGTTGACCGGCGATGCCGAAGAACTTGCCAGGCACTGGCAGCATTTCTTCACCCGCGAGGGAGCCGATTTCGACATCGAGGTGGGGCCTGACCAGATCGTGCTGACGGTGCGCCGCTGCACGGCCTGGCATCACGTCGCCAGGCTCAACGGGTCGGTCTCGGAACAGTTCTGCGACCAGACGGTTGTGGTGAACAACGCGCTCGCCGAGGGCACGCCCTTCACCATCGACACCGTCGTCACGGGTCCCGGGGCGTGCCGGCAGATCATCAGGAGGCGCCCATGATCCCCTCCGACCATTTCACCCGCTTCTACAACGAGGTGTTCAAGTTCCTCGAGGCCCAGGGCGAGGACCACGTCGAGGCCTATTTTCTCGAGATCAGCAAGAACCAGGAAAAGCACATCCTCGACCTAATCCGCACCAAAGGGTTCGAGGGCATGTATCAGTACTGGAGCGTCATTCGCGACGAGGAGAATTGCGAGCTCGACCTCGGCTATGACGACGACAAGTTCGAGATCCGCATGCATCTGTGCCCCAGCCTCACCAAGGCCAAGGACAACGATGCCGAGACCTGGTCGCGCTACTGCGACCACTGCGCCGGCTGGATCGGGCCGATCATGGACAAGACCGGCTATCACCTCGTCTACGACGTTATCGACCGCAACAAGCCGCAATGCGTGATGCGCGTCTTCAAGGACGAGGAGAAGGCGCGCGAAGCCGAGCACGACGTCAGGCTGCTGATGGGTTGGCCGGGCCGCAAGCAGACCTGAACGGCACGTCTTTGGGGGAGACTCATGGCCGAACTGCGTATGGCGATCCTGGGGTCCGGCTTCATGGGCCGCACCCACGCCGAGTGCATCGCCAGATATGTGACCCGGGCGCGCCTTGTCGCGATCGCGGGCGGTCGCCGCGCATCGGGACTCGCCGCGGACTATGACGTCGCCTTCGAGCCGAGCTATGCCTCCCTGCTTGCGCGTTCCGATGTCGACGCCGTGCTGATTGCCACCCCTCATGCCCAGCATCGCGATCAGGTCGTCGCCGCCGCGACCGCCGGAAAGCACGTTCTGGTCGAAAAGCCGATGGCCGTCACCGCCGCCGACTGCACCGCGATGATCGACGCCAGCGCCGCTGCCGGCGTTCGTCTCGAAATCATCCAGACCCAGCGCTTTCGGGGCGCCGTGTGGCGCGCGCGCCAACTGGTCGCCGAAGGCGCCGTCGGCGGCGTGCGCATGTTCGAGGGGCGGTCGCTCTTCACCGGCTATGTCGTCGACCAGAGCCCGTGGGCCGGCGAACCCGGACAGGGCGGGGCATTTCTCGATACCGGCGTGCACGTCTTCGACCTGATGCGGTTCGTGCTGGGGGCCGAGGCCGAGAGCATTTTCGCGACGGTTACCACGTTCGGCGACGTGCCCTATCCGGGGCTCAACGCCATGATCCAGCTTCGCTTCACCGGGGGCGCGCTGGCGCACCATTGGATGTCGTACCAGATGCCCTCGCTCAGCCTGCCCGATTCGCAGCATCGCTATGTCATCGTCGGCGAAACCGGCATCATCGATGTCGATGCCTACGGCAAGGTGCAGCTTGGGCGCGACGGCAGCTGGACGACCCATTGGGAGCAGCCGCCCATCGACTATGTCAACCGCCCGCTCGATCCCGTTCGGCTCGAAGCCTTCATCAGCCAGACGCAGGCCTTCGTCGACGACGTCCTCGATGGCCGTCCCGACACCGTCTCGGGTGCCGACGGACGCATGGCCGTGGCGATGGTTGAGGCAGCCTGGGCATCGTCGCGATCCGGCCAACCGGTGAGGCTGCAATGACGGGAGGCAGTCAAATGCGACTGGTTGCCTCCGGGACCCTCGCGCGCGCCGAGCCTGGTACCGATCGCGCGACCCTCACCTTCGGCGCCGCCACCACGCTCACCGACGGCACCGTCCTCGCCACGCTCCGCGCCGGCCCCGACAAGGACACCGCCCGCGACACGATCGAGCTCTATCGCTCCACCGATGGCGGCACGAGCTGGAGCGCCCCCACCCATCCGTTCACCGCCCCCGACATCGGCGGCAAGCAGGGCTCGCTCAAGCTCTGCTACCTCACCGAGCGCGCGCCCGGCCGCCTCATCGCCGCCGCCATGTGGATCGACCGCCAGACCTATCCCGGCCAGCCGCTGTTCAATGCCGAGACCGAGGGTTGCCTGCCCATGGCCATCCTCCTCGCCGACTCCGCCGACAATGGCGCGAGCTGGAGCGACTGGCGCCACGTGCCCCTGCCGGAAGAAATCGGCCCGCCCAGCCTCACCAACCCGCTGCTGCGCCTTGCCGACGGCCGCCTCGCCATGAGCATCGAGACCAACAAGCCCTATCTCGACCGCGGCCCGTGGCAGCAGCGCGCGGTCTACCTCCACTCCGCCGACGACGGCCGCACCTGGTCGGGCCCGGTGAGCGTCGCCGAGGACCCCGCGGGCCGCATTTTCAACTGGGATCTTCGCGCCGCAGTCGCACCCGACGGCCGCGTCGCGTCCTTCGCCTGGACCTATGACAGCACGACAGCGACCTATCTCGACATCCACCGCCGCATCAGCGCCGATGGCGGCCTGGGCTGGACCGCCCCCGAGCCGCTCGGCTTTGCCGACCAGGCCGGCCACCCAGCCATCCTGCCCGATGGCACCATCGTGCTCGCCTGGGTCGACCGTTTCGGCAGCCGCTCCATCCGCGCCCGCCGCGCTCCGGCGCTCGACGCGCCCTTCGATGCCGCGAGCGAGGTGGTGCTCTACCGCCACGGCCAGGGCGAAGCGGCGAGCGCCGGCACCGGCGACATGCTCGCCAGCATGGATGTGTGGAGCTTCGGGCTGCCCTATGCCGAGCCGCTGCCGGGCGGCGACGTCCTCGTGCTCTATTATGCCGGCGAGCCCGCTGGCCTCGATCTGCGCTGGGCCCGGCTCCGGCTCTAGCGGGCGCGCGCCAGCAGCACCTTGCGCTCCGCCAGCGCCACGAGGATCAGCAGCGCCCGGTGCGGCTGCACCAGATCGCGCGTTCCCGCGAGAATCTGCGCGACCAGCGCGCCGTCGGGATCGGCGCTCGCCTCGATGCGCGGCGCGAGCGCCTGCAGCGCGACGAACGCCTCCGCCGTCTCGCCGGTGCTGGCCGCGGCCGAGCTCTCGGCAATCAGCGCGCCCAGTTCGCCCGATTGCTTGCCCGGCATGCGCCGCACCGTCCAGGCGAGGCGTTCGATCAGCCGTGGCAGCCGGGCCCCGACCAGCCGCTCCTCGAGCCGCCATTCGCGCGAGAACGCCTCCTCGAGGCGGAGGATCTTCGCCAGCGCCAGCAGCACCACCTTGCTGCGCGGCTCGTCCACCGCGCTGCCGGGCCCCGCGACGAGCTGCACATAGATCGCGACCAGGCCGCCAACGCTTCGGGCGTCGCCATATTTGCCGAGCGCCGACACCGCCGCGAGCCTGCAGTCGATCTCGGGATCGTCGCGCAGCAATTGGCGGATGCGGCGCAAATAGGTCTCGTCCCGGATCTGGCCCAGCGAGCGGATCGCCCGGGCGCGCAGCAGCGCATTGGGGCTGTCAAGGAATGCCGCAATCCGCCCGCTCGCCGGTTTCGCCCGCAGCCGGCCGAGCGAGGTGAGCGCCGCATATTGCAGTTCGTCCAGCCCGTCATAGCCGAGCATCGCCTCGAGCGCGCCGATCACCGCCGGGCTCGGTGGCAGCCGGCCGAGCGACTGGATAGCTTCGTGGCGCACGTCGAAGCTGGGGTCGGAGAGGGCAGCGATCAGCTCCTCCTTGACCAGCGCGCTCCGTGTCTCGCCGAACCCATAGGTCAGCTCCTGCCGCCGCTCTTCCGAAGTGAGCGCCCCATAGCGCGGGATCGTCAGCAAGGCGCGGATCGCGCTGCCGCTGCCGAAATTGGCGAAGAAGGCGCGCACGCCCGTGCCGCCCTCTTCCCTGAGCGCCGCGAAGGCGAGGGCGGAGGTCACCACCACCGCCGCGCAGATCACGAACAGCGCGTCGTAGCTGTTGACCGTCATGCCCATGATGCGGGGCGAGGTGGCGTCCAGCACCTGCAGCAGGAAGCCGGCGAGGAACGTCGCGCCGCCGCCGATGATGCCGTCGCTGGCATAGGCCAGCGTCATGTAGTTTTCCTTTTGTTGCGGCGGCACGTAGTTGAGCATGTAGATGCTGCCCACCGCGATGCTGCTCTGGAACAGCATCCCCGTCAGGAAGAAGCACGTGCCGGCGACGACCTCGGGGAAGCCGATGCCGGGCTGGATCAGCAACAGGCTCAGCAGCAGGGCCACCTGCCAGCTTTGCAGCGTCACGCGGATGGCGCGCGTCCCGTAGCGGTCGATGAACCAGCCCGCGATTAGTCCACCCGCCGCGCCGCCCACCGGTACGAGGGCGATCAGCAGCACCAATTGCCCCGAGCTCAGCCCCAGCCGGTCGCGGAAGAACAGCACGAGAAACAGGTTGATCGCCGTATAGGCGAAGTATTGCGTGCCCGACGAATACAGGTAGAGCCAGAAATTGCCGTCGCGGATCGGCGCGCGCATCGCCTTTATGGCGTCGAGCCCGCGCGGCGATCCCGGCCGCGGCTTGCCGCCCCGCAGGCCGGTCAGCGACAGCACGCTGCTAAGCCCGAACAGGACGCCGATGACGAACACCGGAAAGTACCGTTCGATGCCGGTGCGGCTGTCGAGCCAGAGCTGGATGATCACCGATCCGCCCAGCGCAATCGGCAGGATCGCCAGCGAGATCACGCCCGAAATGCGGCCGCGCACCTGCTTGGGCATGTATTCCTGCGACCATGGATAGATCGCCGTTTCGGCCAGGCAGCGCGAAATCGAGAACGCCGCCATGCAGCCGAACAGCAGCCAGAATGCCCGATCGGCGTCGCCCAGCCATGGGGCGGCGAGCCAGGGCAGCACGAAGAAATAGCGGCTCGCATAGGCCGCACCGGTGATGAAGCGCTGGCTGTGCGCCATCACGATCGGCAGGAACGCGATGCACAGCACCTGCGCGAACGGCATGACGCCGGCAAGAAAGCCGATGCGGCCTTTCTCGATCCCCAGCTCGGCGGCGTAAAGGGCAAGCGGTGCGTTCACCGTGCACACCAGCGCCGCCATGTTCAGCCCGTTGAAGGCGTAGAGATACGGAATCCGGCCCAGCTTGTCGTAGTCCGACTGCACCTCCGCCGCTGGCGCGGTCCCTGCCATGTCCACCCGCGACACCATCTGCCGCGCGATCCTCCCTGGGCCCTACACCGAGAGCCGGAATCCCTTGATCACGTATTGGCTGTTCTCGAAGCTCCAGCAAGCGGCAAGTATGCCGCCGCCGGCCAGCTTCAACAGGGAAGGCTGGCCGAACTTCAGGCTGCCGAACTGCTTGCGGATATCCGCCGAGTCCGAGCCCAGCGCCGCGTCCTGCAGCAGGTCGAGTTCCTCTTCGATCGCGAAGCTGCCTCCGCTCAGATCGACCCTTCGCACGACGAGCCCCACGGGCTCTTCGCGATGCGCGTGGATGGTCAGCACTTTTTCACCGCCCAGCCCCAGCACATTGGAGGCCTGGCCATGCACATGGGTGTCGATCACCCGGAAACGTTCGCCGCCGTCATCCGAAAGGGCGAAGATGTTGTCGAGGTTCTTGCCGCTGACATTGTCATAGGCCCAGGCAATCACCGCCACCCGGCCCGGCGACAGTTCGCACAGCCGGCACTCCCACGTGGATACGTTGCCGCCGGGGGAGCAGTAGAACTCCGAGAGCTGGCGCCAGGTTCGGCCCTTGTCGTCGCTCGCGACGATCCAGCCGGCGTGCCCCTCCTTGCGCAGGTGGAACGGCGCCGTCGCCCCCAGGATGCGCCCCGAACTGAGCTCGATGCATGGCCCCGACATTTCGAGCGGCTGGCCTTCGATGTCGAAATAGTGCGGTTCGCTCCAGCTTCGGCCACCGTCGGTCGAGATGGACGCCTTGTTGCGCAGCTTCAGCAGCTCGAACGTTTCGGGATCGACCACCGGCGTCAGCGGTGTCGGTCGCGCGAACGCATAGCCGGTTGCGAGCATCGTGCCGTCGCGCAGCAGCAGCGGCTTCATGCTTTCGGATTCTTCGGGCACCTGCTCGGTCGGCGACAGCCGCACGGGCTCGCTCCACGTCCGCCCCTCGTCGCTTGAGCGGCTCACATAGGTGCGGGTGTCGGCTGCGTCGAAGGCCTGGCCGATGCAGAACATCGCCACCAGCTCGCCGTCGGGAAGTTGCACGATGCCGGGAAAAGTCGCCTGGCGGCTGACCAGCAGCGGCGCGGGGTTCTGGTAAATCGTGAAGGCGTCGAGGCGCTTCATGCTCTTCCTTTCATGCGAAGGGATTGGACCAGCGGCGATATTCGCCGGGCGTCTTGCCGCGCCGCGCACGGAAGGCGGCGCTCAGCGTCGTGGCGTGGCGATAACCGACTGCCGCCGCGATCTCGCTCAGCGGCTTGTCGGTGCCCACCATCAGCTCCTCGGCGCGCGTCAGGCGGAGCTCGCGCAGATGCTCGCCGGCCGACGTGTTCCACGCCTGCCGGTGCATGGCCCTGAGCCGGCTCTCGCTGACGCCGAGCATCGCGGCCACGTCCGCCAGCGTCCGCATGCGATGCAGATTGCTGCTCGCCTGCCGCCACGCAATGGCCAGCCGGTCGTCCGCGGCAATTGTCACCGCCGTGTCGATCGCAAATCCGTCCAGCAGCGTCAGCAGCAGCCGCTTGCGGCGCGGCAGGTCCGCCGGGCGGTCGCGGCGCGCAAGCTCCATCGCGAGTTTCAGCATGCTCTGCAGGTGCAGCACCTCGTCGGCATGGGGCAGGAGATAACCGGGCTCGCCGTTGTCGCGCTGCAGCCTGAAGTGACAGATCGATGCCGTGGCGAACGCGCCTGTGGTCGCGCCGCGGAACAGCGTGCCGGGCAGGATCAGCACGCCCATCGGCGCCTTGAGCTCGAGCGTTGCCGACAGCTCGGGAAAATCGAGCCGCGCTCCCCCTTCGTGCACCCAGAACAGATCGTGGAATGGCCATCGCACCGGTCCGATCGGCATGCGCCGATTGACCCGCCCGAAGCGGTGATCGCCCAGCGTCACGTCGCTGTCCTGCATGTCACGCTGCATGGCGGCCCGCCACCTTCCGTGGCTCCCGGCAATCGGAATTCATAATCGGCCGCCGATCCTGCGTGGTGACGAACGGCGCGGCTTGGCGTTTCATCGTCGCGGGCCGCCGAGGTCCGCAACCACTGAGGAGGAGTCCATGAGCCTTGCCATGAGCGCGCCGCGCGGCGACGCCTCGCTGAAGGCGCAGTTCGATCGCGACGGCTACATCGCGGTCCGCCCGCTCTTCGATGCCCCCAAGATGGTCGAGATCAACCGCGAACTCGACCGCTATCTGCGCGATGTCGTGCCGCGCATGAAGGACACCGAAGTCTATTACGAGGACAAGGCCGATCGCACTGCGGTCAAGCAGATGATGTATCTTGAGCGCTACGACGACTATTTCGCCGAGCTGCTCAATTCGAGTGCCGTGCATGAGCTGGCCGAAACCGTACTGGGCGAGCGCGCCATCGCGCAGAACATGGAGTATTTCAACAAGCCGCCGGGCATCGGCAAGCAGACCCCGCCGCATCAGGATGGCTACTACTTCATGGTCGCGCCGCCGCAGGCGGTCACGGGCTGGCTGGCGCTCGAACCCGTCGATGACGAGAATGGCTGCCTCAACTATGTCCGTGGCTCGCATCTGGGCGAAGGCTGGCGG
This sequence comes from uncultured Devosia sp., assembly GCA_964487765.1. GTDB lineage: Bacteria > Pseudomonadota > Alphaproteobacteria > Rhizobiales > Devosiaceae > Devosia_A. The sequence continues at coordinate 12,581 of CAZASR010000007.1, read as the reverse complement.
CCGCACGGTCGCTCCGAAATCCTCGGCTTCTCCCAGGGCGTCACCGATTTCGGCACGCCCGAGGATGTCGCCAATACCGTGGCGATGCCTGGCGAGGCCGGCATGCTGCTGATGCACCATTGCAAGACCGTGCATTGGGCCAGTCCCAACCGCTCGCCCACGCGGTCGCGCCGTGCGCTCGGTTTCGTGTTCTACGGTGCAAGCGCCCGCCCGGACGACGAAGCCAAGCGCGCTTACCAGGCCAGGCTCGATGCCGAGCTCAAGGCGGCCGGGAAAATCTAGAACATCGCTCCGGCGGCGCCCCGCGCGAGGCGCCGCCATTCCCTCGGGCCGTGGGGTGTTACGGCAGCGCAATCGTCTTGCCGCCGATCTTGCGATAGGGCAGGCGCTTGAGGTTGCTCGTGCACAGGCCTGCGCTGTCGACATTGAAGCTCGCCCGCGCAATCGGCCCATAGGCGTCGCGATGCGACACCGCCGCCTTCACCACCACATAATCCGCGTCTTCCGGCCGGATGCCCTGCGAATGCATCTGCCCCAGATCCATCGGTGGCATCTTGCGGCTCGACAGCAGGATCGTCGCCTGGTCGTTGCGCACCACTGCGCACGGGCCCATCTCGGCATGCGTTCCGACCATCGAGGCCAGGTGGGAGGTCCTGAGCTCGAGCTCGAAGCTGCCGTCGGTCAGGTTGATCACCTCTCCCGAGAACGCAATCGGGCGGCCATGGTGCTCGTCGGTCTTGCCTCCGATGGAAAGCGTCACCGCGGCGCCGAGGCCCGCCTTCCGGCAGTGTTCCACCGCTTGCGCATCGGCGATCGCGGCAACGATGCCGCTGCGCCCGGTGGCAAGCAGCGGTCCCAGCAGGTCGGTCGCATCGCCGGGCGTGCCGCCCCCGATATTGTCGGCCGGTTCGACCAGCAGCACCGGGCCGTCGCCGGGCGGCAGCGCGTCCACGGCCTTCAACACCTCGTCGAGCGTGGCGTCGCGCGGATAGCCCTTGGCGACATGCTGTTCCAGCACGGCTTCGAGCTCCTTGAGGTAGCCCATCGCGGCGTCGCGGCTGCCGCGCGTCGCCGCGCTCAGGCTGAAGCCGCAATCGGGCACGTCGGCATAGGAATAGCCGGCCATCACATTGATGTTGAGGATGTCCGCGTCGCGCGCCTCGATCGCGCGGGCGCTGGCAAGCACCGCGCGCATCGGATCGTCCGCCGAACCCACGCCCGTCGGCGGCAGGATGTAGCGCGTGGGCAGGTGCACCTGCGTCACCTTCGGATCGTCCATCAGCGCGCCCAGGATGCGGGCGGCGCGAACCGCCGTGTCATGCGCATCGCGATGCGGGTTCTCGCGATAGGCGACCGCTGCGCTCGCATTCTCGATCGTTTGCTGCGAGATGTTCCCGTGGAGGTCTAGCACGCACACGACGGGCACCGTCAGGCCGCGCGCGGCGAGCACCTGTTGGATCTCGGCGAGCACCTCGCCTTCGGGATCGTCGGAGCTCTCGCTGACCATCGCGCCATGCAGCACGAGGAAGATGCCGTCGAGTTTGGCCGCCTCCGCGTCGAGCACCGGGAAGAAGTGGCGCCGGAAGGTGGCGACGGCCTCGTCCTCCACGAGGCCACCCGGCATTGCCGCCATCTGGATGGTCGGCACGACCTCCCATCCCTCTTGCTGCGCGACGCTCAGGAAGCCGGCGCTGGGCGAGCCATTGCCCTGGTTGCGCTCGATGGCATCCCGGCCGACGAACAGTGCGGTCGCCGCGAAGTCCCCGAGCCCGGTTTTCTGCTTGAGAAAAGTGTGGGTCTCGTGGAACAGCCCGCCAAACAGAACCCGCTTCTCCACCGCCCCCCTCCGGTTCCTCCTAGCCTATATGACTATTATAACAACATGTCATCGTCAAACGGCCGCGGACTATCGGGCGGCGGTCATTGCGGCTATCGGTTGGCGACCGGAGCCGCCTTTTGCTGCTAAGTCCTCAAATGTTCGCCGCCATCGGGCAGGATTTCAACAAGGAGGAGGGGGAGGATGGTCGTCGAGTGGCACGCCTCGAAGGTGCAGTTGGGAGGGGCCGGATGAACATCCAACGGCACGCCTCGAAGGCGCAGTTGGGAGCCGCGGCGGCCCGCCAGGGCGCCGCCGCCATCGCCGCCAGACTGGCCGAAACCGGCCATGCCAACGTTGTCCTCGCCACCGGCGCGAGCCAGTTCGAGATGCTCGACGCCCTCGTCGCTGCCGACATCGACTGGCCCCGCCTCACCGTCTTCCACCTCGACGAATACGTCGCCCTCCCCCGCGCCCACCCCGCCAGTTTCCGACGCTACCTCGAAGATCGCTTCCTCTCCCGGCTGCCACAACCGCCTGAATTCATTGCGATAAATGGGGAGGCCGCCGACCTGGACGCAGAACTCGCCCGGCTCGGCGCGCTGCTTCGCGGCCACCCGATCGACGTCTGCTTTGCCGGTATCGGCGAGAACGGACACCTCGCTTTCAACGATCCGCCGGCCGATTTCGACACCGACGAGCCCTATCTCATCGTCTCCCTCGACGAGGCCTGTCGCCGCCAGCAACTGGGCGAAGGCTGGTTCCCCGACCTCGCCGCCGTGCCCCGCCGGGCGATCTCGATGAGCATCCGCCAGATCATGAAATCCCGCACCATCATCCTGTCCGTCCCCGATGCCCGAAAAGCTCGGGCCGTGCAGCAGGCGGTCGAAGGTCCGGTCACGCCGCTGGTGCCGGCAAGCATCCTGCAGCGCCACCCCGACGTGACGCTGCATCTCGACGAGGCCTCGGCCAGCGGGCTCGCCTCGTGATCGAGAGCGATGGACTCTTCGACCTGCAGGTCAACGGCTATGCGGGCATCGACTTCAACGACCCGTCGCTGACGGCCGAAAAATTCGACATCGCCCTTGCCGCCATGCGCACCGCCGGCGTCACGGGCTGCCTGCCGACATTGATTACGGCGACGGAACCCGCTCTGCGCGAGCGGCTGCTGGCCCTCGATGCAGCCGTTGCGGCAAGCGAATTCGGGCCCGCAATGGTTGCGGGATACCACATCGAAGGCCCGTTTCTCAGCCCAGCGCCCGGCTTTGCCGGTTGCCACCCGCCGGAAGCGATGCGCGACCCCGACGCGGCACTTTACGCACGGCTCGAAACCAGCCTCCGCAAGCCGATCCTGCTGGTCACTGTGGCACCGGAGCGCCCCGGTGCCGTTGACGCCATCCGTGCCCTTCGCGCGATGGGCCGCAGCGTTGCGATGGCCCACAGCGCGGCGACCTTCGCCGAGGTCAAGGCGGCAGCCGACGCCGGTTTGTCGCTTTCGACGCATCTCGGCAACGGCCTGCCGCAAAGCCTGCACAAGGTCGACAATCCGCTGCTCGCCCAACTGGCCGAGCCCCGCCTCGCCGCCTGCTTCATTGCCGACGGCCACCATCTCTCCCCGGGCGCCCTCCATGCGCTGCTGGCGATCAAGGGGACCGAGCGTTCGATCCTCGTCACCGACGCCGTGCTCGCCGCGGCCGCGCCACCTGGCCGCTACCGGTTCGCCGGCATGGAGATCGAGCGAGACGCCGGTGGCCTGGTGCGCGTGCCCGGCCAAACAAATCTTGCCGGATCCGCGCTGACCCTCGACGCGGCCGTTCGAAACGTTGTCACCTGGGGCCTTGCGACTCCACGGCAGGCGATCGCCATGGCCTCGATTAACGCGCGAGCGGCGATCGCCGCAGCCGCGGCCGCAAGCGGCGTTGCTCTGCCAGTCGGGCGTGTCCGTTGGTCCGACGACCTGCAGCCGCTCGAGGTTGGCCTACAATAGGGCCTGCTCGTTGCGTCCCAGGAAGCGGAAGGCGATATAGACGGCCAGGCCGCTGATCCCGAGGAGGATCGTCGCCAGCGCCGCCGCCACGCCGAAATCGCCGTCGAGAATGAGCAGGTAGATGCGCACCGGCATCGTCATCGTGCTGCCGACATAGAGCACGAGCGACGATGAGAGCTCGTTGATCGCCGTCACGAAGCTGAGCATCCCGCCGGCAATGATTCCCGGAACGATCAGCGGCACCGTCACCCGCATGAAGGCGCGGAACGGCGAATAGCCGAGCGAGATCGCAGCCTCTTCCATGCTGGGGGAAATCTGCCGCAACGCCGACGATGTGGTGCGCACGGTGTAGGGCAGCCGACGGATGAAGATCGAGAGGATGATGATTGCCGCGGTGCCGGTCAGCACGATCGGGCCGGTGTTGAAGGCGGCGATATAGGCAATGCCGATGACGATCCCCGGCATCACGTAGGGGATCATGAAGGCTCCGTCGAGCAGCGAGGTCGACACGGTGGTCCGGCGCGCGACGAGGCAGCCGATCAGCGTGCCCGCAACCACGATGAGCAGCACCGATGCCGTCGCGAAGGTAAGCGAGTTGCTCACCACATCGCTGAGATTGAAGACGATCCGCTCATAGCTCTGCAAGGCAAACCCCTCCTTGAAGACGGGCCCGCTGGTCCGGCGGAACGAATAGATCACCGAAATGATCACCGGCAGGGCACCGCAGAACCCGATCGTGTAGACCGCCACATGCGCCAGCACGTTCTTCCAGCCGCGCAGCCTGATCTTGACCGGCTTGTGGATGAGGTTGCCGTGATAGACGTTGCGTCGTGACATGTAGCGCTGCAGCAACACGAAGATCATCGACACGCAAATGAGGATCACGCTGATTGTGGTGCCCATCGACATGTTGCTGCCCACCTCGGCCGAATAGGCGGCATAGGCTTCGGTCGCCAGCGTCGAATAGCCCCGGCCGAGCAGGCGGGGTGTGCCGAAATCGGCGATGGCATGGATCAGCGCCAGGAGGCCCCCCGCCGACAGGGCGGGCAGGATCAGCGGGAACGAAATCTTCATTGTGCGCTGCAGCGGCGTCAGCCCCAGCCCTTCGGCCGCCTCCTCGAGCGAGCGGTTCACGTTGGAGAGGGCGCCGGACACCAGCAGATAGACGTAAGGATAGAACTTCAGCGAGAAGACGATGAGGATGCCGGCCAGACCGTAGATCGGCGGTATGTTGATGCCGATGTCGCGCAGGGCGCCGCGCACAAATCCGCCTGCCCCAAACAATACGATCCATGAATAGGCGCCGATAAAGGGCGGGGACACCAGCGCCAGAATGGCCAGCAGCGACACGAAGCGGCTGCCTGCGATCTGGAAGCGCGAAATGCAGAATCCCATGATCGAGCCGAGGATCAGCGCCCCCACAAGGCCGCCAAAGCCGACGACGAGCGTGTTGGTGAACGCGGTGAAGAAGCGCCGCTCGGAAAAGAAGGTGAGGTAGTTGCCGAAGCTGAACTGTCCATCGTCATACAGGCTCGATGTCAGCACCGAGCCCACGGGCAGAAACAGCAGCAGAATCAGGATCGCCCAGGTGAAGATCGCGACCAGCGTCCAGAAATTGGGGCGGGCGAACATCGCTAGTGCCCCGCGAGGCGCCGGCCATTGCCGTCGAAACCCATCAGTCCATCCTTCGCGATGATGACGGTTGTCGCGGCTCCGGACTGAAGCGCGGTTGTGCGCGAGGGATTGCTGATCTGCGCCACGAGGTCGCCGACGGCCGTCGCGACCTGCAGATGCGCTTCGCGTCCGAGATAGGTGAACTTCTTCACCGTGCCGGCGAGCCCCTCGCCCTGCATGCCGCTCCCCGCGAGCCCTACATTCTCGGGCCGCACCGCCCAATTCAGCGTGGCCGAGGGGGCAAGACCGAGCGCCGTCACCAGCTGGTCGGTTTCGGCGCCGGGCGCAAGCATGTTGAGCGTGCCTACGAAGCTCGCGACGAACCGCGTCTGCGGGTCGCCGTAAATCTCCTGCGGCGTGCCGATCTGCTCAATCTTCCCCGCGCTCATCACGCAGATCCGGTCCGAGATCGCGAGCGCCTCCTCCTGGTCGTGCGTCACATAGATCGTGGCGATTCCGACCTGCTTCTGGATATCGCGAATCTCTTCGCGCAGTTCGATCCTCAGCTTGGCGTCGAGATTGCTGAGCGGCTCGTCCATCAGCAACAGGCGCGGATTGACCACCATCGCCCGCGCGAGGCCGATGCGCTGCTGCTGGCCGCCGGACATGGCGGCGGGCAAACGGTCGGCCATCTTTTCAAGCCGCACCGCCGCCAGTGCCTGCGTAACGCGCGTGGCAATCTCGGCCTTGGGAATCTTCCGCGCCTTGAGCCCAAAGGCGACATTGTCGAACACTGTGAGGTGCGGGAAGATCGCATAGTCTTGGAACACCATGCCGATGTCGCGTCGGTGCGGCGGCACCGCCAGCAAATCGGCGCCATCGAGCCTGATGCTTCCGGACGTCAGGTCGTTGAATCCGGCGATGGCGCGCAAGAGAGTGGTCTTGCCGCAGCCCGACGGTCCGAGCAGCGTGAAGAATTCACCACGCTCGACGGCAATCGAGATGCCATCCAGCGCCGTGAAACTCGGACCGAAGCGCTTCAGGGCGTTCTCGACGGCCAGATAGCTCATTGCCCACTTTGTCTCCCGCAATGCTGCCGCCTAGATGAGCAGTCGGATTTTCGTATTGCAACATTGAAATTGCCGGGCAAGTATCAACTCGATCATCGCAATGATCGAAAACGAGCGGGAGGACGCCAATGCTCATTCGCAAACGTACATTCCTGGGTCTGGCTGCCGGCCTTGTCGCGGCGACGGCCCTCAGTCCGGTGCTGGCACAGGACGGCACGGTCACCATCTACACGGCCCACAAATCGTCGATCGTCGACACGCTGCTGCCCATCTTCGAGCAGGAGACCGGCCTCAAGGCCGAGGTGGTCAAGCTCGGCTCGGGCGATATCATGAAGCGTGTGCAGGCGGAGTCTGCAGCGCCGGCGGCGGATGTCATCTGGTCGATCTCGGGCAGCTCGCTCACCGAGCTCAAGGACCTGCTGGTCCCCTACACGCCGCCGGAGTTCGACAAGATCGACCCGCAATTCATTCGTGACCCCTCATGGACCCCCTACACCGCGGTCGTCTATGTGCTTGCCGTCAATACCGACCTGCAGTCGCTCGACAGCGCGCCCAAGACCTGGGCCGAACTCGCCGATCCGCAATGGAAGGGCCAGGTCGCGTCTGCCCGCGCCGACAGCTCCGGCTCGGCCATGCAGCAGCTCCAGACCGTGCTCACCGTCTTCGGCGACGAGGGCTGGGACAAGTACAAGGAGATCGCTGCGAACTTCGTGTTCACCGACTCCTCGGGTGCGGTGCCGCGCTTCGTGGCCGACGGTGAAACCTCGATGGGCCTGACCCTCGAGGACAATGCGCTCGAATACGTGCAGGGCGGCGCTCCGATCGCGATCGTCCACCTGGCCGACGGGACGGCGGCGACGCCCGATGGTGTAGCGCTGGTCAAGAACGGCCCCAATCCCGAGGGCGGCAAGGCATTCATCGACTGGGCGATGTCGAAATCCACCCAGGAGAAGCTGGCGATGGATATCGGTCGCCGCTCGGTACGCACAGATGTTGCCGGCCCCGCCGGCACGCCCAATCTCGCCGACATGACGCTCGTCGACGTCAAGCCGCTCGGCGACTTTGGCGGCTCCGAGGCAGTACTTGCCAAGTGGCGCGAGTCCATCGGCGAATAATCGCCCGCGGCTCATGAGTTCGCGGGGCGCTCCGGCGTCCCGCGTTCCGCTTTTTCACCGGACCCCCGGATCATGCGTTTCGAAGCGTTCTCGCAGGGAAAGAAGTTTGGACATCCCGAGGCCAACGAAGACAGCTTCGTCGTCATTCCCGGGGCCGGTTACGCCGTCATCGACGGGGTGACAGACCGCAATGGCACCCGCTATGCGGGCATGTTGTCGGGTCAGTTTGCTTCGCGCACAATTAAGCGCGCCACTGAACGCTTCTTCCTCGAACAGCAGGCGCCGCGCCTGCCCGCGGCGTTCGAGTATGCCGGCCCGCGCGCCTTTATCGACTATCTCACCGCCGCCCTGCGTGAAGCCTATGTTGTCGAGGGCGTGCTCGATCGCGTCGAGGCCGACTGGAAGCAGCGCGCCGGGTGTACCATTGTTGCTGCGCTCCATGTCGGCGATCGCATCGAGGTCATCGCGGTCGGAGACAGCGGCATTCGTGTCAACGGCGACGATCTGCTCCAAGTCCTGAAGCCGCTGGACGATGTCACCGGTCTCCTGCGCCGCGAGGCGTGGCGCTACTTCGAGTCCAGGGGCCTGTCCGAAGACGATTGCGACCGCCTCGCCGGGTCGATGACCTGGCCCGGCACACGCCACCAGCCCGAGGGGATCGAGACCAGCGATCCGGCGGTGATCGCCGAGATCGAAAGGCGCGCGCTCACGGCCTGCCGCGAAGCCTTGCCTGGCATCCCCGACGATGAACTGCTGCACCTCATCCAGCACGGCATCGCGCACGGGCAGGGCGAGTACCAGAACGTCACCGACAAGGCGCTGGGCTATGGTGGCCTCGATGGCTTCGCCGTACCGGACCGCTTCATCGAGCATCGCAGTTACGCCGCTGCCGGCATACACACCCTAGAACTTTTCTCGGACGGCTATTTCGAGCCGGGCAGGGCGTTTGGGGTCGAGATGTGGGAAGCGGCGTTCCGCGAGGTCGAGGAGGTCGATCCGCACAAGATCGGCCGCTATGTCAGCACCAAGGGCACGACCCCCACCCAGCTGACAGACGACCGCACTTATCTGGGGGTCCGGTTAAGATGACCGGTGCCCCCGCGCGTGTCACCTCCGGCGGGGCGACCGATGCGCACACCGCGCGGGTCACCCCGCGCCAGGCGCAAATCCTCGAAGCGGTGCGCTCGCAGGGCGCCGTGTCCGTCGCCGATCTCGCCGCCCAGTTTGAAGTCACGCACCAGACGATCCGGCGCGATCTGCGCGCCCTGCAGGATCGCGGTCTGCTGCAGAAGGGCTTCGGCGCAGCCTTCGCCGCACCAGGCGTCGCGCGGCACGGGCATGACGAGCGGCACGGCACCCTCGCCGGCGTGAAGCGACGGCTCGCGCAGGCGCTCGAGGAATTCCTGACGCCCGACGCGACGATCTTCGTCGGCCTCGGCACGACCTTCGATTCGCTGCATGAGGTGGTCGAGCGCCATCCGGGCATTCTCATCGCAACACCCAACCTGACGGTTGCCTATACCTGTGCGCTCAAGACCGACGCGACCGTCTATGTCTATGGCGGCTATGTGCGAAACAAGGACTCCTCGGTGCTCACCGTGAATGACGAGAGCCGGCGGCGCTTCAAGTTCGATGCCGCCGTCATCGGCGCCAGCGCGATCGACGACGAGGGCGCCGTTCTCGAGTTCGATCCCATGGAGGTCGAGCTGGTGCGGGACGTCCTCGAGCAGTCGCGTCAGGTGATTCTCGTGGCTCACGAAGAAAAGTTCGGTCGCCACGCTCCGCACGTCGTGACTACGCTGGCCAGCATCGACGTGCTGATCACCAATAGCGACCGGCACCCGCTGGGCAAGTCGCTGGGCGCCCAGGGCCTGCGCGTGGTCCGCGTCACATAGCGGGGTTGTTTCCCGCTTGCGGGGCATTCCCGCAGGTCCGTTGCATGAGGTATTGGGGGGTGTGCAATGACCGAACTCACCGTCACCGCGACCCCATCCTCCGCCGAGCTCGAAGCCATTGGCGGCGGCCTCTCCGCGTTCAACGACTCCGAGGTCGGCCCGGCGAACCGGACGCCGCTTGCCGTGGTCGTGCGCAACGAGACGGGAACGATGGTCGCAGGCATCTCCGGCTACACGGCCTGGGGCTGGCTCTATGTGCAGTGGTTGTGGGTCGCCGAGGAAGCGCGGGGGCAGCGGCTTGCCTCACGCATGCTCATGGCGGCCGAGGACGAGGCGCGGGCGCGGGGATGCCACGCCTCATACATCGACACCTTCAATCCGGTCGCTCTCGCGATCTACCGGCGCGCCGGCTACGTGCCGTTCGGCCAGCTCGACGATTTTCCCAAGGGGCGCACGAGGACCTTCCTGCAAAAGCAGCTCTAGCTATCGGGCCAGCCGCCCACCGGTCATCGGCCTGGGGACGCCGGTCGTCGTCGGAAAGCTGATGGGCAGGTCGCCCAGCACGCGCACCGCGAGAAACGCGAAACACTCTGCCTCTATCGCATCGCCGCGCCACCCCACGCTTTCCGCCGGAACGGCATCCACTCCGGCGCGCGACCTGAGCATGCCCATGATCGTTGGATTGTGCCTTCCGCCGCCGCAGACAATGAGGCGCGTCGGCCGCGTGGGCAGCAGGTCCAGCCCCTTGCCGACCGCGGCGGCCGTGAACGCCGCGAGCGTCGCCGCGCCGGTGGCGGGATCGAGACCCTCGGCCATCGACGATGTGAAGTCGAAGCGGTCGAGCGACTTGGGCGGCGGGGTGCTGAGATAGGGATGCTCGAGCAGCTTCGTGAGCCGCGCCTCATCGACGGTGCCACTGCGCGCAAGCGCGCCGTCGCGGTCCATGTTGCCCAGCCCCCGCTCCTTCATGAAATCGTTGAGCGGTGCGTTGGCCGGCCCCGTGTCGAAGGCAATCAGCGTTTCCGCGCCGTCCCAATAGGTCACATTGGCAACGCCGCCCAGATTGAGCACGGCGGCGTCGCCATGCCTCCCGAGCCCGCGCAGCAGCGCCTGGTGATAGATGGCGGCGAGCGGCGCGCCCTGGCCGCCGGCGCGGACATCGGCAGAACGGAAATCGTAGACGACGGGAACGCCGAGCAGTTCATGCATCAGCGCACCGTCGCCGAGCTGCCGCGTGGCGCCGATTCGCCCGGGCTGCGGCGCCCGATGCAACACGGACTGGCCGTGAAAGCCGACCACGCCGATATCGTCCATCGTGAGCCCCGCGCTCTCGACGAGCTGCCGCACGGCCGCCGACTGCGCCCGCGTCAGCATCTCTTCGGCCTCGGCGAAGATGGCCGGATCGGGGCCTTCGAAGTTCCACTTGCGGGCTTCGGTTAGCGTTTGCTCGAGCGTGTCGCGGATCACCTGGGGATAGGGCGAAAGCATGTAGGTGCCGAAGCTCTCCACCGTTTCGCCATCGGTCTTGAGCAGCGCGACGTCGATGTTGCCGTCGAGCACCGTGCCGGTCATCAGTCCAACAGACCACATCGGTTGCATCATGTTTCTCCGTTGACGATGTCGCCTACAGCACGGCGCAGCGCGAAAATTCCGCTGTCGAAGTGCCGTGTGGGATGCACGCGATTGGTGAGCAGCGTCCATGCCCGGTCATTGGCGAAATCGACCCACAGGCCCGTGCCGGTGAACCCGGTATGACCGATCGTTTCAGGCGTGCAATGGTCACCGCCCGACCAGCCGTCGGAGGGGCGCTCCCAGCCATGGGTCCGACGGGCCGACAGTGGTGTGCGGACGAGCTCCGCTTCGGGAGCGCCGTTCAGCAGCTTGTGCGCATAGTCGAGCACCGACGCGGCGGTGCCGAACAGGCCGGCGTGCCCGGAACCCTGTAGCGCAAAGCAGTTCTCGTCATGCACCTCGCCCACGATGACGCGGCCGCGCCACGGATCCTGCTCGGTCGCGGCGGCCAGCGCGGGATCGGCCCCCCACGCAAAGCCGGCCCCCGGGTCCTGCTCCCGGATGAGCTGGCCCGTCAGCCGCTCGAGCACGAAGCCGAGGAGGATGAAGTTGATGTCGGAGTAGACGGCCGGCCCCGCCTGCCACTCATGCTGCAGCACCCAGGCCCGCAGCAAATTGGGGTCGCTCCCATAAGTGTAGATCGGCACGACCCCCGGGAACGGCGTCTGGTGTCCGAGGCACTGGCGGAAGGTAATCTTCCGCTCCCAATTGTCGGGATTGTACTGCCGGAAGTCCGGCAGCGCGCTGATGAGCGGCGCATCAAGGTCGATGATACCGGCGGCAGCCAGCTCCAGGATGCGCGGCGTTGTGAACAGCACCTTGGTCAGCGACGCGAGATCGAACCAGATATCGTTCGTCATCGGTCTTTCGTTCGGAACGATCTGCGCCGAGCCGAAGGACCGCACGGCCCGCGCCCCGTCCGCATCGATGACGCCGAGAACGCCGCCCGGAATCCGTTTCGCCTCGACCGCCGCTTGTAGAGGCCCCACGGCCCGCGCAAGGACAGCCTCGACACTCATGCCGTCTTCTCCTCCACGCGCACGCGATGATCGTCGCCGGCGTTGCGCCATCTTGCCGGCGGTGGCTCGTAGCCCAGCGGCCGCACCAGCGAGGGCACCTGCGTCGCATCGACGACGAAGCGCTGTCGCCGGCGCGCCACCGCAGGAACCGAAGCGATCAGACGCTTGGTATAGCTGTGCTGCGGCGACGCGAGTATCGCCGCCGCCTTGCCGATCTCGACGATCTGGCCTGCATACATCACCGCGATGCGGTGCGCGATGCGCTCCACTACTGCCATGTCATGCGAGATGAACAGATAGGCGAGCCCCAAATCTCGCTGCAGGTCGACCAGCAGATCGAGCACACGGGCCTGTACGCTGACATCGAGGGCAGACACCGCTTCGTCCAGCACCACGACATCGGGATTGAGCATCAGCGCGCGCGCAATGCACAGGCGCTGCCGCTGGCCGCCGGAGAACTGGTGCGGATAGCGCGTCAACGCCTCGCGGTCGA
>CAZASR010000006.1:510-56229 GCA_964487765.1 uncultured Devosia sp. | reverse complement strand
CTCGCCGCCCGCGAGCTCCGTGATACGCCGGTCGAAAGGCTCAGCCGCGACTATGGCGGGCTCAATGTGCGGCCGGTCTATTTCGCCGATGATGCGGCCGATCCCGGCCTGCCCGGTGCCGAGCCCTTCACCCGCGGCGTCCGCGCGACGATGTACGCCAACCGCCCCTGGACGATCCGGCAGTATGCCGGCTTCTCCACCGCCCGCGAGTCCAATGCCTTCTACCGGCACAACCTCGCGGGCGGGCAGAAGGGGCTATCCGTTGCCTTCGATCTCGCCACCCATCGTGGTTACGACAGCGACCATCCGCGTGTCACAGGCGATGTCGGCAAGGCCGGCGTGGCCATCGACAGCGTCGAGGACATGAAACTCCTCTTCGAGGGCATTCCGCTCGACAGGATGAGCGTGTCGATGACCATGAACGGCGCCGTGCTGCCAGTGCTCGCCATGTTCATCGTGGCGGCGGAGGAGCAGGGCGTGGCGCAGGCCCAGCTCGAGGGCACCATTCAGAACGATATTCTCAAAGAATTCATGGTGCGCAACACCTATATCTATCCGCCCGAGCCAAGCATGCGCATCGTCGGCGACATCATCGCCTATACGGCCGAGCATATGCCGCGCTTCAACTCGATCTCGATTTCGGGCTACCACATGCACGAGGCCGGCGCGACCGCCGTGCAGGAACTCGCCTATACCCTGGCCGACGGCCGCGCCTATGTGCGTGCCGCCATGGCGCGGGGCCTCGACATCGACGCCTTCGCCGGCCGGCTCAGCTTCTTTTTCGGCATCGGCATGAATGTGTTCCTCGAAGTGGCGAAACTGCGCGCCGCGCGGACCCTGTGGGCGCGTCTGATGACCGAGCTCGGCGCCCAGGACCCGCGCTCGAAAATGCTGCGCACGCATTGCCAGACGTCGGGTGTGTCGCTCACTGAGCAGGATCCGCACAACAACATCATCCGCACCACCATCGAGGCGATGGCGGCGGTGCTGGGCGGCACGCAGTCGCTCCACACCAACAGCTTCGATGAAGCCATCGCGCTCCCCACCGAGCACTCGGCGCGCATCGCCCGCAACACGCAGCTCATCCTGCAGCACGAAAGCCGCGTCACCGATGTCGTCGATCCGCTCGGCGGCTCCTACTATGTCGAGGCGCTCACCGCGGAACTGGTGCAGAGCGCCGAGGCGCTGATGGCTGCAGTCGAGGCCCAGGGCGGCATGATCGAAGCGGTGCAGTCGGGCGGTCCCAAGGCCGAGATCGAAAGGGCGGCGGCGGCGCGGCAGGCACGCATCGATCGTGGCGAGGAGGTGATCGTCGGTGTCAATCGCTATCGGCTCGAGAACGAAGCTCCGATCCCGTTCCGCGAGGTCGACAATGCCAGGGTGCGTGATGAGCAGCTCGCCCGCCTTGCCGAAGTCAGGCGCACGCGTGACCCCGCCAGGGTGACCGAAGCACTCGATGGCCTGCGCAGTTTCGCCCGCTACGACGGCAATCTGCTGGCGGCGAGCATTTACGCGGCGCGCGCGCGCTGCACCTTGGGGGAAATTTCCACCGCGCTCGAGGACGTCTTCTCCCGCCACCGCGCGGTGACGCGGATCGTCTCCGGTGTCTATGCGCAAAGCTACGAGGGCGACCCGCAATATGCCCAGATGCAATCGCGCCTTGCCGCATTCCGCGCGGCGAACGGCCGGGCGCCCGCGCTCTACATCGCCAAGATGGGTCAGGACGGGCACGATCGCGGCGCCAAGGTGATCGCCACCGCCTTCGCCGATCTCGGCTTTAGCGTACATATGGGCGATCTGTTCGAAACCGCGCCGGAGGCAGCCGCGCAGGTCGAAACGCTCGTGGTCGACGCGGTGGGCGTCAGCTCGCTCGCCGCCGGCCACAAGACGCTGGTGCCCGAACTGATCGCCGAACTGCGCGCCCGCGAGCTCGGCGACGTCACGGTGATCGTGGGCGGCGTCATTCCGCCCGAGGACTACGAATTCCTCCGCGCCGCCGGCGTCGCCGAAATCTTCGGCCCCGGCACCAACGTGCTCGAAGCCGCCTTCAGCGTGCTGAACCAGATCGAGGGAAGGCTGGGCAACCGATGATCGGCCGTCTGGCGGCCGCCGCCTAAATGGGGTACAGGCGAACAAAGCACAAACGGAACGCTGCGAGGGGCGCCAGAGTTCGCCGAAGCCGAAGGCCGGGGTTCCATCAATGAGCATTTGTGATCGCCAGCGTTCAAGGCAGGTGCTGCAACGCTCAACGGTCGGGAAGGAACCGCGCCTATGAACACCGTCGGTCATCGGTCGTCCTTCACGTACGGATTGGTGTTTGCAACCTGAACTTTATCGGAAAGCGCCGATGACCACCGCGCTACTCAGCTACACCACCTCCGGGAACAAGACCGTCGGCGGTGCTGAGCACGAACCTCATTTCAGGTGAGATGCGAGGCAGAGGAGGTGACGTCCTTTCGGACGCCACCGGAAAATGCAGATCATGGAAAAGCTCACGACCTTAGCGCCGCGATGTGGTAGCGACGGACGCCATCGGCTCCCTTCTCAGTGATTACGTCGATGCCCAAGCGCTTCTTGACGGCGCCCGAGAGGAACCCGCGGGCGCTGTGCTGCTGCCAGTCGGTCGCCGCGACGATCTCGTCGATCGAAGCGCCTTCCTGGCGGCGGAGCAGGGCGAGGACCTGATCCTGCTTGCTGGTCTTGCTCGGCGTCGCGGGCGCCTCCCTGGCGGCCTTAGGGGCGCTTCGACGGACGATGCGGGGTTTGGCGGGGTTCTTGGCCATGTGGGCCTCCTTGTGGCTCAGCCGCGGCGGGGATTGCCTAGGCCTTACCGACAAGGGCCCGGAGTGGCCGGGCGGTGGCCAACAAAGGCTTGATGTTGCGGCGCAGTCCAGTAGAGACGAAACTATTGCGTGTGCGCCTGACTGAAGTCTCTAGCCGCGGAGGCCACCGTCAAATCCCATGTCTCCCATTTCCTCACCAAGCTGGTGGCCCGCGATCGGGCTCAGGCGGTAGCGATGGCGTACGAAGCGGGCCTGATTAGCGCGAAGTAGGGTGGCAGCGTTCGCCGCTGCCACCCCTTTACTCAAGCCGGCTGCGGGACGCCGACGCGGTGCTCGGGGTTGGGCGTCCCGAGTCCGAGCCGTCCTCGCGTCGCGACGACCGCCACGATTGCCGAAACCGCGACCAGCGCGAGCGGCAGCCATATGGCCTCGTTGCCGCCGATCAAGGCGTCTGTAAAGTCGCCATTGGCGGTGTTGAACGCAGCGTGGAAGATCGCTGCGACTAGGGCACTGCCACCGGCGAGATTGGCGAGCGTCGTGATCGTCACGCGGAAGAACAGCGCAAAGACGATCTGCACCCCCACCATCATGAGAGCCGCCATCACATCGCCGCTCCCGAGCCAGTTGAGCATCAGATGCGAGAGGCCGAACACCGGTGCGGCCAACAGGCTCGCCTTGAGCGCGCCGTGGCGGCCCTGGAGGCGATGCTGCAGGAAGCCGGTCCAGGCGAACTCTTCACAGAGCTGGATGGCCAGCAGCATGAAGAGCAACTCGGGCAGGAAGGCGGTGAATATCCCGGTCCAACCTTCGGCCAGTCGCACCAGCGGCGCGCCGCCCTGCAAAGGACTCGCCACGACGAGCATTGCGACGAGAAGGCCGAACGCTGAGACGAGCAGCAACTGCCACGACACGGGCCGCAGCAGGCTCCGCCGGACGAGCGCCCAGGCACCCGCCCATCCACCGTCGGCCGCCGTAACCAGCAGCGCCGGCAGCGCGAGACCGAGGACGACGCCAGCCGAACTCGCCGCCGGCATTGAGAACCCGGCCTTGATGGCGACGAACTGCACCAGGGCACTTGCACTCAACGCGAGGACGAGGAAGCTCGCCAACGGACGCCGGACCATGATGGCTCGAACTGTCGGGATGAGCTTCTGCGCGGCCCACCACAGCAGCAGGACGAGCATAACGCTCATCGCCAGTGTGGAGGCGCCGGCCTTGAGCACGGTCCACTGCGAGGCTGTGGCGACGAGGTCGGCAGTAAGTCCGGCGGCACCGGCGTCGATCATCTGGGCGACCGCATGGTTTTCCAGATAGTCGAAGCCGCCGACGGGCAGGGCGATCCCGGCCGCGACCCAGCGCCACGCCCCGATGCGGTGCGGCAGCAGAGCCGCGATCGCAGAGAATAGCGTGAGGGCGAGGAGGCCTGGATAGGCGAGATCCAGCTTCTGCTGCACGGTCACATAGAACTCGGCGCCATTTGAACTTAGGGCGGCAAGGAACGCGTGAGCGTCGGTGAAGCTGTAGCCGCCGGGACGCATGTCGAACGGGACGAGCCCGCCCGCTGCGGCGGCGACGGTAGGAAGCGACCAGCCGAGCATCGCGGCGTAGATCGCAAGGGTGAGACTGAACAGTCCCCAGAACAGAATGCGCAACAAGGCCATTCTCCTTGAATGTGTGCCGCGGCAGGAGCGCCCCGGCAATCTGGAGGCGCCGTCTACGCTTCAATCTTGACAGTGTCAACATAGAATTTTGACAGTGTCAGGATGTTGACCTATATGAGGGCGAAACAATCAACTGGGACTTGACTGATGGCCCCGCGAAAGACCGAACCGCGCCCCTACCACCACGGCGACCTCCGGGCCGCGTTGCTGCGCGCCGCGACCGAGGAGCTCGCCGAGAATGGCGTGGAGGGCTTCACCCTTCGCAGCTGTGCCCGCCGCGCGGGCGTGTCGCATGCGGCGCCCGCCCATCACTTCGGCGACGTCACGGGATTGCTGACCGAAGTCGCCATCGATGCCTTCCACCGCCTTGCGGCCTCGATCAACCGGCAAGTGGCCAAGGTCGAATCCGGGACCGTGGAGCACCCGATCGCGGTGGCGCTCGGCTACGTGCTGTTCGCGATCGAAAGTCCGGCCGAGTTCCAACTGATGTTCCGCACCGAGCGGCTCGATACGCGGCGGCCCGAGTACCGTGCGGCGGCGAGCGGCGCATTCGCGCCGACGGCCGGAGCAGTGGGCGCGTACTTTGAGTCGGCGAACCCAATGGGTGACCCGGTGATGATCCGCCGCGTGATCGGCCTGTGGTCGCTGTCGCAAGGAGTGGCGGGCCTGCTGATTGCCGGCCAGCTCGGGCCGATGGAGCAGGGGGAAAAGATTGCCCGGGCTCTCTTGCCGGACATGGTGCGCGAGCTATTCGGCACGGCTGCAAACAACGACGCGAAAGATCTCAAGTTTATCAGCAGGACGAGCGAAGCGCAGCGCGCCTGACTCGGTGGTCCATTGCCAAAGCATCGCCACAGAATCAATCTTGACAGTGTAAAGATAAGGTCGTATCTGGCCGGCCCATCGATGCGGCCGGCCGGATGATCCGGGTGCGGGCATCGCCTTACGGAGACTGCCATGACGACCATGACTGCAATGATCGAGCCCCAGGCTGTGCCGGGTATCCGCCGCGTCGCCAAGCGCGCCGCGATGGTGACGGTGGCGATCGCAGCCCTGCTTGCGACAGGGTTTCTGGGCTGGGGCACTGTCGCGCGCTTCAGCCTCGCCAACGCGCACCCACCGCCGGGCCAGCTCGTCGACGTCGGCGGCTATCGCCTCCACATCGACTGCCGGGGCGAGGGGACCGGACCCACCGTGATCCTCGAAGCGGGAAACGCCGACTTCAGCGTGATGTGGGCGAAGGTGCAGCCCGACCTCGCGGCGTCGGCGCGTGTCTGTGCTTACGATCGTGCCGGCCTCGGCTGGAGCGAGCGGGGCACGGCACCACGTACGCTCGATGCGATGACAGCTGAACTCGCCCGTCTGCTCGATGGAGCCGGTATTGAGGGCAAGCTGGTGCTGGTCGGTCACTCGTTCGGGGGCATCGTCGCGCGCAGCTTTGCGGCTGCGCATCCCGGTCGGGTCGCGGGGCTAGTGCTGCTAGATCCGGCGCACGAGAGGCAGCTCGAGGCGAGCCCTTCCATGCTGGCCTCGGTCGAGGCCGGTGCGGTCCAGTTCGAAGGACTCGTGCCGCTCGCGCAGTGGAACATGCTGGCGATGCTTCCTGGCAACATCCCCAATCGCGGCCTGCCGGAGGATGCCTACGGCGACTACGCCGCGGTGCTCGCCACCACCGGCTACTTCTCGGCTGCGGCCGAGGAGACGCGGATGCTGCCTGCCAATCTCGAGGCGATGGTGGTACTTCCACGCAACCTCGGTAATCTGCCGCTGACGGTCGTGAGCCGCGGTCGCGTCGATGGCCCGCCTGGCGCAAGCGCCGATGATCTTGCAGCGTTAGAGCAAGCGTGGAGGGATCTGCAGGCGGATCTGACAGCACTCTCGACCGGCGGCCGCCTTATCGTGGCTGCCGATGCGGGCCACGACGTCCAGCTAGATCGTCCGGATCTCGTCGTTCGAGCGGTCGAAGCCACGCTGAGCCAGCTGTAATTGCGGAGGGCGCGCTCATGTCGCGCCCTTCAGTCTAGCCAGCGCGCTTTTCGCGCACCCACTGATAGAGAATGTCAGGCTCCTTGTGTTCGTTGGCCTGCCCGTCCGTCAGCTCCATCGCGACAAACCCCTTTCGCTCATAGAACTGGCGCGCCCCTAGGTTCTGCTGAAATGTCCAAAGCTTGAGCTTGTCGAACTTTGTCATCGGAATCGCGAGTAGAGCGTTTCCAATGCCGCGACCCTGCCATGTGGGAAGAATGTAAAACTGCTCGATCCACCCGTCAGTGAACGCGATGAAACCGACGAGTTCTGGATCGAACGCGCCCCACATTTCGCTGCTCTGGAAAAGGTGACCTCCCACGAAACCGGCGTCTTCTTCCGGTGTGTGTAGAACCGCTAGGTTCGGCAGTCTTTCCTCAAACGATCGGCGCATGACCGCTGCAGCGGCGGCCGTGTCGTCAATGGTCAGTTGCCTGATTTCGAGTCCCATAGCTCTCCAAGGGTGACCGTGGTCGCTGCAGAAGGCAATTGTCTGTCCCCGCGTCTGTCCGCCGCTCGCATTCCGGCAAGTAAGCCCGGAACCAGCCACTCTCGTCCTGTCTTTCTCTCCGCCATTCGCTCACCTCACCAGGGTCATCCCCCGACGGACGGCTTCGCCGGCGGCGGGCGGCTACAGCACGGCTCCTCCGAGCAGGAAGGCGCCGATGATGGCGCCGATGACGACGATGGCGAGCGACACGTTGAGCCCCAGCGCAAGAGTTGCGAGCGAGCCGCGTGCAAAGCGCAGAAACCAGAAGAAGATCGTGCCGGCCAGGACGATTACGGCCAGCACGAACAGCGTCAGCCCCTTGAGCGTATCCGTTCCCAATACTCCCCAAAAAATAGAGATAAAATATGCAATTGGCTCAATATGTCGGCTTTGGGCATTCGGCACAACTCCCGCCAGCCGGAAGGCCGCTGCCACCGGGAAGTCGGCCGTGGACGACGCCCACCTGCCGCGAGCAGATCTCAATGGCGTGGGTCCCGAGGCCCGCCGCATGAACGTCTGAAGCACTCTTCGTGCCGTTCCGTACCTGAGGAGGCTGGCATGCCGTCGGCGTGTCTTGCTTGAGTGCGCGCAGGTTAACGGCTCGACCCTGTCATTGGCGCGGGCACTGCCACCGGTCTCAAGCGCGGCCCGGTCGGCGCCCTCCGTCCGCGCCCCTCGTGCGCCCTGCAACAAACCGCTTGCCTTCAGTCGTTATAACGTAATAACTACCTCGGTCCGCCTGGCAGGGGCTGCGCGGACGCAAAGGGAGAAATCAACATGCAACTGTTCCGGGCCCTCGCCCGTGCCTCGGGCACTGTGGCTATCCTCATGTCCGGCACCGCCTTGGTTCAGGCCGCCGATGTTTCGTTCCTCACCCACTGGGCGCCCGATACCGTCGCCAAGCTCGAAGCGGCGGCCGCCGCCTATACGGCGAGCCACCCCGACACCACCATTTCGGTCCGGGCAGTGCCCTTCGGCGACCTGCTGACGACGCTGCGCACCTCTGGCGGCGGCGCCGACGGCGCAACGATCGCCGGCATCTACGATGCCTGGCTGCCCGATCTCGCCAAGGACGAACTCGTCGCCCCGGTGCCCGATGCCATCGCGGCCGACACCAAGGCCAACTGGCCGGCCGGCGTGATCGGCGCGGCCTCGATCGGCGGCACGCTCTACGGCATTCCCAACGAGATCGACGTCTACGCCCTCAATTACAACAAGCGCCTGTTTGCCGAAGCCGGAATCGCCGAGGCGCCCAAGACCTGGGACGAGTTCCTCGCTGCCGCCGAAAAACTCACCGACAAGTCGAAGGGGCAGCAGGGCTTCGGCCTGATCAATTCGTGGGCCGCCGGTGTGCTCCACCCCTTCTCGTCGCTGCTGGTGTCGAACGGCGGCGATCTCGTCGTCGACGGCAATCCCGTGCTCGACAGCCAGCAGGCCAAGGAGACGTTCGAGCTCTATGAAACGCTCATCAGCTCGGGCTACTCCGATCCCGCCATGGCGACGGCCGATGCCAACACCACCGGCCCGTTCCTCGACAATTTCGTGTCGGGCAAGACCGGCATGATCATCATGGCCAATTGGTGGGAGTCCGCACTCAAGGCCGGCATGGGCGACGCCTTTGCCGATGTCGCGACTGCGCCCATTCCGGTCGGCCCCTCTGGCGACAAGGCGCGCTCGATCTCCTATTCGTGGATGACCGTGGTCAATGCCAAGGCTTCGGCCGAGGAACAGCAGGCCGCCTGGGACTTCCTCGCCTGGCTCAACGGCCCGGACTCGACGCCTGAAGGCGCTCCGGCCGGGGCGTCCGCCATGGGCGACATCCTGATGTCGATGGGCATCCTGCCGTCGCGCACCTCCGATGGAACGGCGTTCGCCGAACGGCTCGCGAGCGACCCCTTCCTTGCCGGCTACACCTCCACCCTGGGCGATGCCAAGCCGTTCCCGGTCGTGCGAGGTGGCCAGGAGTTCTCGGAATCGCTGCAAAAGACGCTCGAAGCGATGCAGTTCGGCCAGCTCAATGCTGCCGATGCGCAGGCGACCGCGCAGGCGGACGCCGTCGAGATCCTCGAGCGCAACGCGCAGTAAATCCTCCCTGACGCTGCCGGAGCGGACTTAGCTGTTCGCTCCGGCATGCCGGGCAGATCTCATGCAAGCTCAGCAGCACCAATCGACGGTCGTGATGCTGGCGCCGGCGACGGCGCTGCTGGCGATTTTCATCATCGTGCCCATGCTGCTGACGATAGCGCTGGCCTTCACGAGCTGGTCGACGCAGACCGGCTTCGACACCGCGACCTTCGTCGGGCTGCAGAACTTCTTCGATATCTTCGGAAACACTTCGGTTGGCCGCGACTTCAAGGCCGCGCTGGTCAATACCGGCGTCTATACGCTCGCCTCCGTACTGGTGATCCTGCCCCTTTCAGTGATCTTCGGCCTTCTCGTCCACCAGACGCTGGCGCCCGGTGGCGTGTTCCTGCGCACGGTATTGTTCGCCACCTATATGGTGCCGATGATCGCGGTAGCGCTGGTCTTCTCCAAGCTCTATTCGCCGACCGAAGGCCCGCTCAACCAGATTCTGGGCTGGGTTGGCATCGGGCCGCAGCCCTGGCTGTCGTCGCCGCAGACCGCGCTCGGCTCGATCGTCATTCTAAATGTCTGGCAGCAGGTCGGCTATTTCACGGTTCTCGCCGTGGCGGGGCTAACACAGATCCCGCCATCGCTGCACGAAGCAGCCAAGATCGACGGCGCCGGTGCCGTCCAGCGCTTCTTCACCGTCACATTGCCCCTGATGGGGAACACATTGCTGTTTTCGGCGGTGATCGCCATCATCAATGCGGTGCAGGTGTTCGAGCCGGTGGCGCTGATCACCCAGGGCGGGCCGGTGAACGCAACCAACGTCCTCACCTATCACATCCGCCGCGTCGGCATCGAACGCGCGCAGGGCGGCACCGGCTCGGCCATGGCGGTGACGCTGATGCTTGCCTTGATCGTCGCCATCTGGGCCTTGTTCGCCTTCGCCCGCTCACTGGAGAAGGATCGATGAGTGCTGCCGCCGACCAGCGCCTGCTCGAGGCCCCGCGGCTCCGCGTGAGCCTCGGCGCCGCACTCCTCACCTCGGCGATCATCGTCATTGCGGTGGTGGCGGCTTTTCCGCTCGCCTGGATGGTGCTGTCGAGCCTCAAGACGCCGCAGGAGAGCATGCAGGTGCCGCCGGTATGGTGGCCGTCGCAGCCAAATTTCGCCGCCTATGGCGAGGTCGCCGGCGTCATCGACCTCGGCCGCTCGTTCTGGAACTCGGCGATTATCGCGCTGGGCACCACGCTCGCGATCCTCGTCACCAGCCTCATGGCCGGCTACGCCTTCGCCAAGTACCAGTTCAGGCATCGCGAGCTGCTGTTCGCCGTGCTGATCGCGACGATGTTCCTGCCGCCCATCGTGACGCTAATCCCGCTCTACCGGATCACCGGATATCTCGGTCTCAACGGCACGCTCGCGGGCGTGCTGGTGCCGAACCTTGCCAATGCCTTCGGCATCTTTTTGATGCGCCAGTTCATCAAGGGCGTGCCGGACGAGCTGATCGAGGCCGCGCGCATCGATGGATCGTCGGAAATCAGAATCCTGTTTCAGATCGTGGCGCCGGCGGTGCTGCCCGCCATCGCGGCACTGACACTGTTTGCCTTCGTCTATCACTGGAACAGCTATCTGTGGCCGCTTACAGTGTTGCAGGGCAACACCGATGCCTATCCCATCGTCATCTCGCTGTCGCGGCTCCTCAGCTACAATCGCGGCGCCATCAACACCGGCCTCGTGATGGCCGGTGCGACGCTCGCCGTGCTCCCGCCGGTCGTCCTCTTCGTGTTCCTCCAGCGCTTCTTCGTCGATTCGATCGTCGCCTCGGGGGTCAAGGGATGAGCGACGGGGTGCTGGCCATCGACCTGGGCGGAACGCGCTATCGGGCTGCGCTGGCGCGTGCCGGCGCGCCGCAATCGCTGCAGCCGCTCGGCGCCGATGCGGCGCCCCGCACGCGCGAGCAATTCCTGCAGCGGGTCCGCGACCAGCTCGAAGCGTCGGGCGCCAGGCGGCTCGGTCTCGGCATTCCGGGGCTGGCCGCGGGGCCGGTGTGCCGCTGGGTACCCAACCTGCCCTATCTCGACGGGCTCGATTTGGCGGCCGCGCTCCCCGGTGTCAGCGTCGCCCTCGGCAACGACGCGCAGTTCGCCCTGCTCGCCGAGGTCAAGGCCGGCGCGGCAAAGGGCATGCGCAACGCCATCCTGCTCGCGGTCGGCACCGGTATCGGCTCGGCCGTGATCGCCGATGGCCGCATCGTCTCGGGCGCTTCGGGGGCGGCGCTCTCCTTCGGCTGGGCCGCCGCCGATGTCGGCGATGCCGGCGACGATGCCAATGGCTGGCTCGAGCGCAACGCCTCGGGCCGCGCGCTCGATGCCGTCGCGGCGCGCCTCTCGATCCCCGGCGGCACAGCGCTGGTGCAATTGGCCCGCGAAGGGAACGCCGAGGCATTCGGTGCCCTCGAGAGACCCGCCGCTGCGCTGGGGACGGCGCTGGCCGGGGCCGTGGCGCTGCTCGATCCCGAGGCGATCATCATCGCCGGGGGTGTTGCCGCCTCGCTCGACGTGCTGGAGCCGATGATCCTCAAGGCGTTGCGCCGGCAGTTGCCGCCGCATCTGCGAGGCATCGAGCTCAGGGCAGGGCAGTTCGGACCGGATGCGGGACTGGTGGGCGCCTCCCTGGCCGGAGCGGCGGGTGCGCAATGGAGAAGTTTGCATGACTGAACTGGCGGGGTTGGAGCGACCCGATCGCAGCCGGCCGGAGCCCCTGTGGCACCAGGCCGAGACGGTGCTGCGGCAATTGATCGAGCGTGGCGAATGGACCGCCGGATCGCAGATTCCGAACGAAGACCGGCTGTGCGACATGCTCGGTATTTCGCGCATCACCGTCCGCCACGCGCTGCGCAATCTCGAACAGGCCGGCCTGCTGCGCCGCGAGCATGGGCGCGGCACCTTCGTGCGTTCGGCGACGGTGGTCGCGGGCGTGCGCGGGCTCACCAGCTTCACCGACGAGATGAAGACGCTCGCCCTGTCGCCCGGCACGCAATTGCTGGACGCGAGCCGGCTGCGCGCCGGCGACAGGGTGGCCGATGCGCTTGCGGTGCCCGTCGGCGAGCCGCTCGTCCGCCTACGCCGGCTGCGGCTCGGCAACGGGCTCCCCATCGGCATTCAGTCGAGCCATTTGCCCGAGTCGCGCGTGCCGGGGCTCTACGAGCGGGCCGGCGACATCCAGTCGCTCTACAAATGGCTGGAGGAACACTACCGCATCAAGCCGATCCGGGCCGACGAAGTCTATCGCGTCGGCAGCGTCGGCGTCGAAGACGCAAAGATGATTCAGCTGCCTACCGGAACGCCGGCTTTTGAAGTCGAGCGCATCGCCTATGACAGCCGCGGGCCGTTCGAATTCACCCTCTCAACGATGCGGGCCGATCGCTACGAAATCCGCTCGGTTCTCTACATCTAACTCCTGAAAGGTACCTCCATGTCGACACTCTATATCAGCAAGCTCGCGGCCATTGCCGAGCGCGCCGCGGGCGAAAACGAGGCCGCCTTCGAGGCCGCTGCCGCGGCCATGAGCGAGACGCTCGCCAACACGGGGCTGGTGCATCTTTACGGCTCGGGCCACTCGGTGCTGCCCGTGCAGGAGACCTATCCGCGCTACGGTTCCTATGTCGGCTTCAATCCGCTGACCGACCCGCGCGTGATGTGGCACAACATCCTAGGTGCGGGCGGCGTGCGCGAACTGCTATGGCTCGAGCGCACCGAGAACTATGCCGAGAAGTTCCTCGATCATCAGCCGCTCAATGCCGGTGACACGATCGTCATCTTCGGCCATTCCGGCTCGAACGCGTCCGGCATCGACACGGCGCTCTATGCCAAGGAGCGCGGCCTGACGGTGGTGGCGATTACCGCCAAATCGAATGCCGGCAAGCCCGCGACGCATTCTTCGGGCAGGCGCCTGCCGCATGCGGCCGACATCGTGATCGACACGGGTGCGCCGGTGGAGGACGCCATCGTCGCCATAGAGGGCTGGAGCCGGCCGGTCTCGGGTTCGTCCACGGTCCTTGCCATGATGATGATGCATGAGCTCGTCTCGCGCACGGCCCACAAGCTCGCCCAGCGCGGCATCGAGCTGCCGGTGTTTGCCTCGCCGACAATCGCGGGCGTGACGCTGCACGACACCGACATCATCTACGGCGTCTATCGCGAGCGCATGCTCGAAGCCCAGCAGAAGCACCTGCCGCAGTTCAAGAAGTCGATGGCGGCCGAAGGCTGAGTCTCGCGGCTACCGCGATGACCGGTCTTGTCGCCTATAGCGGAGCGCGACTCTTCGATGGTGAGGCGTGGCACGATGATGCCGCGCTCACCGTCGACGACGGCGGGGTGCGTGCCATCGGCCCGATTCCGCCGGGAGCGCGCACGATCGTGCTCGACGGCGGCTACCTGGTGCCCGGCTTTGTCGACCTGCAGGTCAATGGCGGCGGCGGCCACCTCATCGGGGCGGGCACGGCATTCGAGACGCTGGCGCTGGTCTGCGATACTCATCTGCGCTTCGGTGTCACCTCGCTGCTTCCGACGCTCATCACCGACACCCCCGAGGTGACGGGCTCGATCCTCACCGCCGGTGCAGAGGCGGCGCGCCGAAAGCTTCCGGGTTTCATGGGCCTTCATCTGGAAGGACCCCACCTCGCGCCAGCGCGCAAGGGCGCTCACGATCCGCGCCTGATCCGGCCGATGGCGGAGGCCGATCTGGTCATGCTCGAACGCGCCCGCGCCCAGCTGCCCTGCCTGCTCGTCACCGTCGCCACCGAAGCCTGCGCGCCCGAGCAGATCGCGCGGCTCGCCAGGGCGGGGGTCGTCGTCAGCCTCGGCCACTCGGATGCGAGCTACGAAGCCGCGACGGCCGCGATCCGGGCCGGCGCGCGCATGGCCACGCACCTGTTCAACGCCATGAGCCAGCTCGGCAATCGCGAGCCTGGCCTCGTCGGTGCCGCGCTGGACAGCGGTGCGGTGGCCGCCGGCGTCATCGCCGATGGCATCCACATCCACCCGGCGACGCTGGCCGCGGCACTGCGCGCCAAACGCGGCCCCGGTGCACTTTTCCTCGTTTCCGATTCGATGTCGCAGGCCGGCACCACACAGACCGAATTCGAACTCAACGGCCGGACCATCCACCGCCGCGACGGCGCCCTGCGCCTCGCGGATGGCACGCTCGCGGGCGCGGACCTCACCCTGGACGCTGCGGTACGCAATCTCCTGGCGCAAGGTCACGACCTCTCCCTTGCCTTGCGGATGGCGAGCGCCCTTCCCGCCGCGGCTATGGACAGGCAGGCGCTTGGCCGCTTGTCGCCGGGCGGTCCGGCAGATTTCGTGCATCTGGCGGACGATCTGTCTGTCCGCTCGGTGTGGCTGGGCGGCCGCCGCACCGAACGCGCGCGGTCCGCATCGGCGCCCTGAGAAGGACAGGCCCGTCGCCCCCGCCTGCGACGGCGAGGCGAGGGCAGCGTTCTGGCAGAGACCAAATCTCTTCCGCAAACCGGCGCAAACGTTTACATGGAGACGATTTCAACGGTTTGATGAGTTTTCGGCACTAATGACGACGATACGCGATGTCGCTGCGCGGGCCGGGGTATCGCTGACGACGGTCTCCCATGTGATCAACAACACCCGTTTCGTTTCCGATGAAACGAAAGCCCGTATCGTCGAGGCAATGCACGAGCTGCAGTATCGGCCCAACGTGCTGGCGCGGTCGCTGCGCAGCGGCAAGACCTACACCATCGGCCTCATTATGCCCGACAGCGAGAACCCGTTCTTTTCCGCCGTCGGCCGCGAGGTGGAGGCCAAAGCCTTCGAGCTCGGCTACAGCGTGATCCTGTGCAACACCGAGCGCGATGCCGAGCGGCAGTCCTTCTATGTGGAGGTGCTGCGCAACAAGCAGGTGGATGGCGTCATCATCATCCCCACGGGGGACGAAATCGGCGGCATTTCGTTCCTCGTCGAGCAATCGATCCCCGTCGTCGTGATCGACCGCTGGCTGCCCGATCTCAGCATCGATGCGGTGCTGACCGACAACCATCTCGGCGGCTACCAGGCGACCAAGCACCTGATCGACCTGGGACACCGGCGCATCGCCTGCATCGGTGCACCGGCCGCGTTGACCCCCGCCGGCGACCGGCTCTCGGGCTATCGCAAGGCGCTCAAGGAATCGGGGATTGAAGAGGATCCTGACCTGGTCCTCCTCGGCGACTACCATGCCAAGTCCGGCAGCGAGGCGATGACCCGGCTGTTGGCCCTGGCTTCGCCGCCCACCGCCGTCTTCGCCGGCAACGATCTGATGGCCATCGGGGCAATGCGGGCGGCGCTGGATGCCGGCCTCAGCGTGCCACAGGATGTCGCGGTGGTCGGGTTCGACGACATCGAACTCGCGCGCTACACCAATCCCACGCTCACCACCATCGCCCAGCCGATCGGCGACATCGGCTCGCAGGCGGCGGCCCTGCTGATCGAGCGCATCGACGACAAGACGCAGGCACCACGTCGTCCGGTGCTGAGCACCCGGCTGATCGTGCGCCAGAGCACGGTCGCCGCCTAAGCCAGTCGGCGGTTCACTTCGGCCAGGGTCGGCGTGGCGATGGTGCCGTGCGCCGTCGTCGACAGCGCCCCGCACACATTGGCTTCGGCAAGACAGCGCGCCAGCGGCTTGCCGCGCAGATGCGCCGCGATGAAGCCGGCATTGAAGCAGTCGCCAGCGCCGGTGGTGTCGACGACCTTCACCCTGAGGCCCGGCGCATGCACCGGGCGCTTGCCGCGGCGATAGGCGTAGGCGCCGTCGGCGCCGCTCTTCAGCACGACGAGCGGCGCAATGTCCGCCAGCGCGCGTCCGGCCGCGTCGCGGTCGGTCGCACCGCAGATGCCGATCGCCTCCGCGACATTGAGCAGCAGCACGTCGCTCATCGCCAGGATCTCGCGCGCCCCCCTCGTCTGCAGCGTCTTGCTGGTCGCCTGTGAGTCGAGGAACACCGTGGCGCCCACTTCGCGTGCTGCCTGCGCCAGGGCCCGGCCGCGCGCCTCTGTTTCGATCGACGCAATCAGCACCGCGCGCGGGCGGTATTTGCGCACATAGCGGGCGCGGTCGAAGCGCGCGACCTTGTCCTTGAAGCTGATAAAGCCGCGGTCGTGCGCAAAGGAGAACGCCACCGAAAAAATGCGCACCGGCCGGTCGTGCCGACGGAACAGCGCGGTGTCGACACCTTCCTTTTCCGCCTCGCCGATGACGAACTGGCTGAACAGGTCGGTCCCGAAATCGGTAACCCAGCCGACTTTGGCGCCGAGCCGGTGCAGCGCGCGCACGCTGTTGAAGGTGCCGCCGGCCTCGATGCCCATGTCGGTGCCGAACAGATCGAGGCCGAGCCGCGGCAGTTCGGGCAGGCCGGTGACGATCAGATCGCAGAAATAGGAGTCGAAGGTCAGGACGTCATAAGCGCCCATCGCGTCACGCCCACTCGCCGATATGGTCCGCATGCGCCGCCAGGTACTCGTCGACGAGCGTCTCGGCCAGCGGGTAGGACATCACCAGCGGATGCGCCATCAGTGCGTAGACGGCCTGCTCGCGTGAGCGGCTGAGCGTTGCATCGACCGCTCGACGCTCATAGAGCTTGACGTTGCGCATCAGCAATTGGCGATCCTCGGGAACCTCATTGACGGGTTGCGGCGTGATGTGTCCCCCTTCGATCAGGCACGAAATCTCGACGACATCGTCGGGCGCCATGAAGTCGAGCGCGCCATCATTGGGCACGTTGAGCGCCGTGCGGATCGGCTTGCCGCTTTCGAGACCCTCGATGATGCGCAGCGCCACGCCGGCATAACCTTCGCCGCCGGGCATGCTGAGATCGACCTCGGGTGCCGGGGCCTGGTCGGCCGCCTCCATCGAAACGCCGTTCGGATTGGCATAGTGCATATAGGTGGACGAGCGCCGCTTCTCGTAGGTGAGGTAGGCGCGCAGCGCGTCCTCGGGGTTCTTGTCGACGCCGATCGAGGCAAGCCGGTCGAGCAGGCGCCGGTTGAGCTCGAGCACTTCCTCGCCGCGCGTCTTCTCGTCCTGCTGGATGCTCTCGAGCGCCTTGTCGGCAGCATAATAGTAGAACAGGTACTCGTTGAGGAACATGCCCATGTGGCGCACCAGCGCCGGGTCGAACATGTGCTGAGTGGTCTTGGCGAGATAGGCGTCGTCGGCGAGCATCCCGGGGAGGATGTCGCGACCATCCTGCCACAGATGCGCGGCCCAGGAGAGATGGTTGAGCCCGAACACGTCGGCGCGCAGCGTCTCCGGGTCGACGCCCAGATATTTGGCGGTTTCGTTCTGGCACAAATTGGCGCTGTCGCAGATGCCGACCGTTCGCTCGAACCCCGCCTTGCGCAGCGCCTGTGCGACGAGCCCTGCCGGATTGGTGAAATTGAATATCCACGCGCCCGGGCTCCGCTTGTCGGCGCGTTCGGCATATTCGATGATCTTGGGGATCGAGCGCATGGCCATGGCGAAGCCGCCGGGTCCCGTCGTCTCCTGGCCGAGCACGCCGTGCCGCAGCGCGATGCGCTCGTCATGGACGCGGCCCTGCTCCTCGCCCACCCGGATCGTGGTGACGATGTGGCCGGCGCCCTCGAGCGCTTCGTCAGCACTCGTCGTGGTCTCGATCCGCACCGGGCTTTGCACTCGCTGGCCCACATAGCGGCACAGGCCGCCGATCAACGCGAGCTTCTCGGCGTTCACGTCCATGAGGCAGAGCGTGTCGAGGCCGATGCGTTCGGCCCAGCGCAGGGCCGAGGCCGTCAGAAGAGGGGCGCGGACACCGGCGCCTCCGATAACCGTGAGTTTCATTCACTGCTCCGCCATCCACGAAAACGTTAGCGCAAACGTTTTTCTTGCTGTATCAAAGCATAGCAGCAGGGTCAACGAATGTGGAGCGAGGAGTCGTCAATATGCAGTTTTCCAGCGTGCTCCGCACCCCCGATGCGGTTTCCGTGCGGAGCGGCGACCAGTTGCACGTCGCCGCGCCGGCAGGGGCCGAGCGCTGGACCTTTCCCGGCGGCGAGATCTCCATCCGACGGGGCGGGGGAACGCTGGCCGTCGCGTTAACCGCCACCGGCGCGCCGGTCGGCGCGGTCATCTTGCGCTGGCGGCAGCCGATCGAGCCGGGCGTGAGCCTGCTCGGCGATCACTGGGAGCGCGCCTACGGCGACCTCGAATGGCGCGGCGTCGTGCCTGAGCGAGTCATGCCGTGGCTGTTCATCGCCTCGGACGGAACCGACAGCTATGGCTGCGGGGTCAAGACCGACGCTGCCGCGCTCTGCTCATGGCGGGCCGATCCCGAAGGCCTGCGCCTGACGCTCGATGTGCGTTGCGGCGGCGCCGATGTCGAACTCGGCCAGCGCGTGCTCGACGTGGCGACCTTGGTCGAGCATCGGAACGCCAGCGGTGAAACTCCGTTCCAGGCTGCACGCGGCCTGGCCGCAAAGCTCTGCGACGCACCGCTGCTGCCGGCACAGCCCGTCTATGGCGCCAACGACTTCTACTACGCCTATTGCGAAAACACGCAGGGGGGGCTGCTGCGGGATGCACAGATCATCTCCGAGCTCTCCCCGCGCAGCGACAACCGGCCCTATTCGGTCGTCGATGCCGGCTGGCAATGGACCGGGGAGGCTTACGGCTCGCCCTGGATTCCCAATCGGCACTTCCCGGACATGGCGCGCCTCGCCGCCGACATGCGCGAGGCCGGCACCCGGCCCGGCATCTGGTTCCGGCCGCTGCTGTCCACCGAGCGCACGCCCGCACATTGGCGGCTCGACCAGAACCGCTTCAGGATCACGCGCGAATTCGGCTGGATGCTCGACCCGAGCCTCCCCGATGTGCTCGAGCATATCGCCGCCGAGGTGCGCAAGTTCACCGGGTGGGGCTACGAGCTCATCAAGCACGACTATACGACGTTCGACCTCTTCGGCCGCTGGGGCAAGGACATGGGCGATGCGATCACCGATCGCGGCTGGTGTTTCTCCGACCGCAGCCGCACGACCGCCGAGATCGTGCGCAGCCTCTACCAGACCATCCACACGGCCGCGGGCGATGCCATCGTGATCGGCTGCAACACCATCGGCCATCTCGCTGCCGGCCAGGTGCATCTGCAGCGCGTGGGCGACGATACCAGCGGCAAGGTGTGGAACAGAACGCGCCAGATGGGCGTCAACGCGCTTGGCTTCCGCGCCTGGCAGCACGATGCGCTGTTCGCCGTCGATGCCGATTGCGTCGGCATCACGACCGACATCCCTTGGGCGCTCAATCGCCAATGGCTCGACCTGCTGGCGCGCAGCGGCACGCCGCTGTTCGTCTCGATCGATCCCGCGAGCCTCGGCGCGCAACAGCGCAGCGACCTGCGTCAGGCGCTGGATCATGCGTCCGCTCCGCAGCCGTTGGGCGAACCTCTCGACTGGATGCTGAGGACGTGCCCCAGCCGCTGGCGCTTCGGCGATACCACCGCCAGCTACGACTGGTTCATGGATTGAGCTGCGCGCAAAGGGTGAGGCCGCCGGCGCAGGGTTCAAGCCTCGAGCGTGATCCATCGTGCGAGCGGTGAACGGTCGAACCCCGTGTAGCTTTCGTCGAAACGGACTCTCACGCGCTCGGCCTCGTCGAGATGACGGGTGCTCTGCCGGGGCTCTGCGAATTCGATTTCTCGGTCGTAGCGCACGAAGAGCGGCATGCGCCACAGCGACGATTGCACTGATTTGAGATGCACCGGACCGTCGTGCACGGCACCGGTCCACAAGTCGGTCCAGCGGCCGTCGGGCAAATAGACATTGCGCTCGCCGCCTTCATTGACGATCGGGCAAACGAGGAACGCATCGCCGAACATGTACTGGTCGGGCACGCTCCAGGCGGCCGGATCGTCGGTCCATTCCAGGACCAGCGAGCGCAGCATCGGCAGGCCGCTGCTGCGGCTCTGCTCAGCCTGGTCGAGCAAATAGGGCAGCAGCGCGTAGCGCAAGCGCAGCCATTGCCGCACGATAGCGCTGACACCGGGATACTCCCACGGCTCGCGCGGCGTGCCGCCATGATAGCGCATATGCGACGAGAACACGCCGAACTGCGTCCAGCGCACATAGAGTTCCTCGCTCGGCCGGCTCACCATAAAGTCAGGGATGCCGTGAATGCCCCCGACATCGTGGCTCCAATAGGCATAGCCCGAGAGGCCGAAATGGAGACCGCCGCTGATCGTGCTGGCGAGCCCGTCGAAGGTTGCCGCGGCATCGCCGCCCCAGTGCACGGGATAGCGCTGGGCCCCCGCCCAGCCGGCGCGTGCCCAGATCACGGCATTGCCCTTGCCATGGACGCGCTCGGTCGCCTCCCACACGGCGCGCTGGTAGAGCAGGCAGAACAGGTTCCAGTACTTGCGCGCATCCATGCCGTAGATCGCGCCCTCGTCGATCTGCTCGCCGAAGTCCGCCTTGATCGCGGCAATGCCGCGCCGCATGAGCCGCTCGAGGATGCCCTGGTACCAGGCGACGGCCTCCGGCTTGGTGAGGTCGAGCGTATAGCCCAGCCAGAAGCGATGCGACCGCTCGGTCTCGGTGCCGACATAACCCTTGGCCAGCGCTTCGTTCGCCAGATAGACCGACGGCTGGATATGCGGGAACTGCCAGGCAGTGACCTTGAACTCCGCCGCGTCCATTTGCCTGAGGAAACCCTCGGGGTCCGGGAAGTTCGTCTTGGAGAATTCCCAGTCGCACATCCACTCCTTGTCGAACCAGCCGACATCGAGGTGAAGCACGTCGGCGGGATAGCCTTCCTCGCGCATGCGCCGGGCGATGCCGGTGACTTCGTCCGCGGAGGTGTAGCTCGCCCGGCTCATCCACACGCCATAGGACCATGCGGGCAGTGCCGGGGGGAAGCCGGTAAGCCGCCGATAATTGTAGAGCACGCGCTCGAGGCTGCCGCCGCCGATGACGAACAGGTCGAGCACGTCGTCCTCGACCAGCCAGCTCAGCGAGCGGTTCGAGTGCCGGCCGATATCGAGCCGCATGCGCGCCGACG
This sequence comes from uncultured Devosia sp., assembly GCA_964487765.1. Taxonomy (GTDB): domain Bacteria; phylum Pseudomonadota; class Alphaproteobacteria; order Rhizobiales; family Devosiaceae; genus Devosia_A. The sequence continues at coordinate 35,125 of CAZASR010000006.1, read as the reverse complement.
AATGGACGAACAAGCCGTAGCCACGCGAGCTCAGCAGCAGCGGCACGTTCTTGTAGGTGCGGTCATTGTTGACCCCCGCCGCATCGAAATTGACGAGATCGAGTTGCTGGCCCAGCAGGTTCGGCCGCTCGAAGCGCTCGCCCGTGCCGCAGAAATTTTCGCCCGGCGCGATATGCGTCGCAAAGCCGATCAGCCGCGTACCGTCCGCTCGATCCAGCGTCAGCGCCGCCAGCGCGTCCTTGAGGTTGGGCAGGAACTGGTCGTGGCTCTGGAAGCGCACGGTCGCCTGGTCGTCGGGCGCGACCTCGAGCGCGAAGCGCCCCGCGCTGAACCGGGATGACGCGCCGTCGGCCGATTCGGCGGCGTAACCACCCTCGGTCCGGTTGAGGGCCAGCGGCTGGCGCGCGACCGATGGATGCCAGTCGAGCATCGGGCTCGCGTCGTTGAACGGCGTCGGCGCCCGCGACATCTGCACCCGCATGATGCCGCCGCCATAAGCACGCATCCGCACGTACAGGTCGGTGTCGGCCGGCTCGCCGTGATCGTCGTCGGCCTGGTCGAAATAGAGCATGCCGGGGCGCGGCTTGCGGTGCATCAGCGCCAGCCGGAAGGCGACGTCCCCGCCAACGGCCGTCACGTCGTGCACACTGTCGGCGCTGAGCAGCAGATCGTCCGCCCCGGCTTCCAGCACCGCTTCCAGGAAACGCTTCGCTTCTATCACCTTGCCGTTCCTCGATTCTTCCAGGGGGCGCTGTCGCCCAGGTGAAAAACCACCCGATTTGATCGGTTTATCGTTTGCGCAAACGATAAACCAGTGCTTTAGTGTGCTCAAGCGTCTCCCCGGAGACAGCCACCGACGGTTCTGTCCGTCGCCTGGTATCGAAGCGGGAACGCGGCCGTTGAACGGCAGCGGCCCGAATGGGCCGGGCAACTGGGAGGAACACCTATGAATCTGCCTCGACTTATCTCTTGGGCCGATGGGCGTCTGCCCCGCGCCCTGCTGGGTGGCGCGGTGGTCGCGCTGCTCGCCGCAACAACTCTTCCTGCCGCTGCGCAGGATATCGCCGCGGTCGATCGCAAGGACACGCTTGTGATGGGCGCGCTGGGCGGCATCGGCCCCGCGCCGGACCTGCAGAACCCGTTCAGCTACAGCACCAATGTCGGCGCCGGCCTGCAGCAGTTGATGATCGAGTCGCTCTTCTACCTCAATCTCGAAACCGGCGAGATGGAGCCGTGGCTCGCCACCGGCTACGAGATCAATGACGACAACACCGAGATCACCCTGCATCTGCGTGAGGGCGTCACCTGGAGCGACGGCGAAGCCTTTACCGCCGACGACGTCGTGTTCACGCTCAACCTGCTCAAGGAGAACGCCCCGGGCCTGTGGCACTCGAACGGCGTCGCCCAATATGTGGACACGGCCACGGCGGTCGACGATCACACGGTCGACATCAAGCTCTCCAAGCCCAACGCACGCTTCATCTATCAGTTCGCCATCGAGGTCTATAACTCGATTCCAATCGTGCCCGAGCACATCTGGAAGGACAAGGACCCGGCAACCTTCAAGGATTTCGATCTGGCCAACGGCCAGCCGGTGCATACCGGCCCCTACCGGCTCGTGCAGGCCGACGAAAACCAGCTCATCTACGATCGCCGCGACGACTGGTGGGGCGCCACCACCGGCTTCCACGAGCTGCCCGCGCCCAAGCGGGTGATCATGGTCAATCCGGGCCCCGAAGAGAATGCCGCCGCGGCGCTCCAGGCCAATCAGGTCGACGCCATCCCGCAGATGGGGCTGGGCACCTTCGCCGCCGTCGCGGCCAACAATCCGGCCGTCATCGCCTGGCAGTCCGAGGCGCCTTATGGCTGGTTCGATACCTGCCCGCACCGTCTCGTCATCAACAACATGGCCGAGCCTTGGGACGATCCGGACCTGCGCCATGCGCTGAGCCTCGCCATCGATCGTCAGGCCTACGCCAATGTCACCACCGAAGGCTATGGCGTGCCGGCGCGCTGGCTGTTCCCGGCCTATCCGGCGCTCGAGAAGTTCCTCGACGACAATCAGGACCTGTTCGACAAATACGAGAGCAACACCTTCGACCCCGAAAAGGCGATCGCGCTGTTCGAGTCCAAGGGTTACACGTTCGACAATGGCCGCATGCTCGACGAGGCCGGCAACCAGGTCGGCGTCAATTTGCTGATGCTGACGGCGGAAGCTGGCGGTGTCGAATGGGGCCTCGCCACCCAATTCCTCACCGACGCGCTGACCTCGATCGGCCTCGACGTCCAGGGCACCAATGTCGAAGGTGCGGTGTTCGAGCCGAACGGACGGCAGGGCAAGTACGACCTCATGGTCGAATGGACCTGCGGCTCGGTCGTCGATCCGCTCTCGACCATGGACAACTATCTGGCCGCCAGGTGGTGCCGATCGGCACCGAATCTTCCGGCAACGAGGCCAATATCGAGCGCTGGGAGAATGAGGACTACAGCGCCATCATCGACGAGATGAGTGCACTGCCTCCGGGCGATCCGGGCATCGCACCGCTGGTGCGCGATGCACTCGACATCTGGCTCAGCGAGACTCCTGCGGTCCCGCTCAAGCAGACCGTTTGGGTTGTGCCCTTCAATACGACCTATTGGACGAACTGGCCGACGGCTGAAAATAACTACAATACGCCGGCCATCTGGTGGCAGACTGCGTTGCAGGTCATTCTCAACGTGCAGCCGGCACAGTCTTAAGTCAGTTCCTCCCAGGCCCGGGCGCGTCTCCCATCGCGCCCGGGCCAACCCGCGCGGAACGGTTCCCTCCGCCGGCAGTCGAGCGAAACATGCGGATACCCCTGAGTTACATCGTCAAGCGCGTCCTGGTGTTCCTGTTCATCATCTGGGCCACCGCATCGCTCAATTTCCTGTTGCCGCGTTTGGCGCCCGGCGACCCCATCGCCGCAATGATCTCGCGTCTGTCGCGGCAGGGCGCGAGCACCGAAGGGGCGGCCGATCTCATCCAGTATTACCGCGTGGCCTTCGGGCTCGATGAAAGCCTGCTGGTGCAATATGGCCGCTTCCTCCAGCAGCTCTTCAATTTCAACCTCGGCTACTCGCTGACCTATTTCCCGGTCACCGTCTCCGAGCTCATCGGCCGCGCGCTGCCCTATACCATCGGCCTGCTGCTGAGCTCGACGCTCATCTCCTTCGTCCTCGGCTCGCTGCTGGGCGCCCTGATCGTGTGGAAACCCGACGCCCGGCTCGCGCAGGTTTTATCGTTGCCGCTGATGATCCTGTCGGCGATCCCCTATTACCTCCTCGCCATCCTGCTGCTCTACATCTTTGCCTATTGGCTGAAGCTGTTGCCCGGCGGCGGCACCGCCGAAATCGGCGCGGCGACGTCGTTCGGCTTCGAGCGTATCCTTGAGATCGCCTGGCACTCGCTGTTGCCCGGGTTCTCGATTGTCCTCGCTTCGATCGGCGGCTGGATCCTCTCGATGCGCGGCCTCACGGTCAGCGTCATGGGAGAGGATTACCTCACTCTGGCGCGCGCCAAGGGCCTCAAGGGCCGCACGATCTTCCTGCGCTACGCCCTGCGCAACGCCATCCTGCCGCAGCTGACGGTGCTCGCCATTGCGCTCGGCCATGTCGTTGCCGGCGCCGCGCTGGTCGAGATCATCTACTCCTATCCCGGCCTCGGCTACGCGCTCTATCGCGCCGTCGCCAATGCCGACTACCCGATGATTCAGGGCATCACGTTCATCCTCGTGATGACCGTGTCGACGGCCATTCTCGTCCTCGACCTCATCTATCCGCGTCTCGACCCGCGGATCAGCTACCAGAGGGCCTGAGCGTGACACTTCTCAACGCCCAGGACCTGGTGCAGACGGAGACGGCATCGCCGAAGCGGCGCTGGCTGCCGCGGCTGGGCGGCGACAACTGGATGCTCGTCACCGGACTGGTCCTCGTCGGCGCGCTCGTCGTGTTCGCTGTCGTGGCGCCGCTCCTCGTCGACGCGCGCGGCCTCAAGCTCGGCAGCTCGCCCTATTCCAAGCCGCCCTCGCTCGAGCACTGGTTCGGCACGGACACAGCCGGGCGCGACGTCTTCACGACCGTCGCCTACGCCATGACGCCCACGCTGATCATCGGCGTGCTCGCCGGCGGCATCGGCACCGCCGTCGGTGTCTTCCTCGGCCTCGTCACGGGCTACTATCGGGGCCCGGCCGACACGGTGATCCGCACGCTCGCCGACATCTTCCTCGCTATCCCGACCCTGCTGATCATGGTCGTGATCGCCTCGTTCATCGCGCCCGACATCACCTCGATGTCGCTGATCATCGCCATGTTCGCCTGGCCGTGGACGACCCGCACCGTGCGCTCGCAGACGCTCAGCCTGCGCGAGCGGCAATTCGTCGAAATGGCCAAGCTCTCGGGCTGCAACGGCCTCGAGATCCTGTTGTTCGAGCTGCTGCCCAATCTCCTGCCCTACATCATCGCCGGCCTGGTCGGCTCGATCTCGGGCGGCATTCTCGCGGCCGTCGGCCTGCAGCTCCTCGGCCTCGGCCCGCTCGACCCGCCGACGCTCGGACTGATGCTGCACAATTCGTTCTACTACGCGGCGCTCTATCGCGGCATGTGGTGGTGGTGGGCGCCACCCACGGCCATCCTCATGATGCTGTTCGTCGGCCTGTTCTTCATCAGCCTGTCGCTCGACGCCATCTCTAATCCGCGCCTGCGCGCGGCCAGATCGTGAGGCCGGCGCCATGATCGAAGCCAAGACTGAAGCCGAGACCAAGGCTGCGCGCCCGCTCCTCGAAATCCGCGATCTCCATGTCTCCTACGCCACGCCGCGCGGCAAGCTCGTGGCGGTCAACGGGGTGACGCTGTCGCTCATGCCGGGCGAAACCTTCGGGCTGGTCGGCGAATCGGGCAGCGGCAAGACCACCACGGCCAACGCCATCCTCGGGCTCAATCCGGCGGCGTCGAAGGTCGAGCAGGGCGAGATCGTCCTCGACGGCGTCGATCTTCTCAAGCTGGATGAGGAAGCGTTGCGCCAAATGCGGTGGCGCGACGTGGCAATGGTGCCCCAGGGCGCAATGAACTCGCTCAACCCGGTGATGCGCATCGGCGCCCAGATCATCGATACCATCCAGGCGCACGAGCCCCGCGCAGCGCGTGGCACCTTGCGCTCGCGCATCACCGCGCTGCTGCGCAGCGTCGGCCTGGCCGACACCACCGCCGACATGTATCCGCACGAGCTTTCGGGCGGCATGAAGCAGCGCGTCTGCATCGCCCTCGCCATCGCCCTCGGCCCCAAGCTGATCGTCGCGGACGAGCCCACGAGCGCACTCGACGTCGTGGTGCAGCGCATGGTCGCCGAAACCCTCAAGGAGGTGCAGCAGCGCATCGGCGCCGCCGTCATCCTCATCGGCCACGACATGGGCCTGCAGGCGCAGCTCGTCGATCGGCTCGGCATCATGTATCACGGCCGGCTCGTCGAAGTCGGTCCGGTGCGGGCCATCTTCAAGACACCGCAGCATGACTATACCCGCCATCTCATTGCGTCGATCCCGACGCTGCGCTCGCGCACGACGCTGGCCGATCGCGTTCTCTCCGGTGCCGCCGCACCGGCCGAAGAGTCCGAATATGCGCTCGATGCGGCGCTCGCCGACATTCCGCCGCTGCGCGAAGTCGCGCCCAACCATTTTGCGGCCGTGTGAGGAGACCAATGAGCGAACCGCTGCTCGACATCAGGCATGTGCGCAAGAGCTTCGGCGGCGGCTTCGGCCCGCCTGCGCTGGTTGCCGTCCGGGATTTCTCCCTCAGCCTGCCCGTCGACAAGCCGCGCATGATCGCCATCGCCGGCGAGAGCGGCAGTGGGAAGACCACCGTTGCGCGCATGGTGCTTGGTTTCACCACGCCGACCTCGGGTGAAATCCTGTACAGGGGCAAGAACGTGCACCGCCTGTCTGCGGCCGAGGCCGCGGTCTATCGCCGCGAGGTGCAGGCGATCTTCCAGGATCCCTACGCGGCCTACAACCCGTTCTACAAGGTCGACCGCGTCCTCCATCTCGCCATCCGCAAATTCGGCCTCGCGAGGAATCGCGCCGAGGCCGACCGGCTGGTCGAGGAAGCGCTTGCGGTCGTCGGGCTCGATCCCGGCGAGACGCTGGGCAAATATCCGCATCAGCTATCGGGCGGCCAGCGCCAGCGCCTCACCACGGCGCGCGCCTTCCTGCTGAAGCCGAAAATCATCGTCGCCGACGAGCCGGTGTCGATGGTGGATGCCTCGCGCCGGGCCAAGATCCTCGAGATCATGCTGCGCCTGAAGCGCGATCATGGAATCTCGTTCCTCTACATCACGCACGACCTGTCCACGGCGTACGACGTCTGCGACGACATCATCGTCCTCTACAAGGGCGAAGTGGTCGAGCAGGGCAGTGCCCGCGAAGTCATTTCCAACCCCACGCACGCCTATACGCGGCTCCTGATCGACTCGATCCCGGTGCCCGATCCCGACGTGCGCTGGAAAGGCCGGCTCGATGTCGAGCGCGAGCTCGAGGCGCTCGGCGCAGGCGCGCCCATCTCTCAGTAAGGACCAGCTCATGAACGTACTCGCCATCGGCGCCCATCCCGACGACATCGATTTTTGCTGTGGCGGCACGCTTATCCGCTGCGCCGAACGCGGCGACAAGGTCACCATGTGCATCGTCACCGACGGGCGCGGCCATCCGGTCGGCGACCCGGCGGCAGTGGCGGCGCGCCGGCGGGCCGAGGCCGAGCAATCGGCGGCCGTGCTCGGCGGTCAATTGCGCTGGCTGGGAATTCCCGACGGCGCGGTGATCGACGATCTCGAGACGCGCCGCAAGTTCATCCAGCTCATGGTCGACGTGCAGCCCGACCTGATCATCACGCATTCGCCGAGCGACTATCACTCCGACCACAACATGACGAGCCAGCTCGTCACCGCCACCGTGCAGATGGCCTGGGCGCCGCCGCCCGGCGTTACGGGCTCGCCGCTCCGCAAGCAGGTGCCGGTCGCCTTCATGTGCGTCCAACGCTATCAACTTTCTGCCCGAGGAATATGTCGACGTCTCCGCCGTATGGGAGCGCAAGGTGCAGATGGTGCTCAACCACAAGAGTCAGTACCTGCGCGGACCCAATCACGACGAGCCGGTGAGCCCGGGCGAGGAATCGAGCTTCTACCGGCTGGCGCGCGTCGTGGACGAGTTCTACGGCCTCGCCTGCTGGGTGAAGTATGCCGAAGGCTTCCGCTGGTGGCGGGCGAGCGATCGGCTGGTGACGCGCCGGCTGCTGCCGTGAGCGCCGGGGGAGAGGGCATGTCGATCCCGATGGAAGCGCGGCTGCATCTGTTGACGCCGCGCCCCGGCCGGGTGCGGGCGGTGCTCGACACCGACACCTACAACGAGATCGACGACCAGTTCGCGCTCGTCCACATGCTGCTGTCCCCCGAGCGCATTGCGCTCGAGGCCATCTATGCCGCGCCGTTCCACAATTCGCGCTCGACCGGCCCCGGCCACGGGATGGAGTTGAGCTACGAGGAGATCCTTCGCCTCCTCGATCGTCTGAACGTGCCGGCCGCGAACCTCGTCCATCGCGGCGTTACCGATTATGTCGGGCCCGCCAAGCAGCCCCGCGACGGCGTGGCGGTCGACGACCTCATCGCCCGCGCGCGCGCCAGCTCGCCCGACGATCCGCTCTACATCGTCGCCATCGGCGCCATCAGCAATGTCGCCTCGGCCCTGCTCAAGGCGCCGGACATTGTCGATCGCGCGGTCGTCGTCTGGCTCGGAGGCCATTCGCTGGAATGGCCCCATCAGCACGAGTTCAATTTGAAGCAGGATGTAGGCGGTGCCCAGGTGCTGTTCGATTCGGGCGTACCGCTGGTCCTCGTCCCCTGCATGGGTGTCGCCTCGCATTTGCTGAGTTCGGTGCCGGAAATCGAACGTCACGTCGAGCCGCATGGCGAGATCGGCCGTTTCCTCGCCCAGCGCTACAAGGGCTATTCGACCGAGCACGTCGCCTGGTCCAAGGAGATCTGGGACATGGCGGCGGTGGGCTGGCTGCTCGATCCGGCCTGGGCGCCGAGCGTCCTCGCGCCAACGCCCGTGCTGAGCACCGAGCTCACCTATGGCGTCGATCGCGCGCGGCATCCCCTGCGTCTCGTCACGCAGATCAAGCGCGATCCCATCCTCAGGGACTTCATCGGCAAGCTCGCCGCGGCCGCGGAGGGGGCCTCCCAATGACGCTCGAACTCGATCCCGACGCCGCACCAACCGCGACACCCGAGACGCTGCTGCGCTCGGTCATCGACCGCATCATTCCGCGCGACAGCGATCCAGGCGCCCTCGACCTCGGCACCGATCGCTACGTCGAGACCCAGCTCGCCGGTGACGCCGCCCTCCATCGCGACGCAATCGAGGCCGGTCTCACGGCGCTCGAGGACGCAGCCGTCGCCCGCTTCGGCGCGCGCTTCGCGATGCTGGGCGAAGCCGATCGCGATGCCATGCTCGCGACGGTCGCGGCCGAACCCTGGTTCGCCGCCCTCATCGAGCTCACCGCCGAGGGTTTCTACGCCGATCCCGGCAATGGCGGAAATCGCGACGCCCGCTCCTGGGCAATGCTCGGCTACGAGCATCGCTTGCCCGAGGGGCCGAACGGACCGTCCGTCCCGCAAGCGCCACTGGCCCAGCGCCTCGGTGCGCCGCAGGACGAATACGACGTCGTCATCGTCGGAGCAGGGGCCGGTGGCGGTATCGTTGCGGCGGTCCTCGCCGAGGCCGGCAAGCGTGTCCTCGTTCTCGAGCGCGGCGCCCATCTCGACTACGCCACGGGTGGACGGCGCGATCATCTGCGCAACCAGCGCCTCTCGCGCTATGGCCACAATACCGGCCCCGATATCGACGGCAATCCGCGCCTGCTCGTCGATGCGCACGGCATCGAGCGCATCGTTCGCCCGCACGAGGTCGGGTATCACAACAACGCCGCCGCGGTCGGCAGTGGAACGCTGGTCTATGGAGCGCAGGCCTGGCGCTTTCTACCCGAAGATTTCCGCATGGCGAGCGTCTACGGCCTGCCCTCGGGCTCCTCGCTCACCGACTGGCCGATCTGCTATGACGACCTCGCCCCGTTCTACGAGCAGGCCGAGTGGGAAATCGGGGTCGCCGGCCAAAGCGACAACAATCCGCACAGGAGCCCGCGCGCTAAGCCTTATCCGATGCCGCCCGTGTGGCAGCGCAGGACGTCCGAAGTGCTCAGCCGTGGCGCCGCTGCGCTCGGCATCGAGACCTTCGTGCCGCCTTTGGCGATCAACACCGTGCCCCGCGCCGGGCGCGACGCGTGCATCCAGTGCGGCTCCTGCGTCGGCTTCGCCTGTCCGAGCAACGGCAAGAACGGAACACAGAACACCGTACTGCCGCGGGCGCTCGCCACCGGCCGGTGCGAGCTCATCGCCCACGCCATGGTGCAGCAGGTCGACACCGATGCGGGTGGCAGGGTCACCGGCGTCACCTATGTCGACGAAAGCGCGGGCACTGCGACGACCCGCTCGGTGCGCGCCAAGATCGTCGTCCTCAGCGCCGGCGCCATCGAAACGGCGCGCCTGCTGCTGATGTCGCGCTCCGCCCATCATCCGGCGGGCCTCGGCAACGCGCATGACCAGGTTGGCCGCAACCTGCAGGGGCACTACTACGCCGCCGCCTGGGGTGCATTCGACGAGGACATCTACGATCCCCGCGGCCCGGGCGTCACCATCGCGACTGTCGACTACAATCACGGCAATGAGGGCGTCATCGGAGGCGGCATGCTGGCCGACGACTTCATCATGCTGCCGGCGATCTTCTGGAAGACGGCGCGGCCCGCCGATGCGCCGCGCTGGGGCGCCGCCGCCAAGGACTTCATGCGCAAGGGCTACCGCCGCATCACCGCAGTAAAGGGCCCCGTACACGAAATCCCCAATGCCGACTGCCGCGTCGAGCTGGCGCCGCAGGTCCGTGATCGCTTCGGCCTGCCGGTCGCGCGCCTTTCGGGCGTGGCGCACGCCGAAACCGTGCGCACGACGCAGTTCATGAACGAGCGCGCCACCGACTGGCTGCGGGCCGCCGGTGCGGCACGAACCTGGAGCTACACCCCGGCCGCCCGGTTGTCGGCCGAGCAGCACCAGGCTGGCACCTGCCGCATGGGCACCGACCCGGCGAGCTCGGTGACCGATCAGTGGGGGCGCGTCTGGGGACACGACAATCTGTTCGTCGCCGACGCTTCGCTGCACCCCACCAATGGCGGCTTCAACCCGGTCCTCACGATCATGGCGCTTGCCTTCCGCAACGCCGCGCATATCGCCCGCGAGATCGCATGAAGGTCGCGATCGTCGGCGGCGGTGTCTACGGGCTCAGCCTCGCCTGGGCGCTGCACAAGCGGGGCGCCAGCGTCGCCCTGTTCGAGCAGGGGGCGATCCCCAATCCGGTGTCGTCCTCGTTCGATGAGCACCGCATCACACGCCACACCTATGGCGACCTGACCGGCTATGGCGCGCTCATGCGCGACGCGTTCAAGGCCTATGACGCGCTCTGGGCCGATCTGGGCGTCAGCCACTACAATCCGTCCAGCATCGTCTATGTCGGCCGCCAGCCCTCCGCGATCTACGAGCAGACCGCCGCCGATCTGGACCGTCTCGGCATCGGCCATCGACCCCTCGGCAGGGCCGAGATCGCCGAGCGCCTGCCGATGATCCGCAGCGACGACATCGTCACCGCTTTCGAGGCCGAAGGCGCCGGCATGCTGTTCGCGAGCCGCATCGTCACCGACCTCGGGCGCTGGCTGCGCGAGGCCGGCGTCGCCCTTCATCCTCGCAGCCGCGTGACCGCAATCGACCCCGACGCCGGCATCGTGACGGCCAATGGCGAGCCCCACGATGCCGATGTGGTTGTCGTCGCGGCCGGTGCGTGGCTCACCAAGCTCCGGCCCGAGGCGATGCCGCGGCTCACCCCGTCGCGCCAGACCGTGCTCTATCTCGAGCCCCCGGCCCGTTATGCGACCGCCTGGGCCACGGCGCCGGTGATGATCAACCAGGACGTGAGGACCGGCGCCTACATCCTGCCGCCGCGTCAAGGCACGCGCCTCAAGGTCGGCGACCACGTCTTCACCCGGCGCGGCGACGCAGATGACGACCGCATTGCGACAGAAGCTGACATCGGGCCGGTTGCGATGCGCGCCCGCGCCAATCTCGCGGACTTCGACGACTACCGGCTCCTCGAAGCCAAGGTTTGCTACTACACGGTGACCGATGACGAGCGTTTCGTCGTCGAACCCATCGGCAAGGCTGGCTGGGTGCTGAGCGCCTGCTCGGGCCACGGCTTCAAGCTCGCCGCTCTGATCGCGACCGGCCTCGCCGATGCTCTCACGGGCCACCGCCCCGCGACCGATCTCCCCGCCTGGGCAGCCGGCCACGCCACGCGGCCCGCCGATTCACGTCCGTAAAACATCGTCCCGGCCTCACGCCGAACGTCGTCGAAAGGCGGCGACGACTGGGCTCGGCGCCTCGTGGCCTACCTGGCGCGCCATTTTCCGGGAACGATTCCGGCTGACGGCGGTTAAACGGCCTAATGTGGCTCATTTGGCTGAAAAGACCCATACATGGATATTCTCGACGCACTGCCGGTGGCGGTCTATGCGACCGACGCGGAAGGCCGGATAACCTATTACAATGAGGCGGCCGCCGCCCTGTGGGGCCATCGGCCGATGCTCGGCACCGACAAATGGTGCGGTTCGTGGAAGCTGTGGTGGCCGAGCGGCGAGCCGCTGGCTCACGAGGACTGCCCGATGGCCGTCATGCTGCGCGAAGGCCGCGCCATGCCGGGGGCCGAGGCGGTGGCCGAGCGCCCCGACGGTTCGCGCGTGCCCTTCGCGCCCTATCCGCGGCTGTTGAAGGACGCGGACGGCAAGGTAATCGGCGCCGTCAATGTGCTGGTCGAAATCGCCGACCGGCAGGCGGCGCATGTCAATGCGGAGCGGCTTGCCGCGATCGTCGCCTCGTCCGACGACGCCATTATCGGCAAGGACCTCGATAGCAACATCATCTCGTGGAACCGTGGGGCGGAACGCATCTTCGGCTACACCGCCGAGGAAATGATCGGCCAGTCGATCCTGCGCATCATCCCCGAGCGCCTGCAGCACGAGGAGCCCGAGATTATCCGGCGTTTGAAACAGGGCGAGCGCATCGACCATTTCGATACCGTCCGCGTCGCCAGGGACGGCCGCGAGATCGAGCTGTCGATCACCGTGTCGCCCATCCGCGACTTATCGGGGCGGATCGTCGGTGCTTCGAAGGTTGCGCGAGACATTACGCAGCGCAAGCGCGACGAAGCCTTCCAGCATCTGCTGGTCCAAGAGCTCAATCACCGCGTCAAGAACAGCCTTGCCATCGTGCAGTCGATCGCGACGCAATCCCTGCGGCGCGCGTCCAGTCCCCAACATTTCACCGAGAGCTTCAGCGGCCGCGTGCGCGCTCTTGCCAAGGCGCACGACCTGTTGGTTCGCCAGCGCATCGGCGGCACGTCGCTGCGCGAGATGATCAGGGAGCAGGTGCTGCTCGGCAACGCCGATGACGAACGCATCCAGATGGTCGGGCCCGAAGTCGTGGTCGCCGGCCGCGACGCCATCAATCTGGCACTGGTGCTGCATGAGCTCGCCACCAATGCGCGCAAATATGGGGCGCTTTCGGCCGAGCAGCCCGCAGGCAGCCTCGCGATCCAGTGGCGCGTCGACTACCGACCCTTGCCCAGGCTCGAGCTCAAATGGGAAGAAACCGGTGTCGTCGGGATGAAAACGCCCGATGCCAAGGGTTTCGGCTCCGTACTGATCGAGCGATCGCTGCAGGGGAGCGGCGGCGAAGCCATGCTGTCGGTCACCTCCGACGGCTTCCGGTGCGAGATCAGCCTGCCGCTCGAAAGCGACCAGCAGGCCATCCCGCCATCCGAATCGGCTTCCACTCGCGCCGACAATGGCCGGATATTGGTCGTCGAAGACGAACCGCTGATCGCCATGGAGCTCGAACAGGCTCTGATTGCCACCGGGTTCTCCGTGGCCGGGCCTGTCGGCACCATCGGCGGCGCGTTGAAGCTGATCGAGACCGACAAGGTCGATGCCGCGCTCCTTGACGCCAATCTGGCTGGCCACCCTGTAGACGAGGTGGCCGCGGCCCTGACCCGGGCGAATATTCCGTTCGCCTTCGCTACCGGACATGACCGTGAAGGCCTGCCGCAAAGCTTCGCTTCGGCCCCCATCCTGCGCAAACCCTTCAACTCGGCCGAAGTCGTCGCAATGGTCGCCGACATCATGCGTCCGCCCGCCGCGCGGCCGCTCCGTAGCCGCGCCTGAGCGCAGGCGGAAGCCTCGCCCTCGGGCCCGCAGCCCGGCTTGACTTTACCGGCGCGCACCCTACCTTCCCCTGTATGCAGTGGCTTTCGACATTGTCCGTTGGCACCGATCGTGCGGGGCGCGCGCTCTCAAGCGTGCAGCCCTAGATCCTGCGCGGCGCGCAGGGTCTAGGGGATATCCTGCAGCACTGCGCGTTCTGCGAAACGCTGTAGCTCACCTCAGTTCTGGAAATTGTCGACTTGTGGCCACCGTGCTGCAGGTCGCGCGGTTACGGATAGAGCCATGTTCAATGATCCCATGCGGCCTGCGATCACGCTCGGGGATGCCGAGCATCGCCGCCTGCTTGTCCTTGCCATGACGGCCCCCGGCCACACGGCCGATGATACCGACTATTTGCACCATGAGCTCGATCGGGCCCGGCTCGTGCCCGACGACGAGGTCCCTGCCGACACCGTGCGCATGGGGTCGATCGTTGTCTATCGCACCGATACAGGCCAGCGCCGCAGCGTCGAAATCGTCCCTCCCTCCGAGCACGATCCTGCGCGCGGCCGCATGTCCGTCGCGTCGCCGGTCGGCGCGGCGCTCATCGGCCTGAAGGCCGGCCAGTCGATCACGCGCATGGGCTGGGATGGCTCTTTCTGCACCTTCACCGTGCTGTCGGTGGTCGGACCGCGAACACAATGACGCGCGCGCAGCTCTCACGTCGGGTCAGCCCGGCACGCCACTGACCCCTGGCCACGGAGGCTTCCTGGCCAGGGGCGCCAATCCACGTCGGTCGCGCGCGACCGCGCGATCTTCACCACTCCAGCGTGCACTCGGTTGCGCCCTGCATGGCGCAATTCGGCGACGCGCGAACGAAGGAAAGGAAACGACGATGGCCAAACGCAAGGGCAATCGTGAGCTCAAGAAACCCAAGCAGAACAAGCCCAAGAACCTGGCGGCATCTTCCGTCGCCGAACTGGCGAAGGCGGGCAAGGTCGCGGGAGGCAGGAAGACATGACGATTTCCCCTTTTGGGCCTGCGCGTGACGCAGGCCCCGTGACGACCACCGGTCACGAGGGCGATCAACCAGCGCGGCAGGTCGCCGCGCTGGTCTGGCGGCAGGCGCTGAACGATTTCGATGTGCTGCTGATCACCTCGAAGACGACCCGCCGCTGGATTCTGCCCAAGGGCTGGCTGATCGATGGGAAGTCCCCGGTCGAGTCGGCGCTGCAGGAGGCGTTCGAGGAGGCTGGCGTCGCCGGCCGGCCGCGTGGCACGCCGCTCGGCACCTATCGCTACGACAAGGCTCTCGACGATGGTTCGCTGCTGCCTTGTGTCGTTGACGTCTTCGCCATTCCGGCGGGTCGCCTGCTCGACCAGTGGCCCGAGATGACGCGACGCCGGCGGCGCTGGTACAGCGCCAGCGTTGCGGCCACGCTCGTGGCAGAGCCGGAGCTTGCGGGCATCCTGGGTAAGCTCGACGGCGAGCTTCCATCGCGCGAAGCCGCCGATCGCGAAAGCTGAAAGGCGGGGATCGTAGCCGATCCCCGCCTTTCGCACATGTCAGGCTCCGGCGGCCTCGGGAAGTTCCCCCGGATACGTCTTGAGCAGCCGTTCACCGTCTCGCCTCGAGCGCAGACGGATCGTGAGAGTCTCCGTCTTTATCGGCGCCTGCGGCGGCAGCTTGTATTCGAGCTCGGGAAAATGCTGCTTGGCCCAGGCCTTGAAGCGCGGCAGCTTGTTGGCTCCCGTCACCGGCAGCGTCAATCCATATTTGAACGTCATTCTATTACTCCTCGGACGGCACGCGCCGGCGCGCTGCCGCGCGCTGTCCGTCATCGTTGGATGGGATGGTTGGCGGATGCGAGGGAGAGGACACCCGCGTGAGTGCCCTGCGCCCGGCGCCTGCCCCTCAGGCCAGGGCGGGAAGCTCGGCCTCGATCAGGCCGGTCCCGCCGCCCGGGACGCTGGGTTCGGTCACCATCGGCACAGCCGCCTCGTCCTCGTCGAACACCTCTTCCACTTCGAGGAATTCAGTGCGACGACCATCGGTGATGTAGGAGATGGACTCGCCCGCGCGCAGCCCGAGCAAGGCGAGGCCACGGGGAGAGTGCAGCGACAGATGGCGCCGATTGCCCTTTACCGGAGGCGCCCACAACAGCGTGCGCTCCTGTGACGGCCTGCCGTTGACGCTGAAGCGAATCCGCCGGCCGCTGGTGACCAGGTCGGGCCCCAGTTCCTCGTCCGGCACGATTGCTGCGGCGGCAAGCTTTTGGCGCACGAGCCGCGCAAACGGGCTGCGGCCACCGATCATCGTGCACAGCACGCCTTGCAGGCGATCATGATCGTCGGCTGAAAGCAGGGTGGTGGTGTAGCCGTTCATGGACCTTCTCCATCGAGTGAGGTGACAAGACTGACCCTCCCTGACCGACGGCTGTGTCGGCCAGGGCTTATCGCCGCGCCTGAGTGCGCCAATGCTTGCTGTTGTCGACCATCTGCCTGTCCGCAAGATCAGCGGACGGACCGCTTCAGCGGGCCGCCCGACAAACCTGTGATGTGGGAGTTCTCCCTAAGCCCGCGCGCAATGCGCTTCGGCTTAGGGTCGGCAGCCTGCTTCGGAGAGGCTCCGGCAGGCAAAGGATAGCGATGGAGTATCAAACCTGCACATGCCCTCTAGATAGCCCCTTGCGCCGGAAGGTCAAGTGCGGCCGAGAGACCGCTCTCGCGGCAGGCTTCACCGAACAGTGTGTTCGCATCCGTTTGCTCCGCGGGCCTTTCAATCCGGCGCCGCAACGCCCATTCACTGCACCGGGGCGGTAACGGGCGAAGGAGCACGCGGTGGCGCGGCACGATCTGAACAGACGAGCGATCCTTGCGGGCGCGGGCAGTTTGCTCGGCCTCGCCTTGGCCGGCTGCGCAACGAGCCAGCCGCTCCGTTCTGCAACAGCGCGTATCGCCAGTAACACCGCCACGCCGGTGCCCGCCGACATCGTTGCCGCCTATGCGGCCGTTGAGGGGGAGGCCTTTCCGATCCGCGCCTCGCGCATGGACCTCGTACCCGAGCGGTTCTGGCGCCAGGACGTCGAGGATCCCACCGGCGAGGCGCCGGGAACCGTCGTTGTCGATACCGGCAACCGTTTCCTCTACCATGTGCGGACGGGGGGCCGCGCCACCCGCTACGGCGTCGGCATCGGTGCGGCCGGCTTCGAGTGGTCCGGCCGCGCCCACATCGCCTATAAGCGCGAATGGCCGCGATGGACGCCGCCGGCCGACATGATCCGGCGCCAGCCCGAACTCGAGCGCTACCGCTATGGCATGGAGCCCGGCCCCGACAATCCGCTGGGCCCGCGCGCGCTCTACATCCACCAGGGCAATGTCGATACGCTCTACCGCATCCACGGCAATCCGGACGAGCGCACGATCGGCCAGGCGGTCTCCAGCGGCTGCGTCAGGATGCTGCCGCAGGACATCATCCACCTCTACGATAATATCGAAAGCGGCGCGCCGCTGCTCGTCATCTGACCGCGATCCGCGCACAAAGTTCCGGTCTGGCGGGGGGTATGCGCACAAACTTCCCGCCGCATCCGCCACCGTTCCGGCACGCTCCTTCATCCGAATGAGGGGAGGACCCGCCGATGCTCGACCGACAACGCCGATCGCTATCAGCAACGCTCGAGACCTGGCTCATGCTGGCTCGCTATACCCTGCTCGGCCGCCGCAGGCGCGAACGCATCGTCGCCGGGCTCACGGCCGCGCAAAGGAAGGATGTCGGGCTCACCGCCTCGACGCCGTCCCGCCCCGGCGCCGACATCGATCCGCTCGCGATCGTCACTCTCACCGCCCAGCGCTGAATCGCTCCCTCGCCGCGGTCTTGCACCCACGCGCTTGGATGCTAAGGTCGGCCGCACGGGGGGGAAATGGACTCGGTTCTGCTGGAATCTGTGCTCGCGCGGATCGTTCGGCGCAGTCCAGACGAAATTCTTGCGCACCCCAACTTCCCCGCCGCCCGCTTTCGCCTGCTCCAGGCGGCAACGCTCTCGATCGCCGGCGACGACGATCCGCGGCTTGGCCAGCTTATGAACAGTCTCGGCCGCTCGGCGCTGTTCAGCGTCATCATCGGCTGCTATTTCCGCTATCGGCCGGATGACAGGGGCACCTGGCCCACCGTGAAGTCGGTGAAGACCCGCTACCTGCCGCTCGGCTTCGTGCGCTCGCGCGCCCTCGACCATGTGCTGGGCCGCCTTTGCGTGCTCAATCTCATCACGCTGGAGCGGCATCCGCTCGATGGTCGTACGCGGCTGGTGATGCCCACGCCCCGGACGCTCGAGCTCGACCGGCGCTGGCTTTCCCAGCAATTCTCAGCTGTCGGCGCACTTTATCCCGACAATGCGCCCGGCGAAGCCCTCGGATCGGGCGACATCCGCTATCAGCGCGCCCTGCGCCACCTCGCGAGCCACGCCATTGATCCCACCCGGGCGGTGATGGGGCACCTCGGCCCGCTGCACGACGCGGTGCTGCGGCAGGATGGCCTGCGCATCATCACCGCCTATCTCCTCAAGGCCAGCGAAACCAACACGACGACGCTGAACCTTCCCTTCCGCGACGTCGAGCGCGCCATTTCGACCTCGCGCACTCACATTCGCAACGTCTTCCGCACCCTCGAGCAGCTGGGCCTCGTGCGGCTCCACGAGCCGGGCGGCAAGAGCGTCGAGCTGACGCCAACGCTGCTCACCTATATCGACCGCTTCGTTGCGACGATTCTGTCGAACTACGCTGCCGGCTGGAGCGCTGCGCACTGGCTGGTCGAGAACGAGCCCACATATGCGCAACAAGTTCCGCCCTGCGCTGGCCCGAACGGGCTAGGGGAGGGGGCGCCCTCTTTCGTCACTCCGGGCGCGTGAATTTCCTGACCCGAAATTCACATCACTGAGGCCCGCCAGACCAAGCGGTCGGCGGGCCGTTTTCTTGTGACGGCGCGTGGCTCAGATCACGCCCAGCGCCCGCATCGCGTCGGCAACGCGCACAAATCCGGTGACGTTCGCCCCCAGCACATAGTCCCAGGGCGCCCCATACTCCTCCGCCGTCGCCGCGCAGGCGTCGTGGATGTCATGCATGATCTGGGCCAGCCGTTCCTCGGTTTCTTCGAACGTCCAGCTGTCGCGCGACGCATTCTGCTGCATTTCGAGCGCCGAGGTCGCGACGCCGCCTGCATTGGCCGCCTTGCCGGGCGCGAAGAGCACGCCGGCCTGCTGGAACACGCGGATCGCGTCGGGTGTGCTCGGCATGTTGGCGCCTTCGCCCACCGCGACGAGTCCGTTCTTGACCAGCGTCGTGGCGTCCTTGCCGGTCAGCTCGTTCTGCGTCGCCGACGGCATCGCGACCTCGCACGGCACGTCCCAGACGGTGCCGCGATCGACGTGATAAACAGTGCCGCCGCGCAGCCGCGCATAGTCGGAAACGCGCTCCCGGCGCACTTCCTTGACCTCCTTGAGGAGCGCCAGGTCGATGCCCGCCTCGTCGACCACGTAACCGCTCGAATCCGAGCAGGCCACGACCTTGCCGCCGAATTCGTGGATCTTCTCGATCGTATAAAGAGCCACGTTCCCCGATCCGGAGACCACGGCCCGCTTGCCCTCGAACGACAATCCCTTGCGGCCAAGCATCCGCTCGACGAAATAGGTCGCGCCGAAGCCGGTCGCCTCCTTGCGCGCCCGCGATCCCCCATAGGCGAGGCCCTTGCCGGTGAGGGCGCCGGCCTCATAGCGGTTGGTCAGCCGCTTGTACTGGCCGAACAGGAAGCCGACCTCCCGGCCGCCCACGCCGATGTCGCCCGCCGGCACGTCGGTATATTCGCCGATATGCCGGTGCAACTCGGTCATGAATGACTGGCAGAAGCGCATGATCTCGCCATCCGACCGGCCACGCGGATTGAAATCGGACCCGCCCTTGCCACCGCCGATCGGCAGGCCCGTAAGGGCGTTCTTGAACGTCTGCTCGAAGCCCAGAAACTTGATGATGCCCAGATTGACCGAGGGGTGGAACCGGATTCCGCCCTTGTATGGTCCGAGCGCCGAATTGAACTGTACACGAAAGCCGCGATTGATGTGAACGTGGCCCTCGTCATCGGTCCACGGCACACGGAAAATGATCTGCCGCTCCGGCTCGCAGATGCGTTCGATCAGCGCGTCGTCAAGATAGCTGGGGTTCTTGGCGACGACGCGTCCCAGGCTCTCGAAGACTTCGCGCACGGCCTGGTGGAATTCGGGCTCTCCCGCATTGCGGTGCAGGACACCCGCGAGGATCGGTTCAAGTTTCTCGTCGATGGATGATGTCACGATAGGTCAGTTTACTCGTTTCGGCGCGGCACTCTGTGAGCGGGCGGCCGTGCTGCTGTCAAGGTCAGGAGACGGGCTTTCAGGGTCGATCGCTCCCATGTGCTCTTGGGCCCAGGAAGCGTGCCCGTCCTTGCTTCCTGTCACAGAATTCGGGCCCTGCCCACCCCACTATTTGTCGCCGCGCAACGTTTGTTGCCGCGGCGCGTGCTCTTGGGGGGCATGCCCGGTTCCGCTCCCCCTCTGACCATTCTTTTCGCGACCGAAACCGGCGACTGCGCGGCCCTTGCCGAATTCGCCGGCATGGAGGCCCAGCGCCTTGCATTGCCGCACCGCCTGGTCGATGCGGCCACTTACAATACCACGCAATTGCCCCACGAGCGCCGCCTGCTGGTCATCACGAGCACCCATGAGGGGCAGCCACCCCGCAGCGCCGCGGATGTCTTCGATCTCATCGATGCAATGACCACCCCCTTGGACAATCTGCAGTTTGCCGTGCTGGCGCTGGGCGACAGCGGCTACGACGATTTCTGCGCTGCGGGCAGGCGCATTGATCGCAGCCTCGCAGCGCACGGCGCCTCTCGGCTTTTCCCGATGGTCGAGGTCGACGTCTGGCAGCGGGCCAGCGCCCGCGACTGGCTTGTCGACGTCCTCGCGCGCCTCGCGGCCGGGGCAATGCACGAAGAACCGGCACAGGAGGCTGCGGTGGGGGCAATGCAGCCCTAACCACCGATCGCCAGTGCGGCGCTCGCACGCACCTGCTCGAAATCCGATATCCTCACTTCCACGGCAATCGTCCACTCGCCGGCCGCCGGCAGAACGGCGTTCTCCGCTCGCCACGCACCCGGCGGCGTGGCGGCTCCGGTAAGCTCGAGCTTGTCGATGCCAAGCGCGCCGTTGCTGAGGAACACTCGAATGGATCTGAATTCGGCAGGCGTGCCGTCCTGCTTGCGGAGGATCACCGTCACGGTATTCTCGCCGACCCGAGCCGGCTTGACCGCCACCTCGCCGGAAAACCCGCCCTTCGCAAAGTCGAGCGTTGCCTGCGCCTGGCTTGCCAATTCGGCGGCGGCGATCGATCGCGGCGGCGGCGTGAAGCGCCAGCCCGCCGCAACGCCCACGATGATGACGATGAGAACGATCTCGAGCACGATCGCCGAGCGCAAATGGCGCGTCGCAGCTTCCTGTCCCGCCACGACCCTGGCCGTCAGGTGCCAGCGGTTCCAGGCCGCAATGGTGAACAGGATCAGGAGCAGCAGCAGCTTGGCGACGAACAGATAGGTGTATGGCGACCACCACGCATCGCTCGGCGGGCCGAGCTGGATCACCGCCAGCGTCACGCCCGAAACCACGAGGGGCGCGATCACGAACGGGATGAAGCGCGAGAAGCGCATCAACGGTGGATTGGAGACGGCGTGGCTCTGGCGCAGGATCAGTGCCAGCGGCAACAGCTCCCCGGCCCACCAGGCGATCGTCGCCACATGCACGAACACCATCGTGCGCGTCAGCCATCGGGGGTCGGCCGAGCTGGCATGACCGCTCAGCGTCGCGGCTAGCCCGATCGCCGTCAGCGACAGAACGGCGATCCAGCCGGCGAGGTTCGCCTTGCGGGCCACGACGGCAACGCTCGCGATCGCCATCGCCACCAGCGCCACAATCACGGTCGCGCCGTAGCCGCTCGTCATGGTCACGGCCCACACCTCGCGTGCAGCGATGTCGCCCAGCGGCCGCCCCAATGCGTCGAGACCATTGAGCGGTACCGATGCAATCGCCGCGATTGCGCCCACGATGATTGCCGCGATGGCGCCACGGCGGGCGCCGGTCGGCAGGGCCGTCGCCACCATCCGAAAGCCGCTGCTGCCCGCGCCGACGAGCAGCGTTGCCAGCATCGTGGCGCGGGCCAGCCAGAGCAGCGCCCGGGCGGCAAAATCCGCCTTTGGCTCCTCCGCCGGCCCCGTCTCGCTGGGCGCCCCGATCGAAAAGATCACCGTGCCCGAAATTGGGTGCCCGTCGCTCGAGGCGGCCCGCCAGGCCAGCACATGCGTGCCCTCACCCAGTGGCGAGGGCAGTGACAGGACGATGCGATTGCCCTCCGAGGCAATTTCGTCGCCCTCGATGCTGGTCCTCGCGCCGGATGCGTCAACGATCTGCATCGCGAGCGCGCTCGTCGGCTCGCTGAAGGTGAGGATGATCTGCTCGGGCGCTGCGGCGAGGACCGCTCCGTCTGGCGGCTGGCTGCCGACAAGCGCGGCATGCGCAAAGGCCGGCGCGACCCACAGCAGGGCGATGAGCCAGACAATGCCGGCGAGCGCGCTGCGGACGTGCCCGATGGGCCTCATCCGCAGCAGGGGCCGAAAACCGTCAGTGCTGGTGGCCCCCGCTCGCTGGATGCAATTCAACCGAGGGTGCCGGGAATTCGGCGTTCTCGTCACCACTCGTATCGATCCATGCGTCTTCAACGCCGCCCCCGCATTGCTGCAACACCGGGAAGTAGAAATTAGTCCCCGGCTCGAGATTGGCGCCGAATGTACCGCGGAAAACGAATTCGTCGAACTGGCTGTCGGGCAGCTCCCCACCCGACCAGGAAATCTCCTTCACGCCCTCGGTCAGCGTCGTTCCGTGATTTTCGAACGGCTGCTCATAGGGACCGGTGACCGTCTCCACCTGCCAGCCCGGCTTGGGCATGGGGCGAACATTGTAGAACCCTTCAGGGATCTGTACGCGTATCTGTGTGGTGGCGTCGCCGGCGCAGCCATGCCCCACCACCAATGTCGCCCTGAAGGTGGAACCGACGACTGCTTCGCCTCCGGTGAGCCCGATATGGGCCAGCGTCGGGCTCGCCAGGCCCGTGACCAGCGCGGTGGATATCAGCATTCGGCGAAGCATCATTGTCGGTCCCCCTTGAGTCAGTGCCCGCTGTCGTATTCGTTCGGCGGGGCGTCGAAGATTTCCTTGTTCTCCTCGCCTTCCACGACGAGATAACCGGCGAGCCCCCGCTCGGCGCGCGACAGTGCGTGGTCGACCAGCACGAACCGGCCGGGCACCTCGCACTTGAACTCGACAATGTTCGCCGAACCGGGTGGCACCGCGATGCTCTGCACATTGGTGACCGGCTCGCTGGTGACCGAACCCATCTGATAGGCGCGGTCGAAGATTTCGCCGATGATGTGGAAGGACGAGGTGAAGTTGGGTCCGCCTACGCCGAAATAGATGCGCACGGTTTCGCCGACCTTGGCCTGCATCGGATAGTGATCGGTGAGCGCGCCCACATGGCCGTTGAATACGAAATATTCCGGCCGTTCATTGAGCAGCTTGTCGTAGCTCTCGGTCAGCAGGCCGCCATGCCCGAACGCTTCTTCGGTGTAGATCTCGCCCTGCATCACGTAGAACTCGCGGTCCACCGGCGGCAGGCCCTCTTCGGGCTCGACGAGAATGAGGCCGTACATTCCCGCCGCGATATGCATCGCCACCGGCGGCACGGCGCAGTGATAGACATAGATGCCGGGGTTGAGCGCCTTGAAGGTGAAGCTGCGCTCCTCGCCCGGCGCCGCCGTTGTCGCTGCCGCGCCGCCGCCCGGTCCGGTCGCGGCGTGGAAGTCGACATTGTGGAACATGTAGCTGTTCTCATTGTTCTTGAGGTGCACGTCGACGGTGTCGCCGACCCGCACGCGGACGAATGGGCCGGGAACCTTCCCGTTGAACGTCCAGAACCGGAACATGCTGACATTGTCGAGATGAGCTTCGACCTCGATGGTCTCGAGGTCCACCCGCACCGTCGCCGGCTCGCGCCGCGTGATTGGCGGCGGAATGTTTACCGGGTTCTCGGCGATGTCGTTCATGTCCGGATGCGTCGGATTGAGCGAGTAGATCCGGTTGCTGAGGCTCCCGCTGATCGTCGAATGGCTCGCCGGCATGATCTGCGCGCCGCCGGCGGGCGCGGCAGTGTGCCCCGTGTGCTGCGCCAGCGCCGCATCGGCGGCAAGCAGGCCGCCGACTGCACCGACGGAGCCTGCAAGCAGGCTCCGCCGGCTCACCGTCGTGGTTGCAATGGCGGCGGCGGGCTTATGGTCGTCGGTGTCGCTCATTTACTGCTCCTGAGCCTCGGCTACGAGCTCTTCCATGCGGGTCTTGGCCTTGCCCGGCAATCCGTCCGCGAGCGTGGCCGCGTCGGCGGCTTCCGGCTCACCGACCTGGATCAGGCCCACCATGCCCAGAGCGAAGTGGGGCAGGCACTTGTAGACGTAGTAGCCCTCGGTATCGAAGGTCACCGTTATCTCTTCGTTCACCTTGCCCTTCCAGGCCTCGGCGCCCTCCGGGACCTTGACCGATTCCGAATTGTGTCCCTTGTCCTGTGCAACGAAGGTCACCGTGTCGCCAGGCGCCACCGCGAGGAAGGCGGGCTCGAACTGCATCGGGCGGCCTTCGGAGTCCTTGTTCAGCATCAGGACCTGGTGATCGGCCGCATAAACGGCCGTGGGCAGGGCGAGGACTGCCGCGAGTGCAAGTGCTGCTAGCGCTCTGGTCATGGTCTTTCTCCGTTTTCTTGAAGCTCGGCGTCGAGCCTCCTCTACAATCCCTCTGTGCCGCGCTCTTTGATCAGGGACAAACAACCCTGTTTCGGTGAGGTTCCGGCTAGCCTGCACCCGGGTGAGTCTGTATTGACGGCGCGATGCCCGTCCCTGTTCGAGTGCTTTCGCCGCAGGAGCTGTTGACTTGCCCGCACCCGTTCATCGCAGCCTGGTCTCGGACCTCCCGCTTTTCTCCAATATAAGTCCCGCCGAACAGGACGATATCCTCGCCTTGTCGGTGAGCAGACACTATTCAGCCGGAACGCCGGTCTTCGAACAAGGGGCAGTTGCCGATTATTTCTATGTACTTTTGAGCGGCCGGCTGCGCGTTACGCAGGTCGATCAGGGCGGCCAGCAAACGATCATCCGGATGGTCAATCCCGGTGATCTGTGCGGCATCGCCCGCGCTTTGAAGCGCACGGACTATCCGGGAACGGCCACCGCCATTGCCGACAGCGTCGCGCTGCAATGGCCGATGGCGTCGTGGGACGGCCTCATCGAGCGCCACCCCCGCCTCTCCGTCAATGCCATGCAGACCATCGGCCAGCGCCTCCAGGAAGCTCATACGCGGCTGCGTGAGCTCTCCACCGAGGAGGTCGAGCGCCGCGTGGCGCATGCGGTGCTGCGGCTCGCCAATCAGGGCGGCAAGAAGGAGGCCGAGGGGATTCGCATCGATTTCCCCATCTCCAAGCAGGACATCGCCGAGATGACCGGGACGACGCTCCACACCGTCTCGCGCATCCTCAGCGCCTGGGAGCGGGCCGGTCTGGTCCAGGGCGGTCGCCGGAAACTGCTGATCCGCGAGCCGCACCGGCTGTTCCTGATCGGTGAAGGGCACCAGGCCGGCCTCCTCTGATCCGGCTGCCGGCAATCGCGTCGCGCAGCTCGGCGAGCAGCAGGTCGAGCGGCAGATCGTGCTCGGCCGCCGCCTCCTTGGGCGTATGGAAGATGCTGATCGGGCAGCCGATGCAGTGCATGCGCAGATCGATAAAGACCGCCAGCGTCGTAGGCCAGCGGCGCATGATCGCCGCAACGGTCATCTCCGACAATTCCGCCTGCTCCACCCTGGTCACCTCCGATCGTCCGACCGCTACACCCAACTTTCCGCACGCTCCTTGCTCGGGATCAAAGTCCCGGCCATTCCGCCCCGCTACAGTTCGGCGAGGTGACGGAGAGCAAGATGGGGCAGTTCTGGAGGCCGGCAGGCACGGGTGGCATTCCGCGCGGCATCGCGACCGACGGATGGCCACTCTTCTCCTACGGCTTCCGGCCGTTCTTCCTGGGTGCGGGGCTGTTTGCCCTTGTCGCGATGCCGCTTTGGCTCGGTGCGCTCGTGTGGGGCTGGCCGGTCGGGGGGGCTGCCTATGGTCCCGTCCGCTGGCACGCCCACGAAATGCTGTTCGGCTACACCACCGCGGCGCTGGCGGGGTTTCTGCTGACCACGATCCCCAACTGGACGGGCCGACTGCCGGTCTCCGGCGCGCCGCTTGCCGGCCTGGCGGCCCTCTGGGCGGCAGGCCGCCTTGCTATGGCCGCCCCGGACGTCCTCGGTCAGCTCGCATCGGCCGGCATCGACAGTGCCTTCCTGCTGGTCGTCCTGTTCGTCGCCGCGCGCGAAATCGTCGCCGGCAGGAATTGGAAGAATCTCAAGATCGTCGTCGCGCTCTCGCTCCTCGCCGGCCTGAACATCGCCTTTCACGTCTCGGTCGGCGGGCAGGGCGATGCGGCGCTGTTCGAGCGGGCGGCGATCGCGGTCTATATCAGCCTCATCGGCCTCGTCGGCGGCAGGATCATTCCCAGCTTCACCCGCAACTGGCTGGCGCGCGTGGGCGCGGCGCGGCTGCCTGCGCCTTTCGATCGCTTCGACCTCGCCGCCATGATCCTGCTTCCCCTCGCCATGGGGGTTTGGGCCCTCGACCCCGATTGGGTGGGCGTTGCGCCCCTCGCGGCGATCACGGCCATCGCCCACCTCGTCCGCCTGCTGCGCTGGCAGGGCATCGCCGCCCGGGCCGAGCCCATGCTCGTGGTGCTCCATGTCGGCTACGCCTTCATCCCGCTGGGCCTCGTCGCCCTCGCCGGCGCCAGCCTGGGCGTGATCGCCGCGGTCTCGGCGCTGCACCTGCTGACCGTGGGAGCCATCGTCAACATGACCCTGGCCGTCATGACACGGGCCACGCGCGGCCATACCGGCCGCCCGATTCTCGCGACGAAGCCGACGTTGCTCATCTTCGTCGCGATCTTTCTTTCCGCCGCCATTCGGCCCTTCGCCGAACTGGTGCCCGACTCATACCTGCTGGTGCTCGGCACGAGCGGGGCGGCGTGGATGCTCGCCTTCCTGCTCTTCAGCATCGAGTATGGAACGATGCTGGTGCAGGCGCGCGTGCCGGGCGTCCCCAAAAGGCCTTCGGCGGCCCCCGTGAGCGCCGCAGGCACGCCGGCTGCATCGGAACCGGAACGCGAACGTTTGCGATAGCGACAGATGGAGGAGTGGAAATGCGTGCTGGTGTGATGGGAACGTCGATCGCCATTGGCGCTGCGGCGCTGCTTGCGTCGGCGGCTTCGCTGGCCTCGGCGCAGCAGTCCGTGCCGGGGACGTTCGCACTCGCGGGCGCCGAACCGACGGTCACGGCACAATTGGTGGCAACGGAAACCGGCCCGCTGGCGGCAACGCTTGAGCTGACCTTCAGCGACAAGGCGACCGGCGACAGGATCGAAAGCTTCGTCGAGGAGCTGACGCAGGAATTGCACCTGCTCGCCGTCGACGGAACGCTCTCGACGCTCGTCCACGAGCACGTCAAGGCGGCCTCGCCCGACGGCACCTTCACGGCGCCAATGCAGTTTCCGAGGCCCGGGACATACCACGTCTATGCTGACGCCGTGCCCGAGGGCCACGGCCAGCAGGTCGTCCGCTTCGATATCGAAATCGGTGCGGGGGGCGGCGGAGCCGGCGGTGACGCGCTGCACCGCTTCAGGGTCGGCGACCCCATTTCGATCGCCTCTCCGCCCTATGAAGTAAGGCTGGATGCATCCGCACTCCATGCCGGCCACGAAGGCGTGCTGACGATCGAGGTGCTCAAGGACGGACAGCCCGCCACCGATCTTCGTCCCTATCTCGGGGTGGCTGCCCATGCCGTCCTCATCCGTGCTGAAGACCTGGCCTATGTGCATGCGCATCCCACGACGGGGCACGACGCAGTGGACGACATGGACGCGGGGATGGACCACTCCGCCCACGGCGACCATGGCGACCCCGCACCCCCGGCGGCCGACAGCGCGGCTGCGCATGACCATGGGCACGAGGCCGGTGCCGACGCGACCGTATCGCCCCACATGACCTTGCATCTGACCCCGCCGGGAGCCGGCGACTACACACTGTTCCTCGAATTCATCGGCGGCGGGGAGGTGCATACCGTCCCCGTGGCCCTCGAGCTCCCGTAGACCACGGGACTCAATCCCGACGATGCTTGTTGTGCGGCCGTCCTTTCGTGGCGGCCGTCGCGTTTCGCAGCGCGGCCTCCGCTGCTACCATGTCGCGTGGCATCGCGTAAAGTGATAAGACATCATATGACTCCCCAACGCGCAGCCCACCCACTACTTGCTTTCCGGATGTTCTGATGGCCGACAAACCGAACATATTGCTGATCTGCGCCGACCAGTGGCGCGCCGACGGCATCTCCGCGCTTGGCCACCCCAATGTGAGGACGCCCAATCTCGACGCGCTGGCGGCCGATGGTGTGCTGTTCGAAAACCATTTCGGCCAGACGACGCCCTGCGGGCCGTCGCGCACGAGCCTGCTGACCGGGCTCTATCTGATGAACCACCGCTCGGGCCGCAACGGCACGCCGCTCGACGCGCGCCACACCAACCTCGCGCTCGAAGCGCGCAAGGCCGGCTACGATCCGGCGCTGTTCGGCTACACCGACACCAGCCCTGATCCGCGCGGCAGGCATCCCAACGATCCGGCCCTCACCTCCTATGACGAAGGCATCATGCCTGGCTTCATCGCCCCCATGCACCTGCCCGAGGACATGGGCGCCTGGGTATCGGACCTGCTCGCCAAGGGCTATGACTTCACGGGGCGCGACGACGTCTTCCGCCCCAGGCGGAACTTCATGCAACCCGACGATCGCGGCTTCCGCTTCATCCCCACCGAGTTCCCGGCCGAGGATGACGAAACGACGTTCCTCACCGATCACTTTCTCAAATGGCTGCTGGTGCGTCCGAACAAGCCGTGGTTCGCGCATCTGGTCTTTTACCGTCCGCATCCGCCTTTCATCGCCCCCGAGCCCTACAATGCCGCGGTCCATCCCGATGACGTGGCGATGCCGGTCCGCGCCGCGACACCCGAGGCCGAAGGCGGGCAGCATCCGCTGCTGAACTTTGCCATCGAGCGCATGCGCCGCCCCGGCGCGTTCGACGAGCTCAATCCGCTCGACCTCGTCGCCGCCGACGATCTCGACATCCGGCAGATGCGGGCGACCTATTACGGGCTCGTCAATGAATGCGATGTGCAGCTGGGCCGGATCATCCAGCATCTCAAGGACACCGGCCAGTATGAGCGCACGCTGATCATCGTCACCTCCGATCACGGCGAGATGCTGGGCGAGCACTATATGTGGGGCAAGGAGATCTATTTCGATCCCTCGTTCCGCCTGCCGCTGGTGATCCGCGATCCACGCCCGGACGGTGCCCGCGGCGTCCGCGTCACGGAATTGACCCAGGCCATCGACGTCATGCCCACCATCCTCGACTGGATCGGCCAGCAAGTGCCCCGCAGCTGCGACGGCCGCTCGCTTCTGCCGTTCCTGAAGGGCAGGGCGCCGGAGGATTGGCGCGACGTCGTCTATTTCGAGCACGATTTCCGCCAGGTGCGCTCACAGGTGGTTGAGAACGCCCTCGGCATCACTTCCGACGAATGCTGCTACGCCGTGATCCGCGGCAGCAAATGGAAGTACGTTCACTTCGCCGCGCTCCCGCCGCTGCTGTTCGACCTCGAAGCCGACCCGCAGGAGACCACCAACCTCGCCACCGATCCGGCGATGCGCGAGGTGCTGCTCGAATGCGCGCAACGCATGCTCGACTGGCGGCTGACGGCGCAGGACCGCACGCTGACCAACATGCATCTGGGGGAAGACGGCCTGTTCGTCCGGCCATAGCGCGACATTTTGCATCAGGCCGGAACATCGCCCTCGCGAAACGCGCCGCCGACCTGTTTACATCACAACTATTGCCGACAAGCATGAAACAAATTCGCTTGTTTGCTTGAGCGGCGGTTCCTATCGTCCGGGACACGCGCGCAGAGACGCCGACGACTCCGAGCCTCTGCGCCCGGCGTCATCGGAGAATACAATGGATGCTCTCGCCCCCCACCCGCCGTCCCGCACCAGCTTCGTGCGGCGCTGGCTGTGGTCGACCAACCATAAGGACATCGGTACCCTCTACCTGATCTTCTCGATCGTCGCCGGTGCCATTGGCACGGGGCTCTCCTTCCTGATCCGCTTCGAACTGCAGCAACCGGGCCTGCAGCTCTTCCACAACACCGATCTCTACAATGCCGTGGTCTCCGCCCACGGGCTGGTGATGATCTTCTTCGTGCTGATGCCGGCCCTGATCGGCGGCTTCGGCAACTGGTTCGTGCCGCTCCTCATCGGTTCGCCCGACATGGCGTTCCCGCGCATGAACAACGTCTCGTTCTGGCTGCTCGTGGCGGCCTTCGCCCTGTTCCTCATCTCGCTGTTTGTCGAAGGCCCTCCCGGCTCGCACGGCCACAGCGGCGGCTGGACCCTCTATCCGCCATTCTCCGAAATAGGTCAGCCCGGCCCGGCCGTCGATTTCGTCATCCTGTCGATACACATCGCCGGTGCGAGTTCGATCCTGGGCGCCATCAACTTCATCACCACCATCTTCAACATGCGCGCGCCGGGCATGACGCTGCACCGGATGCCGCTGTTCGCCTGGGGCATGCTGGTCACCGCCTTCATGCTGCTGTTCTCCCTGCCGGTGCTGGCGGGGGCCATCACCATGCTGCTCACCGACCGCAACTTCGGAACGACGTTCTTCATCCCCGAGGGCGGTGGCGATCCGATACTCTATCAGCACCTGTTCTGGTTCTTCGGCCACCCCGAAGTCTACATCATGATCCTGCCGGCCTTCGGCATCGTCAGCCACGTCATCTCGACCTTCTCGCGCAAGCCCATTTTCGGCTACATGGGCATGGTCTATGCGATCGTCTCGATCGGCCTTATCGGCTTCGTGGTCTGGGCCCACCACATGTTCACCTCCGGCATCGGCCTGGAGGTGCAGGGCTATTTCATGTTCGCCTCGATGGTGATCGCGGTCCCCACCGGCGTGAAGGTGTTCTCCTGGCTCGCCACCATGTGGGGCGGCTCGATCAGCTTCCGTGTGCCGATGCTGTGGGCCACCGGCTTCGTCATGTTGTTCACCATCGGCGGAGTCACTGGCGTGGTCGTCGCCAGTGCGGGCGTCGACCATTCGCTGACCGACACCTATTACGTCATCGCTCACTTCCACTATGTGCTGTCGCTGGGCTCGGCCTTCGCTATCTTCGCGGCCTTCTACTACTGGTTCCCCAAGATGACCGGCTACCTAACCAGCGAGGGGCTCGGCCGGCTGCATTTCTGGGTCACCTTCGTCGGCGTCAACATCGCCTTCTTCCCGCAGCATTTCCTTGGCCTGGCGGGCATGCCCCGGCGCTATGTCGACTATCCCGACGCCTATGCCCTGTGGAATCTCGTTTCATCGGTTGGCGTCTACATCTCGACCACCGGATTCCTGATCTTCCTCGTAATGGTCGTCGAGGCCTTCATGCGCAAGCGTCCCGCTCCCGACAATCCGTGGGGCGAAGGGGCCACGACGCTCGAATGGACGCTGCCCTCGCCGCCACCCGAACACACCTTCAACGTGCTGCCGCGTTTCGCACAGACCCCCGCGGACGAGCATGCAGAGGCTTAGGGAGTGACTCATGGACGTGCTCGGCTTCCTCAATCTGGTCTTCATCGTCGTCCTGGTGGCGCTGTGGTGGGGGCTCTACGACGCCGCCCATCCGCCGCCCGAGCCGGAAAAGGATCCGTACCGCTCGCTCGCCATGTCGGGCATCTTCGTCGGCGGCGTCCCGCCACCGGAGCTCACCGTTCCCGACACTCTCGACGCTGTGCTGGCCCGCATCGGCCGGGCCGGCGGTTATTTGGGCGTATCCGAATTCTTGAAGGGCGCCAGGCAGGCCTATGAGCTAATCGTTCCTGCCGTCGCCCGTGGCAATATCGACAGCATCGCCTATCTGCTCACCGATCAGGTCGCCAGGGACTTCCGCGACTTTGCCGAGGCGCGGCGCGAACGGGGCGAAACCGAGACCCTCACCTTCATCGGATTTGACGGCGCCGATGTGATTGCCGCAAGCTTCGACGATGTCGCGACGCTGGACGTCCGGTTCACGGCCGAGATCGTGTCGGTCACGCGCGACCGCGACGGTCGCGTGATCCAGGGCCGCGCCGACCGTGTCGTGCGGGTTGCCGAGATCTGGACCTTCGAGCGCGACCTGAAGAGCCGCAACCCCCGTTGGCTGCTCGCGGCCACCGACGCCGACGAGTGAGCCGCAGCCGCGAGCAGGAAGCAGAGGACCCGCCATGCGCCAGCCCCGACACTTCGTGACCCGTGCCACTGAACTGCTTGGCTGTGATCTGCCCGTTGTCCTCGCCGGCATGGGCGGCGTCGCCCGCTCCGAGCTCGTCGCTGCGGTGACCGCCGCCGGCGGCTTCGGCTTCCTCGGCATGGTGAGGGAATCGCCGGCGCTGATCCGGCACGAAACCGAAATGCTGCGCGATCTCGGCCACACCAATTTCGGCGTCAACATCATCCCCGCCGCCACCGAGCGGAGCCTGCTCGACGCTCAGATCGAGGCGATCGTTGCGCTGCGTATCCCGGCCGTCACGCTCTTTTGGGACATCGACGCGGCCGTCGTGGCGCGCTTCCGCCAGGCGGGGATCATCGTGGCCTACCAGGTTGGTTCGGCCGACGAGGCCATCGCCGCCGAGCGCGCCGGCGCGCACCTCATCATCGCGCAGGGGGTGGAGGCGGGCGGCCATGTCCGCGCGACGCGGCCGCTGTCGCAGGTATTGCCGGAGGTGGTCCGCGCCGTCCGTCTGCCGGTCCTTGCCGCAGGCGGGCTCGCGACGGGCGGCGATCTGGTGACGTCGCTGGCGCTCGGGGCCGACGGCATCGTGCTCGGCACGGCGCTCATGGCGACGCAGGAATCCTTCGCCCATGACGAGCACAAGCAGCGCCTGCTCGCCGCCCGGTCGCGCGACACCGTGCTCACCGACATCTTCCACATCAACTGGCCGCCCGGCGCGCCGGTGCGCGTCATTGCCAGCGACGTCACGACGGGGCGGCGCGGCGCGAGCGATGACGGGGACCCGCCGGTCATCGGCGACGAAGCCGGCCGGCCGATCTTTCTGTTCAGCACCGATTCTCCGCTGCGCTCGATGACCGGCGATTTCGGCGCGATGGCGCTTTATGCGGGGACGGGGGTGGACAGCATCGAAGAGGTCGTGCCCGTCAGCACGCGCCTCGATGCGATTTTGGCCGAGGCGCGCGCCCTGCTGGCCGCGACCGAGGTGGCGGAGGTGCCCGAGTCGGCTTCGGCGGTCTGCTATGCGGGCGAAATGAGCGGCGCCTATATGGGGACGCTCGAGCCGGCGCGGGTGGCCGAAGCGGAGCGCGGCATCGCCGCCGACCTGCTGCAGCACCTCGAGGCGACGCTGCGCGGCGCCAGGCACGGCAATACGCCGCCTTACGCGCCCGATGCCTACCCGCTCGCCGCCTGGGCTCTCGCCTTGCGCCAAACCACCGGCCCCACCGCGCCTGCCGCCGCGCCGCCGCCTGATCTCCGCAGCCTCGTGCGGCGCATGGGCGAAGTTCTGCCGCGCCTGCCGGACGGGCCAACCCGCGACAGGCTCTCCGCCCTGCGCCAGTTGCTCGATCAGCGCGCTACGGCTCAGACGATGAGGACGCTGCAGCTCAGCCTGACGAGCTGATCTGGAAGCCCTGCCGCACGCGATCGATGAGGCCCGGCTCCACCCGGCCGGCATGCACCATGTGCACCGAATAGGAGAAGGCGGGCGCCCCGGCCACCAGCTTGAGCCGGCCGTCGCTCAGATAGGGCCGCACCGCGCTCAGCCGGAAATAGCCGGTGCCACCCACCCGGGTGAGGTAGAGCAGGGCCAGCGGCCCGTGCGAGATCGACACGCCCGGACTGCTCAGATGCGGAAAGGCCGCCTGGTGGCTGGCCTGGAACGACGGCCCCCAGTCGACATGCACATAGTCCTCCGCCCGTCCGGCGCTGCCGTCGGGCGAGGTCGTGACGAGCACGAGCTTTTCCTCGGTCATCAGCTCGACCACCACGCCGCCGCCCTGCGGTGGCGGATTGTACAGCACCGCCAGATCGAGCGCGCCATTGTGGATCGCTTCCAGCAGCCGCGACGGCGTGTCGACCTCGGCCCTGAGCGCAATGTCGGGCGCCTCGCGCCGCATCCACACCAACCAGTCGGCGAGGATGGGATTCCACAGGCTGATCTCGGCGCCGACGCTGACGATGTCGACATGGCCCTGCGGCAGGCCCACCTGTCGCTGCGCCCGGTCCCACACCTGCACCAGCGTCGTCGCATGGCGCACGAAGCGCTCGCCTGCCGGCGTAAGCCGCGCGCCGGCCTTGTTGCGCACGAACAGCCGGCGCCCCAACTGCTCCTCGAGTGCATGGACGCGCGCGCTCACGGCGGTTTGTGTCACGTTCAATCGCCCCGCCGCGGCAACAAAACTCCCCGTTTCGGCGATCTCGAGGAACGTCTTTGCCAGCGCGATGTCCATAAGGGTTACATCAATTCAGTTGCGTTCATCGGCCAATATCATTCATTTGACCATGGGAAATACGGCTGTCAATCGAT
Organism: uncultured Devosia sp.; assembly: GCA_964487765.1. Lineage (GTDB taxonomy): Bacteria > Pseudomonadota > Alphaproteobacteria > Rhizobiales > Devosiaceae > Devosia_A. The sequence goes on along the minus strand of CAZASR010000006.1, from coordinate 904 downwards.
CCGCTCGACAAGGCGGCGGACAGCCGGACTGGACCACACCAATAATGGGAAACGGAGAGCATGAAACTCGAAACCCTGGCCTTGCACCATGGCTACACGGCCGAAGCGACGACCAAGTCGGCGGCGGTCCCGATCTACCAGACCACGTCCTACACCTTCGATGACACCCAGCACGGCGCCGACCTGTTCAACCTCGTCGTGCCGGGCAACATCTATACCCGCATCATGAACCCCACGACCGACGTGCTCGAAAAGCGCGTCGCGGAAATGGAGGGGGGCATTGGCGGGCTGTGCGTCGCCTCGGGCATGTCGGCCATCACCTATGCCATCCAGACCATTGCCGGGGCGGGGGACAATATCGTCTCCACCAGCCAGCTCTATGGTGGCACCTACA
>CAZASR010000006.1:0-500 GCA_964487765.1 uncultured Devosia sp. | reverse complement strand
ACTCCTTCCCGCGCCAGGGGATCGAGGTGCGCATGGCCGCCGGCGACGATTTCGAGGCCTTCGACCGCCTCATCGATGCCAACACCAAGGCGGTCTTCTGCGAGTCGATCGGCAACCCGGCGGGCAATATCGTCGACATCGAGCGCCTGGCGCAGATCGCCCACAAGCACGGCGTGCCGCTGATCGTCGACAACACGGTCGCGACGCCCTATCTGTGCAAGCCGATCGAGTTCGGCGCCGATATCGTCGTGCACGCGCTCACCAAATATATCGGCGGCCACGGCAATTCGATCGGCGGCATCGTCGTCGATTCCGGCAAGTTCGACTGGGCCGCCAACAAGGACCGCTTCAAGGTCCTCAACGAACCCGATCCGTCCTATCACGGCGTCGTTTACACCGAAGCGCTCGGCCCGGCGGCCTATATCGGCCGCGCCCGCGTCGTGCCGCTGCGCAACACCGGCTCGGCGCTGTCGCCGCACAACGCCTTCCTCTTCCTCATG
>CAZASR010000005.1:0-67238 GCA_964487765.1 uncultured Devosia sp. | reverse complement strand
CGACATCGTAGTCGTACTGATGCTTGGTCGGCTCCTGCGGCTTGGGCTCGATCAGGATGGTGCCCTTGAAGCCGATCTTCCTGGCGTGCTCGATCACGAGCGTCAGGAAGCGGGCCATCTGATCCAGCTCCTGCTTCATCCTGGTATTGAGCAGCGTTTCATAGCCCTCGCGGCCGCCCCATAGAACGTAGTTCGCTCCGCCCAGCTCGTGGGTGACTTCGAGCGCGGTCTTCACCTGCCCCGCGGCATAGGCGAAGACGTCCGGGTCGGGATTGGTGGCGGCGCCCGCCATGTAGCGGCGATGGCTGAACAGATTGGCCGTGCCCCACAGCAGCCGCGTGCGCTGCTTGCTCATCTTCTTGGCGAAGATGTCGGCAATGGCGCGCACGTTCTTGTCGCTCTCGGCCAGCGTCGCGCCCTCCGGCGCGATGTCGACGTCGTGGAAACAGAAGAACGGGATGTCGAGGATGTCGAACAGCTCGAAGGCGACATCGGCCTTGAGCTTGGCGCCCTCCATGCCCTTGTCATGCCACGGGCGGGCGAAGGTGCGGCCGCCGAACGGATCGCCACCCTCCCAGGCGAAGCTGTGCCAATAGGCGACCGCCGGGCGGATGATGTCCTCCATCCGCTTGCCCATCACCTTTTCGTCCTTGTTGTAGTGGCGATAGGCGAGGGGGTCCTTCGAGCGCGGCCCCTTGTAGGTCACGGGCTTGATGCCCTTGAAGAAATCGGTCACTTGCGAGCCTCCTCGATGGCGGGATAGAGCGCGCGGTAGCGCGCATACTGGGCCGTGTACGCGTCCCGCAACGACGCGTCCGGCCGGATGATCTGCTTGATGCCCGGTGTGGTCATCACCTCGGCGGGATCGGCGCCTTCCGCCGCGCACAGGCCGAGCCGGGCGGCGCCGAGCGCGCCGCCGAAATCGCCGTCCTCGGGGAGGGCGATCTCGATGTCGAGATTGGTGGCAATGAGCTTGAGCCAGAGCGGGGACTTCGAGCCGCCGCCAACGGCGAGCAATTGACCGAAGCTGGTGCCGGCATCGTGCAGCACGCGCTGGCAGTCGCGGAAGGCGAAGGCGACGCCTTCCATCACGGCCTGCGCCAGCCGCGCCGTGTCGCTCAGATGCGACAGGCCGACAAAGGAGCCCCGGGCGCCCGCATTGTTGTGCGGGGTGCGCTCACCGCTGAGATAAGGCAGGAAGATCTCCTCGCCCGGCCCGGTGAAGGTCTGCTCGGCAAGGCCCGAAAGCTCGGGCTGGCTCTTGCCGGTGATGTGGCTCAGCCAGTTGAGGCTGTCGGTGGCGCTCAGGATCACGCCCATCTGGTGCCACGTCTCGGGGATGGCGTGGCAGAAGGCGTGGACGGCGCCCGCCGTGTTGGGGCGGAAGCTCTCGTTGGAGACGAACAGAACGCCCGACGTGCCGAGCGAGACGAAGCCCTGGCCGGGCCGGATCGCGCCGATGCCGCAGGCGGCCGCGGCATTGTCGCCGGCTCCGCCGGCCACCACCACGTCGCCACTCATGCCCCAGCGCGCTGCGAGGTCGGGCTTGAGCGTGCCCGAGGGGGCCGAGCCTTCGACAAGGCTCGGCATGTGGCTGCGGTCGAGCCCGGTGAGGGCGAGCAGCTCGTCGGACCAGTCGCGCCTTGCGACATCGAGCCAGAGCGTGCCGGCCGCGTCGCTCATCTCCTCCACATATTCGCCCGTCAGAAGCAGGCGAATATAGGCCTTGGGCAGCATGACTTTGCATATTTTGGCATGGATATGAGGCTCGTTTTTCCGCACCCAGGCGATCTTGGGAGCAGTGAAGCCGGGCATGGCGATGTTGCCCGCGATCTCGCGCAGGCGCGGCAGCGCCGCCTCCATCTCGGCGCATTCGGCCGCCGAACGTCCGTCGTTCCACAGGATGCAGGGGCGCAGCACCGCGTCGTCTTTCCCGAGCAGGGTGGCGCCATGCATGTGGCCGCTGAGCCCGATGCCGCGCACCGACGCCATCTCCGCAGGATGCGATTTCGACAGCGAATCCAATGCCTTGACGACGGCGCTCCACCAGTCGGCCGGGTTCTGCTCGCTCCAGCCGGGATGCGGGCGCACCGGCTCGACGGCCTTGGCCGTCGCCTCACCCAGCGCCTTGCCGGCGCGGTCCAGCAGCAGCGCCTTGACCCCGGAGGTGCCGATGTCGATGCCAAGATAGCTCATGAGGCACGTACCTCACGATGGACCGGTTTGCCGTTGATTTGTGCCTCCCTCGCGCGCTGCTGCGGGCTTGTTTGTCTGTTGTCGCGCGATCGCCCCGGAGAAGTGTGCCCGTCTTGCCGGGTCGCGCCCCGCTAGCCACGAAGATTGTCGCGCAGAAAAATACCAATTTCAATGGGCTCGGAATGGACCTGGGCGTCGGGCGACAGCGCGACCTGGCGGGCGGCGGCGATGGCGGCGCGGATTTCACCGTCGGGATTCTGGTCGAGCACCACATCCAGCGTGCCGGCGCGCAGGGCGCCGCGCGTGGTGTCCGATAATTCGTGCGCCACGACCCGTACACTGCCGGCGCGATGGGTCTTGCCGAGGGCCGCGACAAGTCCGGCATTTCCGGCGCCGAGATTGTAGATGCCGGCGAGGGCCCCGTTGGTTTCGAGCAGCTTGAGCGCCGCCGCCTCGGTCGCCGCATCGTCATCGAAGCCTTCGAGCGGGCCGACGATTTCGAGGTGGCGGAACTCGCGGCCGAGGACTCCGGCAAAGCCCTCGAAGCGCTCGCGGTGATCGCGCAGGCCGAGCGAACCGGCGATGATGCCGATCTTGCCCGGCGCCGTGCAGAACCGGCCCAGCAGCGAGGCCGCCGTGCGCCCGGCCGCCTGGTTGTCGATGCCGATGAAGTGCCGGCGCGACGAATTGGGCAGGTCCGAGACGAGAGTAACGATGGGGACGCCCCGACGCGTCGCGGCGTCGACAGCCTTGGCCACCGCCGGATCGTCGGGAGCGACCACCACGGCGCAGTCGATTTCGCGAGCATTGAGACCGTCGAGGCGACTGATCAGGGCCGCCGGATCGAGCGCGTGATATTGCGCGGCATTGAGGGTCAGCCGCTCGTTGCGGGTGGCGCGCATGCGCCGGGCCACGGCGGCAACGAGGCTCTCCATGAAGGCGTTGCCGCCATCGGGGATAAGGAAGGTGACGTGAAGGTCGCGGGCGCGCGCGAGGAGCGACGCCGACAGGTCGCGGCGGAAGTCGAGCGCCTTGATGGCGGCCTCGACCTTTTCGGCGGTGGCGGGCCGGACGCCCGGGCGGCCATTGAGCACGCGGTCCACCGTCGCGAGGGAAACGCCGGCCGTCCGCGCCACGTCGTGCACGGTTGCGCGCTTTCCTTCAACAGTTTCCTCCACAGGTGCCCCCCACCGGTTTTCCCGACGTTTGGCGGTGTCACTGGCGCGCGTCAACTGCTTTTGGCGCGTTTGGCCGCTGGCTGAGATGGCGGTTTGCCGCTAAACCCGGCGGCCGTGAGACACGGAGGCACACATCATGGTGGCGGTCAAACCGTTCGGCAGTTTCGAGGGCAAGGAGGTCCACCAGTTCACGCTCACCTCCGCGACCGGCGTCGAAGTCGACATCATCAATTGGGGCGTCGTCGTGCGCGACTGGCGCGTGCCGGTGGCTGGCGGGATGCGCTCGGTGGTGCTGGGCTTCGAGCGGTTTGAGGACTATCCGGCCCATTCGCCGCATTTCGGCGCGATCGCCGGCCGCGTCGCCAACCGCATCGCGGGGGCGCGCTTCGAACTGGGCGGCAAAACCTACAATGTCCCCGCCAATGAGGGGCCCAACAGCCTACATGGCGGCCCCGAAGGGCTCGGCCGGCAGGTGTGGGACGCCGAACCCGACGACGCGACAAACTCGGTGGTCTTCTCGCTCACCTCGCCGGACGGCGCGGCGGGCTATCCCGGAACGCTCAAGCTCAAGCTGACCTACCGCCTTGATGGCAACCGGCTCCGCCTCGAGTTCGGCGCGACGACCGACCGGCCGACCCCGCTCAGCCTCGTCCAGCACCAATATTTCAACCTCGGCACCCGTGACGACGTACTCGATCATTCCTACTGGTTCGCCGCCAATGCCATTACCGAAGTCGACGGCGCCTTGCTGCCCACCGGCAACATCATCGAAACGAAGCCGGGCACGCAGTGGTACTTCCGAAAGCCCAGGACGCTGCGCGATTCGAGCGGCGCCCCGATCGACTATGACGGCAATCTCGTGCTCGACACCGGCCGCGATCCGGCCGAGCCGGTCGCGATTGTGACGGCCCCCGACCGCGAGCTGACGCTCAAGCTTTGGACCGACCGGCCCGGCCTGCAGTTCTACAATGCGACGATGACCGACGCGCCGGCGGGCCTTGGGCTCGGCGGCAGGACCTACAAGAAATATTCGGCGTTCTGCCTCGAGGATCAGGCGTTCCCGGACGCGCTGCACCACCCGCATTTTCCGGACATCATCATCACGCCCGAGCGGCCCTATGCGCACTGGTCGGAATTCGAGATCGGATGACGGTCTATGTCGCGCTGCTGCGGGCCATCGGACCGGCGACGCATGCCATCATGCGGCCCGCGGCGCTGCGCGACAGAGCCGAGATGGCGGGGCTGATCAACCCGGTCAATTATCTCGCGACCGGTAACCTGATCTTCGGCTCTAGCAAGTCCGCGGCGGCCGTCCGCAAGGAGGTCACGGCGCTGGTCGAGAGCTTCGGGCTCACCAGGAGCGAAGTCTTCATCGCGACCAAGGCGGAGATCGAAAAAATCGTCGAGGCCGACCCGCTGCCCGAGGCGACGCGCGATCGTCCCCGGCGCGTGGGTGTGTGCTTCTTCCACCGCGCGCTCGGCTGGCCCGAGGCGCTGATGCATCCGGCCGGACCCGAAATCGTGGCTGCGGTTGGCCGCGCGGTCATCGTCGACTACGGGCCGGGCGATGGGCCGAGCAGGCTCGATCCGGAGAAGCTCACGGGTGCGCGCATGACCCAGCGCAACTGGAACACGGTGCTCGGCATCCGGCAGCGGATGGAGGGGCGCCGAGGCGGGCCAAGCCGTACACTCTCCAATTAATACCAGCTGTACAGCAGGCTCATAGTTAATTCAGTGACGCGTGTTAACTTCGCGCCCGCACAATTTGTGCTCTATACATGCATATAGCGTTGCCGCGGCCAGTACGATTACGGACCGATAGTGGGAGATAGTCATGTTGTTCGACGCTGGTTCGGCGACCAACATCAAGAAGCTCGAGTTCGGGCGCCTGTTCGACGGCGTCAATGCGCGTGTGAGCAAGACGAAGCTCAGCGTCGACTACGAGGACACCCAGGAGCGCGAGAGCTTCACCGGATCCTTTTCGGCCAATGCCTTTGCGCAGAGGATCAACGGCACGGCGACGGGTTGGAAGGTCGCCAACTACAAGACCGGCCATCTGGTGTTCAAGTTCACCGACATCCAGCTCTCGGCCGCGGCGGTGCTGGCTGCCGCCAAGACGAAGACCAAGAGCGACGACCACGCCATCGTCGAGAAGATGCTGGCGGGCACCGATACCTTCTTGGGCTCTTCGACCGACGATGTGCTTTATGGCTACGACGGCGATGACATTTTCTTCAGCGGCAAGGGCCACGACCGTGTCGATGGCGGTGCCGGAGAGCGGGATCACGCCAACTACGAGAATAGTGCCAAAGCGGTCGAAGTCGCCCTGGCGCGTTCCGACTGGAGTTCGGTCAAGCTCGACGGCATCAGCGAGGACCGCATCCGCAACATCGAGGATGTGAGCGGCGGCAAGGCCAACGACCTGCTTGTCGGCGACAAAAACGCCAACCGGCTCAATGGCAATGGCGGCGATGACAGCCTGTCGGGCGGCAAGGGCGATGACACGCTGCAAGGTGGCGACGGCAACGACAGCATCCATGGCGGCAAAGGGGACGACGATCTGCGCGGCGGCAAGGGCAACGATCTGCTGAACGGCGCCCGCGACGATGATCTAGTAAAGGCCGGCAATGGCGCTGACACCCTGCTGGGCGGGAAGGGCGACGATACGCTCAAGGGTGGCCGGGGCGACGATCTGCTTGAGGGCGGCAAGAACGATGACAGCCTGAAGGGTGGCAGCGGCGAAGACACGCTTGTCGGCAACGGCGGTCAGGATGTGCTGAATGGCGGCAAGGATGCCGACACCTTTCGCTTCGTGGCCGTCAGGGACTCGGCCAACAACGGCCCGGACCTGATTGTCGATTTCAAGCACAAGCTCGACGTGATCGATTTGTCGGCGATCGATGCCATCACCAGCACCGCGGACGGCGTCGACGACGCCTTCATCCGCGATGCCAAGGGCAATGAGAACACGCCCGTCGCCGAAGGCCACATCGGCTGGTACAGGGTCAACCGGCCGGGCACCGCCAACGACCGCACCTACATCGTGATCAGCAACGACGCCGATGCGGCGATCGACATGACGATCGAGCTCAAGGGGGCCCTCAAGCTCGGCGCGGCCGACTTCATCCTCTAGCGGCGGCTCGCGATCTTAGCCTGCGACCAGCTCCACGTCGTGGGCGAAGCGAATCAGGTTGGAGTAAGGGCAGATGTCGTGGGCGGCCTTGATGATCGCTTCGACATCGGCCTTGTCCCAGCCCGGCACCCTGGCAGTGAGCTTGGGCACGATGGCAAAGCCGACATTGTCCTCGCGGTCGGCGAAGCTGATCGCCGCCTCGACCATCGATTCGGCCGGCAGGGTCTTGTTGCTGCGCTTGGCCGCAGTGTGCATGGCACCAAGGAAGCAGGCGGAATAGCCCACCGCGAACAATTGCTCGGGATTGGTACCCGGACCGTCGTCGCCCCCCATCGCCTTGGGCGTCGAGAACTTCACGGCGACGCGGCCGTCATCGGTGCTGGCCTCGCCGACCCCGCGGCCGCCATTGCGTGCTGTGGCATGGGCTGTGTAGGCGATCTTCATTGTCCGGTTCCCTTTCGTTCGAGTGCTATCGGCCAACGTCATGGCCAAACGAGCGGTTGCGACGCGAAGCCGCGCGTTTTGCCGCTACCGGCTCACATGGACACGCCTTCGGGTTTCCGCAATGCGCCGGAACCGCGCAGGCGTCCTCAGGTTCCGGCGAAATTGATGCGATAGCTCAACGCCTCGGCGATATGCGGACGGGCGACTTTCTCGCTGCCGGCGAGATCGGCGAGCGTGCGCGCGACCTTCAGCACGCGGTGATAGGCGCGGGCGCTGAGCGAAAAGCGCTCGGCCGCCTGCAGCAGCAGCGCCTTGCTCTCCTTGTCGGGATCGACGAGTTGTTCGATCAGGCTCGCAGAGGCATTCGCGTTGGTGAAGATTTCCGGATGACCCGCCCCGAGATAGCGCTCACGCTGGATCTCGCGCGCGGCGCTGACGCGGGCGGCGACGGCGGCGGAACTCTCCGAGGTCGCCGGGCCGATCATGTCGGCGGCGCTCACCGCGGGCACGTCGACGCGGATATCGATGCGATCGAGGAACGGCCCAGACACACGCGCCTGATAGTCCGCCGCGCAGGCGTCGCCGCGCTTGCAGGTATGACCGGGCGTGCCGGCGAGACCGCATTTGCAGGGGTTCATCGCGGCGATCAACTGAAAGCGCGCCGGGAAGGTGACACGACTATTGGCCCGCGCGATCACCGTCTCACCGCTCTCAAGCGGCTGGCGCAGGCTGTCGAGCACGGCCGGCGTGAATTCGGGCAGCTCGTCGAGGAATAGAACGCCGTTATGAGCCATGCTGGCCTCGCCCGGCCGGATCCTGAGCCCGCCGCCCACCAGTGCCGCCATCGAGGCCGAATGATGCGGCGCGCGGAACGGGCGGCGGTCGCTGAGCGCGCCGCCTTCGAGTTCGCCGGCGATCGACTGGATCATCGAGACGTCGAGCAGTTCGCGCGGATTGAGCGGCGGCAGGATCGAGGGCAGACGCTGCGCCAGCATCGACTTGCCGGCGCCGGGCGGGCCGATCATCAGCAGATTGTGTTGACGACTGGAAGAATCGCTCTAGCATGAACTGATCATGCCTAAGGCCTTCTCATACATTCGCTTTTCCACGCCCGAGCAGGCGCGCGGCGATTCGCTCCGGCGTCAGCTCCAAGCCGCCCAGGACTGGTGCCAGGCGCGCGGCCTCGTCCTCGACGACACGCTCCGCGACCTCGGCCGCTCGGCCTATCGCGGTGGCAATGCGCAATTTGGCGCGCTCCGGGATTTCCTCGGGCTCGTGGAGAATGGCGAGATCGAGCGCGGCAGCTATCTGATCGTCGAGAGTCTCGACCGGCTGTCGCGCGAAGCCGTGCTGAACGCGGCTGCAAGGCTCTTCGATCTCATCCGGGCCGGCATCGTCGTTGTCACGCTGTCCGACGGCCAGGAGTATTCCGAAGAGCGGCTCCGAACGGACTGGACGCCCCTCATCGTCTCGATCGCCGTGATGGCCAGGGCCCACGACGAATCGCGGATCAAGGGCCAGCGGGTCGGAAAGGCCTGGGCCGAGAAACGCAGGCGCGCCGCCGAGGACGGCCAGGCAATGACCTCGATCTGCCCGGGCTGGATCCGGCTCGTCGGCGGCCCGCGGCATGGGCGGTATGAGCTGATCGAGGACCGCGCGGAGATCGTGCGCAGGATCTTCGCGGATACGATCAACGGCCAGGGCCGCCGAGCGATCGCGAAGGCACTCAATGCCGAGAGCGTCGAGACCTGGGGGATGGGCAGGAAGCGCGGTCAGCTCTGGCACGACAGCTACATCCAGAAGATCTTGAAGAACCCAGCGTGCTACGGAGCCTTCGATCCTCTCTCCCGGCTGGCCGGCGGCGACGGATCCGGCAACGTGCGGCTCGAGGGCTACTATCCGGCAGCGATCAACGAGGAGACATTCTACGCCGCCCAAGCCGCCGCCGGTGCACGAAGCAGTGGCCAGGGCCGGCCCGGGGTAGGCCACAGCAATATCCTGCGCGGGATCGCCAAATGCGGAGCGTGCGGTGCGAATCTGATCATCATCGATAAAGGCCAACGCAGCTCCGGCCCCAAGCTGATCTGTTCCCGCGCGCACGCTGCCGCCGGCTGCGACGACCACACGTATTATCCCTACGCGATGCTCGAGACCCTCACGCTCGCGGCCGTCTCCGACCGCCTCGATCAGCTCGTTCTCTCTTCCCGGGACCGGGCCGCCGAAGTGCGCATGCGCCGCGATGCCGCCATTGCCCGCAGGGCCGAGCGCCAGGTCAGGCTCGATAACCTGCTCGAGCTGGTCGCCGGCGGGGCCAAGTCGTCGACGCTCGCCGGCCAGGTCACGCAACTGCAGTCCGACATCGATGCGGCTGTCGACGAGATCGCGCGCCTCGACACCGAGGTCCGGGCCGTGGAGGGCGATCGCGGTGACGATCCGGCGGCGTCTTTCCTCGAGTTGCAGTGCCAGCTCCGGGAGACCGAAGGCGACGAGCATGTGCGCGTCCGGGCAGCCGTCGCGCAGCGGCTGCGCGGGCTCGTGGACCGCATTGCCGTCGGGAAGGGCGAGGCGGTCGTGCATCTCGCAGACGGCGGGCAGGGGTACTTCAGCTTTTAGTCCGCGCGATCGACGGTCGTTAACCGCTCTCAAGATTTCCCCCGGACACGGTCGCGGGGATCCGGCATCACGCCCTCTCTCGCGGGGGATTGCCGCCGGCATGATGCTGCGAGACACGCCCCCAGCGGGCACGACATCACATCATGACATCGAAGGATCTCCCGCCCGGCGTGCTCGACGCCGTTCGCAAGCGCATCGCCGATCACGCCGTCATCGCGGCGGGCAAGCTGCCTAGCCAGTCCGAACTCCTGGCCGGTGCGCCGTTCTACGGCCAGCGCCTTGATCTCGATCTGCAGCACTGGATCGACGATCTGCTCGCGGATGCCGACGTGTATGCCGCCGACGAAGCCGCGCGCGGGATCAAGCCCGGCACGCTCGCGCGAGCGCTGAAGCGTCTGCGCGCGACGTGCAAGCCGGAAGCGATGTCGCCGGTGCGGGAGGCCCTGCTCGCGCTCGACGACATGCATGCATCGCGGCTCGACATCTACCTCGCGTGCTCAGGCGACGAGGCCGCGAAGCGTCGCTGCATCGAGGCCCTCGAGAGCTATGTGGGAATGTGGAACAGCCGGAGTTTCATCGCGCTTTTTTACGCCGCGGTGCTGCTCGGGATGCACTCCGGCAACGATGGCTCGATGCCGGCGTATTGCCGCCGGGGCCTCGCGCAGATGTTCCATCTCGCAGAGCACTGCGGGCACTATCGGCTCGCGATGGACGAGATCGCTGCCGCCGATGCCGCCCGCGCAGAGCGCACGCCCGCCGACGAGGCGAGGGACGACAGCGAATGGCTGCAAGCGGTCATGGAGGACCGGGCCGAATTCCAGTCGTCGGGCCGGCTCCGTCCCCGGACGACGGGGCTGGTCGTCGTGCCCGAGCTGCCGAAGCTCGGCGGCAGCAGCAGCAAGAGGGACATTTTCAAGGGCTGGGAGGGTCACGCCGGAAAGCGGCTTCCCTTCGTCGCAGTCGGCGACATCGCGGCTGCGAGAAGGCAGCTCGTCGAGCGCTGGCCACATGCCGTCGACGTCATCGATACGATCCTGGGCGACCTGGCGCCGCGCGATTCCATCCTTTTCCGGCCGACGCTGCTGGTCGGGTCGCCAGGGAGCGGAAAGTCGAGCCTTGTCCGCGCCATCTGCGATGCCGTCGGGCTGCCGGTCGAGCTGTACTCGATGGCAGGGGTCCACGACGCCAGTCTTATGGGGACGTCTGCGCAGTGGCATTCCGCTCGCGAATCGACCCCGCTGCAGCTGATCAAGCGCGTCGGTCTCGCGAGCGTCGGGGTCATCTGGGACGAGATCGAGAAAGCCGCGGCAAGCCGGCACAACGGCTCAGCGCTCGACGCGCTGCTGCCGATGCTCGAGCTCGAGCAGGCGCGGCGCCTGCGCGATCTGGCGCTCGAGGTCGAGGTCGACCTCAGCGCCGTCTCGCACTTCGCGACCGCCAATTCCATCGACGGCATCCCTGATCCGCTTCGGGATCGCATGCGCGTCATCGCGATGCCCGACCCCGGCTGGCAGCATCTTGGCGTGCTGACGCGGCAGATCCTCGATCGGCTGGCGAAAGAGCGCGCGCTCGATCCGCGCTGGTACGAAGCGCTGGCCGAGGACGAGATGGACCTCATCCGGAACGCGTGGCCAGGCGGCAGCATCAGGCAGCTCACGACGATCGTGCGCGCGATCGTGGACGGCCGCGGCAGGATGATGGGGAGGCATTGATGGCGATGACACCCGCCTACATGCGCGAGCTGCTGATCAACACCGGTGCGCGATATGAGCCGCCGACTGAGGCCGAGTTGGCCGAGGCCCCGCTGATCGAGGGCTGGTCGCTGCTCGACGCCGATGACGAGGACGATCTGCCAGCCATCGTCGGGATCGTCTCCGGGCACCCGTACGATTTCGTCGCGGACGGCTCTCTGCACGTCGGTGCCGAGTGCTTCGCAATGGACCCGGCGATGACGTGGGTGCGCACCCTTAGTCGGCTCTACCGGCTCGGGACACCAGCGGAGCGCAGCGATGCTGACGAATGATCTCCGCGCATGTGCGCGGCACGGCGTCGTCGTCGCGCTTGGATTGATCGAGCGCCTCGATCCGGCGGCCCGTGATCTCGCGCGGGCTGCGCTCGACGACATGACCACGGCTCGGCTGCAGGCGCTGCTCGATGCCGGCCGATCGAGCGAGTGGCGGCCGATGCTGCTCGAGGCGCTGGCGCACGCGGCGGTCGCGGCCGCCGACACCATTTTGGGAGACGACGATGCGTGACGAAATCATCATTCGCAACTCGATCCGCTGCCTCAAGTGCGGCGACGAGATCGAGAGCAAGCACCGGCACGACTTCCGGCGGTGCAGGTGCGGCGCCGTCGCGGTCGACGGCGGGCAGACCTGGCTGCGCCGTGTCGGGCGGTTCGAGGATTGGGTCGACACATCGATTGTGGAGATCACAGACGTCCCTGGGCCGGTCGGTGATGCCGACCTGCCCGATGACATCGCGGAAGCGATCGAGCGCCAGATCGCGCCGAGCGAGGCATCGAATATCCTTCGCCGCTTCATCCGCGTCGCCGCGCAGCTCGATCCCCGTGAGCTCGGCTATCTCAAGAAATCCGCGCGCACGCTGCATCCAGATGATCTCCGACGCCTCGCCAACGAGATCGCCGATCTCCGGCCGCGCCGCCGCGGCGAAGCGGTGGCCGAGCTGCGTGGCCTAGCGCGCTCGATCATCACGTACGGCGGTCCAGATGCCGTGCGGCGCGATGCCGACAGGATGCTAGTCGACGCCGTGAACAGCATGGGATGGACGCCATGAGATTGTGGGTGGTCTCGGATCTCCACTGCGACAGCAGTCTCTGGTCGCCCGCAGTCTTGCCCGAGCACAATGTCCTCGTCGTCGCCGGCGATGTCTCCAGCTCCCCCGACGGCGCGATTATCGAGCTGTTCCGGATCGCGCAGTACACGTATGCGCCGATCGTCTTCGTGCCCGGCAACCACGACTTCTTCGGTGCCGCGATCGACGACGCATTCGACAGCCTCGTCACCGGCGGCGTCCACGTACTGCGGCCCGGCACCCCGGTTATCATCTCCGGCGTGCGTTTCGTCGGCGCAACGCTGTGGACGGATTTCGAGCTCGGCGATGATCGGCACGCGAGCGAGAGCTGGGCGGCGCGGCATATGCCGGAATACAGCCACGTGGTCCGTGACGACGGCGATCTCATCTGGCCGTCGGATGTCTACAACGAGCACCAGCGTCATCGGCGTGCGATCGACGATGCGCTGCGGGTGCCCCACGCCGGCCCGACAGTCGTCGTCACGCACCACGCGCCGAGCGTCCGATCGCTGCACCCGGGCGACCGCGGTGATGTCTCGGCGGCGGCTTTCGCTTCGGATCTCGAAGAGCTGATCAAGCGGCACCGGCCAGCGCTATGGGTGCACGGGCATGTGCATTGGGCGTCCGACTATCGGATCGGCGACACGCGCGTCGTGTGCAATCCGCGTGGATACCACAGCGCGGACTGGAGTGAGCGGACGGGGTGGGACGAGGGCAAGGTCATCGATGTTTAACCAGTGGGAAAGGGTAAGGACTGCACAATCTATTCATGCTTCGTTCTTGCCAGCTGGGGCGATCCTGGCCAGGCTGGCAGAAAAATACCCAGCGGCGGACCCTCCTATGACTGATTCGCAGACTGAATTCGCGCGACTCCGAATCCAAGCGGGGATTAGCATCGAGGAGCTCGAACCCATCGTCGGGTTCTCTGCTTCGACGCTCTATCGCTGGGAGCGTGGGGAGCAGGAGCCGCGCCAGGCCGCGATCGTCGTGCTGCAGGGGCTGCTGAACGCCCGCAAGCAGATCGTGAACGAGAAGCCCCTCTTCACCTTCATCGACCTCTTCGCCGGCATCGGCGGCCTGCGTCGCGGCTTCGACCACATCGGCGGCAAGTGCGTGTTCACGTCGGAATGGGACGAGAACTCGCAACGGACCTATAAGGCCAACCACCTATCGGACGATCACGAGGTCCAGGGCGACATCACCAAGATCGCTGCCCACGACATTCCCAAGCACGACATCCTGCTCGCCGGCTTCCCATGCCAGCCTTTCTCGATCGCCGGCGTGTCCAAGAAGAACGCCTTGGGGCGCGCGCACGGGTTCGCCGACGAGACGCAGGGGACACTGTTCTTCGACGTGGCACGCATCATCAAGCACCACAAGCCGAAGGCCTTCCTGCTCGAGAACGTGAAGAACTTGGTCAACCACGACAAGGGCAACACCTTCGACGTCATCGTTCGCACGCTGCGCGACGAGCTGAAATACGACGTGAAGTTCAAGGTGATCGACGCCAAGGGCTTCGTGCCGCAGCACCGAGAGCGAATCTTCATCGTTGGCTTCCGCAAGGACCTCAAGATCGACTTCAATTTCGACGACATCGAGCTGCCCAACAGCTTCGAGGGGCCGAAGCTTCGCACCATCCTGCACCCGGAGGACGGCACCGAGGCACCCGACAAGCACTACACGGTGGGCAACATCGCCCAGGTCAGCGACCGCTACGTGCTGACCGACCATCTCTGGAAGTATCTCCGAGACTACGCCGCCAAGCACAAGGCCGCAGGCAATGGGTTCGGTTTCGGCCTGGTCGGCGAGAACGACGTCGCACGAACGCTGTCCGCTCGCTACTACAAGGACGGCTCGGAGATCCTGATCGATCGGGGCAAGGGCAAGAACCCGCGTCGTCTGACACCGCGGGAGTGCGCCCGCCTCATGGGCTTCGACGAGCCGGGCAAGGCCGAGTTCGTCATCCCCGTCTCGGATACGCAGGCCTATCGCCAGTTCGGCAACAGCGTTGTGGTGCCGGTGGTGAAGGCCGTTGCCTCGCACATGCTGCCCTTCATCGAGAAGGCGCTGGCGGCAGCGGCGACGAAGGAGCCCATGAAGCTGTCGGCCTAATGGCCCGGCTTCACCACAGGCATCGTGTCGCCAGTGAGGAAGACGGCGTAGTTCACCGCCGTCGGCGGTCCGGCGAACTTGAACCCCCACGTCGCGCCGGCGTCGTACTCCTCGGCGTAGACGACGACCTTCAGCCCCTCCAGCTCCTCGGGATCGGCGGCCTTGCCGAGGGCCTTTTCGATGGTCGAGCGCAGCGGTCCGACGATCCGGGCGAACTCGTCGCTCCAGACCGCCTCCATCGGCATCTGCCGTCCCTCGAATTCCACCAGCCACTCCATGTTGCGAGGATGGCCCGGGCGGTCGGAGGGCGTCAACATGGCTGACGTCGTCGACGCCGCGACCCGTAGCCGGATGATGTCGCGCATCCGGGGCAAGAACACCAAGCCCGAGCTGCAGGTGCGCCTCGGTCTGCATGCACTCGGCTTCCGGTACCGGCTGCATCCCAAGGACGTGCCGGGCAAGCCGGACATCTGGCTGCCGAAGCACCGGGCCGCGATCTTCGTCCACGGCTGTTTCTGGCACGGACACGACTGCTCCCTTTTCAAGCTGCCAGGAACGCGTCAGGAATTCTGGCTGACCAAGATCGACGCGAATCGTGCCCGCGACGCCCGGGTGGACCAATTGCTGGCCGAGCGGGCGCTGCGTCGACTGGAGATATGGGAGTGCGCGTTCCGGGGGCCGGGACGCATCGGCCTCGAGGAGACGCTGGCCCTGGCGGCGGCCTGGCTCAGGGGTGATGAGGAACGGGGCGAGATCAGGGGGCCGGCGTAGATGATGGACATCAGCGACTGGATCGCCGAGCACAGCGGGCCCGGCTACGCCTGGTTCGTGAAGCGGTTGAGCGGCAACGACACTTTGGCGAACGGCTCGCACCAGGCCGGACCCTACATCCCCAAGCAGTTCCTGTTCGACGTGTTCCCGAGCATCAACCGCGTTGATGTCGAGAATCCCGACCTGCGGTTCAACGTCTACGTCGACAGCCACGCCGACGCCCGCGAGGTGCGGCTGATCTACTACAACAGCAAGCGCAGCAAGGGGCAGAAGAACGGGCGGGACGAGACGCGTCTCACCAATTTCGGCGGCGGAGATTCCGCGCTCCTCGATCCTGAAAGCACGGGCGCCCTGACCGTCTTCGCATTCCCGGTGGGGCAGGACGGCGCCGCCACGGAGTGCCATGTCTGGGTGTGCCGTCACGGCACCGAGGAGGACGTGGTCGAGGATCGCGTCGGGCCGATCGAGCCCGGCAAGTTCTTCATGCAGCCGGCCGGCGGCACGGCACAGGCGAGCCTCTTCACGATCGCTCCCGTCCGTGCGAACTGCTGGCTGTCGCCCAGCGAGATACCGCCGGCTTGGCTCACCAAGTTTCCCTCCGGCGCGGAGATCATCGCCAAGGCCGCCGAGCTGCAGTCGCACGCGGGCCTGTCGCCCGATCTGCGCCTGATGAAGCGCCGCGCCTGCGAATTCGAGATCTACCAGAGCGTGGAGCAGGCGGTGGAGCTCCCGCTGATTACGGCGGGCTTCACGACGATCGATGGCTTCATCGCCCGGGCACAGACCATCCTGCAGCGGCGCAAGTCTCGGTCGGGGCGATCGCTCGAGCTGCACGCCCGAGAGATCTTCACCGAGGAGAAGCTCGTCGAGGGCACCGATTTCTCCCACCAGCCGGTCTCCGAGCCCGGCAAATCCCCCGACTTCCTGTTCCCATCGCAGACTGCGTATCAGGATCCGTCGTTCCCCGCCGCGAACCTCCGGATGCTGGCGGTCAAGACGACGGTGAAGGACCGGTGGCGGCAGATCCTCAATGAGGCGAACCGCATCCCAGAGAAGCACCTGCTCACTCTACAGGAGGGCGTTTCCGAGACGCAGTTCAAGGAGATGGTGGACGCGAAGGTGAAGCTCGTGGTGCCCCAGCCGATCATCGAGAAGTTCCCCAAGAGCGTGCAGCCCCACCTGCAGACGCTGGAAAGCTTCATCGGCGACATGCGCCTGCTGAGGCCCTGACCCTTCTGGTTGGGTGGAAAACCGGCCTCCGCCAAGACTCCGGCCTTGCTGCAGCAGTATTCTGCTCGATCCCGAATCGATGCAGCGCCTGTAGGAGGTGCCATGCCTATCGACTACAAGTTGTCCAAGGTCGTCATCAAAGCGTTCCGCGGTATCGACCAGCTCGAGATCGATCTGCGCGATGGCTTCCCCACCGTTGTGATCGGCGCCAACAATGCCGGCAAGTCCACGGTGCTCAACGCCATCGCTTTGGCGCTGAACAATCCCTCCTTCAATCAATGGACCCCGGAGGAGACGGACTTCTACACCGACCTGAAGGGCAACCGCGCGTCCGAGTTCCTTGTGCAGGTATTGTTCAAGGCCGACAAGGACGACGGGTACCCAGCGGTGCATGGCATAGGGCCGGTGCAGATGGTCCACGGCGTTCAGGTCAAGGGCAAGATCACCCGGGCAGGTCGGGTCAGCCATAGCAGGACGCTCCTCGACAGCACCCTGAAGCCGATCACGATGTCCCACCGGTCGCCGCTCAAGGCCGAGGACAAGAAGCGGTTTGCCGATCACGACGTGAACTACCAAGTCGTCAATGCGCGGCTCGACGACATCTACGACTTCAGCCCCGAGGTCTGGCTCTTCAAGCCACAGAACATCGAAGCCTCGCTCTACATCTGGAAAACCGGCCCGATCCAGAAGCTGTCGAAGCTGCTGGCCCAGCGGTTCCTGCAAGATCCGTGGACCCTCGATCTCCCGGGCGGCCAGAGCCGCGAGATGCCGGACGCGCTGCAGGCCGCTTATGCCTTCTTCCGTAGGGCAGTCGAGAACTTCCCGTTCTGGAAGAATGAGATGAAGCCCAAGCTCGAGACCATCTTCGGGCGCTACGTCGGCGCGCCGGCGCAGATCGATCTCAAGCCCAGCACCCAGGTGATCGAGGACTGGCTTGCACAACAGCTGGCCATCTCGCTCGCCACCGATGCCGAAAGCGCCCCGACACCGCTGCGCAGCATGGGCGATGGATGGCAGGCCGCAATCAGACTGGCCGCCCTCGAGGCGCTGGCGGAGTTCAAGGATCTGATCAAGGACCGGGTGGTGCTGCTGCTCGAGGAGCCGGAGACCCACCTCCACCCGCATCTGCGGCGCCGCGTACGGAAGGTGCTCGGCGAGCTCGCCGCGAAGGGGTGGACGATCGTGCTGTCCACGCACTCGCCGGAGATGATCAGCTTCGACGAGAAGCAGGTCATCCATCGTCTGGTTCGCCGGGCCGGCAAGGTCACGTCGGGCACGGTGCACACCGATCAAGTGGACCCGGAGGCCAAGCTGCAGTCCAAGCTCGACGAGCGCGGGGCCCATGACTTCCTGTTCAGCACCGGCGCAGTTTTCTGCGAGGGCAAGAACGACGGGTTCGCCATGCGGCTGGGCTTCGACAAGACCAGCGTCGACTACGACGGCCGCTCGGTCAGCATCACCAACTGCGGTGACGTGGGAGCGATCCCCGCCTTCACCGCGATATCCAGTCAGCTCGGCATCAGGTGGTGCGCCCTGACCGACGAGGACATGCAGCAAGACGGCACCGTGAAGCCGATGACGCTGAAGGTCAGGCAGAAGATCGACAAGCACCGCGGCGCCGATGATCTATCGCTGATGTGGCCCGGCGATCTGGAACGCTGCTTCGGTCACACGACGGGCAAGATGACGCCCGAGATCGTGTTCTCGAAGCTGGCGGATCCGGCCTGGCAGACATCGCACCCGGAGTACAAGACCATCCTGGCCGGCGTGGCCACATGGATCGATCCCGCCATCAAGATCTAGGGCAGCTCCACCCCATGATCGCTCAGCCGCTTCCGCGCCGCGGCAACGACATGCGGCTCGAAACGGTCGGGGAACTCCGCAATGACGTACTCGCCGGTGAATTCGGCCATGCCTGCCTCGACCAACGAGACGAATCCGGGCGTCACATCCTTCTTCAACGCCCACCCCGATAGCGTGGCGACGGCTCCATCCTTGGCGATCTTACGGCGCGTATAGCCAGCCGGCTGGGCGCGGCCATGCTTTTCCCGGTAGGTCTCCTCGAGCGCGGCGACCGCTTCGGCCAGGCGGCGGTCCACTGGATCATCGATGTCGACGCCGCTAAGCTCGAAGAGCCGGCGCTTGCATGCATCGACAAGCACTGCCTCGCCCCGGTCGGCGGCGTTCTTCATCATCGCCCGAACGTCTTTGGTGGTCTTGAGCCTCTTGGGGTCGGGGATCATCACGCGGCCCGCTTGTTCCATGGGCGCTGCTTCGCGGGGAACATGTCGCGCAGGTGCTGCGACAGGAAGTTGTCGGTATCCAGAACAGTGCGCTCGATGCGGGGTTTGTACTCGTCACGAAGCTTGCCGATCGTCACGTATCCGGCATCGCTGCCTCTGTGGGCAATGTCCCCGCGCGCACTGACGAAGTCCTTCACGGCGTCGCCGCCGTGGTGCCAGCAGCTGCTGAGCTCGGCGACGCCGAGGAACTTCTTGAAGATCGGATCGATGACGCCCGGCTTCGGCGTATTCACCGCATCGATGCGGATCTGGGCGGCTTCCTTGTAGATGTTCTTCCACCCGTCGCCCGACATCGCTAGCACCTTCAATTCGTGCTTGCTCTCGGTCACGAAGCTGGCGATCCCCTTGCGGACGTCCTTTGGCAGATCGTCAGGAGAGCCGGCCTTCTCCGAGGCAAAGGTCACGGCCTCGGCGAGGACTTCCTCGAGGTAGAGTTCCCAGGCCGCGCACAGGAGTAAGACCCCTCCACGTGTGAGGTGCCCGAGGCCTTTCTTCCCCGGCTTCCCTTCCGAGAGCGTGCCATGGCTGCCAATGATGCGGGTCACGTCCTGCATCATCGTGGTTTCGAACTTCGCGAATGCCTTGGACGGCATAGCCCACCCCCTTTTTCGGGGGAGGCTACTCAGCTTCACTGCGTCTGGCCAGCCGCTCCTCGCCGACGATCCGGATGTTCTTGAGCTCCGTGTGGCTCTTGTAGAACCAGCGCTCGACCACTGCCTGCCAACCATGTGTTCGCCAGACGCGGGCAACGGTCACAGGATCGGGCTCGAGGTAAACGCTGTCGCCGCCGAAGCGATGAGCCGGGCGCTGTCCGGGCTGCATCATTCGCCAGCCCTCCGCATAGGCAGCGTGGCATGCACGTCGAGGATGCGGTCGACGAGGCCGGCGCGATGGATGCGGTAGCCCTCGGCGTAGTCCGCCGGCGTCGGATCGCGCCCCTGCATGGACGCGAGCAGCTGGATGAGCTGGTGCTCGTCCTTGCGCATCAGGCTCTTGCGCGAAATGCCGAGATTGAAGTGGGCCACGGTCATCGTCAGATCCTGATCGGGAGGTACGTGCAGACCTCGGCCGCGAGCGCGCACACCGGCGAGATGTGGAAGCGCTCGGCGATCGCGACGTTGTGCGGGTCGGCGTAGTGCAGCAGCAGGATGAAGCGGGCGAGCTTGATCACGATCATGCTCCCTGCTTGACGCGGCGGGTCGAACTGGATCGTGGCCTGGGAGGGCGTTCGTCTCGATCGACGAGCACCGCTACAGTAGTCTTGAGATCCTGCAAGCTCTGCACCACGTCACCGAGGCTGTCGTGTACGCGGCTCAAGCCAGTCTCGAGCCCAGGGCGAACGCCGTTCAACTCGGCCTCGAGCTCACCGATGCGCTTCGACATGCTCGTCATGCGCTCCTCTTGGATGGCCCACTTCACCGCGACGGCGGTTTCGGCCGAGGACTTCGCGCGCACCACTCCGAGTACCGCCATCGCGATTGAGAACAAGGCGCCGGCGCCGGTGATGATGTCGCGGATGTCCATGGTCTAGGTCACTTCCACCCGCAGTGCCGGGCGCCGTAAGTGTTGTGGGAGACGACGCCCTCGATCAGCTGATCGGAGGCGTTCTTCTGGTCGGACTTCGCGCCGTAGATGGGTCGCGCGACGTCGCAGAAGTCGCCGGTGGTCGCGCAGCCGGCAAGAAGGCAAAGGGCCAGCACCGTGACCACGATCTTCGTCAGCGAACCCATTTGCCGAACTCCTCTCTGCGTTCCTCCGGGGACATGCGCCGGATCTCCTGGTCCACCGCGATACGATCGCGCAGCGCGTCGAGTTGGCGTTGCTTCTCCCGGAGCTCGACACGCTGGATGCCATCGCGGCGGCCCATCAGGAAGACCAGCCAGAGCGTCATGACGACGATGCCGAAGATCGCGACGATGCGACCCACTGGCGAGCCGACGAGCCAGGACAGCACCGGCAGACCCCATGGAGTAGCGAGCAGGGCCGAGGCGGCAGCGAAAATCGGGCCGGCGATGAGGAGGAGCTCGATCATCAGTCGTCGCTCGAATCGCAGGAGTTGGCGCGCGTCTTGGAGCCCCCGCGGCGCACTCTCCTCAGAACTGCCGCCCGGGCCTCACGGCGGCGCGACAGGGCCTCGGTATAGCGAGGGGTCGCATCGCGATCGTCTTGGGCACCATCATCATTCTCGACCTCGACGTCCTGGCCCGCATAGCGATAGCCGCCGTTGAGCTCGGCCAGGATCAGGGCCTCCATCGAAGAAGCGGCGTGCTCGGCCACCAACAGTTCGATGAGATCGGGCTGAGCGTCTTCCCGCACGCTGCTGAACGCGATCGTCTGCGACAGCAGCCGGTGCTTCGTCGCTGCGATGAAGTCGCGGACGACATCGATGTTCGAGTAGAGATCCTGAAGCACCTGCTCACGGTCGCTCTCGAAACCCCTGGTGTTGCTGATGGTCATTTCGTTCCGTCCTCTGTGCTGGATTTGGGGGTCATCGCGCCGCCCACTACGGCCACGATGAGAGCGCTGAAGAACGACGCCAGCGCGCACATGCCGGTTCGTCCTAGCCATTCGCCGCCCGCCGGCGGGGGCCCGCCGAAGATGACGTAGGACCAGACCTGCCAGCCTAGGCCGACGAAGGCGACGATCAGGGAGAGTACGAAGAGCCCAGCGAAGAACAGGAAGAGCCACTTGGCGGCGAGATGGAGAATCTTGGTCATCACACTGCCTCCGCGTTCTGGCGCTGGATGCCCTTGAGTGTCGTCCATAGGGTCAGCCCGATGCCGGCGACGAGGAGGGCCACGAAGACGATCTGGATGATCTTGCTGTACTCGGCGAGCGGCTGGATCTGCGCTGCGGCCTCCGACAGCGCCGTGCCGGCGGTACCAACGCCGAGCGCGGCGCCGCCCTGGCCTTCAACGGTCTTGATCGCCGATACGTCGCAGGCGCCCTTGATGTCGTGCGGCGTGCGGCAGTCGGAGACGTGCGTCGGCGCAGTGGTGACGACCGCCGGCGCGTAGCCTGCGGTACCCTCGGCGAGGTCGACGGCGAGATCCTGGACTTCGGCGACACGACGCTTCCAGCCTTTCCCGAAGTCGGCCCAGCCCTTGAGGCGCTTGAGGAACGCCAGCCGGTCGGCGCAGTAGGAGATGATCAGCGCGTCCACATCGTCGATCGCGGCCAGCGCCTTCAGCGACTTCGCCCCGATCAGGCCATCGATGGCGCCGTCGTACAGGCCCATGCGCTTGAGCAGCTGCTGCAGGAAGCGCACCGCGCGGCCGACGCCGCTGTTCACGGCGAAGTCCATGACGGCATAGTCGAGACCGAGCGGCAGCTCGTCGCCGCGGATCGGCTTCCAGTACTGCGCGCGATAGATCTGCTTCGCCTCGTCGACGCGCAGGTTGCGGACGTCGGCCTTGGTCACGCTTTCGACCTTACGCCAGGCGGCGAGGGTCTTGTGCGTGATGCCCATGTTGGTGGCGCCACCCGGGTCCTTCGGGTGGTTCACGTAGCCGCCCTCATGCTTGAGGACGGCTGCAACGCAGCGCTCGAAATTAGCGACGGCCATTCTGGCCTCCTGAGGCTGATGAGAAGGGAAGCACCTCGGCCGGGCCGCGCTGTTCCCAGGTTTCCTTGATCTCGACGTGCACCCGCGTCTCCGGGGCCAGCTCGTCTTCGTCGACGGTCGCCGAAGCGGTGCTGCTCAGATCGATCGGCAGCGCATGCACGGATGCGAAGACACCGACGATGGCGACTACAAGCGCGAGGACGCCGGCGAAGGCGGCGACGACAAGCGACAGCTGCAGCAGATGCGCGGCGAGGCAGAAGACCGCGATCAGCGCGAAGCCTGCGGAAGCGCGGAAGTGGTTGGTGAGCTTGTTCATGCTGCCTGCGCCTCCGTGACGCGAATGTTCTCGGCCGCCCAGAGCGCGATGCAGATCGCATCAGCCACGTCGTCGTTCGCCGGCGCGAACCCGAGCGCCCGGGCGCGGGCCTTGCTGCGGGCCTTGGTGTCGCCGTCGACCGACTTCTTCCCCGGAATGATCCGGCTCTGCCACGTCGCCGTGTGCACACCGTAGAAGCCGATCTGGTGCTGCGCGCAGAGCAGCTGGGCCACGCCGTACAGCGCGACCGTCAGGAAGCTCGAGGCGCCGCGCAGGTGCGGGATCTCGACCACGACGAAGTCCGGGCGCTTCTTGCCGAGCAGATCGTCGAGCACGCGGTAGGCGCGGTCGAGGATGCGCGGGTGCCGGTTGAACGGCGTGTCCTTGGGGATGCCGATCTCGAAGTCGAGGCCGCCATAGTCGACGATCTTGCCGTCGACGAGCAGGGCGCAGCCGGTGCTGGTGGCGAGATCGAGGGTGAGGATGCGCGTCATGCCGCTTCACTCACGCGCTGGTGCTTGCGCCACACGTCGGCCAGCGGCACGCCGAGCTCGAGCGCGAACGTGTGCAGGCGGTCCCAGCCGAAGTAGCCGTCGCGGCGGTTGCGCAAGAACGAGACCTCTTTCCGGCACAAGCCGAAGCGCGCCACCAGTTCCGATGTCGGCGTCTGCGCGGCAACGCGGGCGACCCGATCGAGCAGGTCGTCGTAGGCGGCGGCGTGTGGTCCGGTACGGCGGCTCACGCTGCGAGCTCCTCCTCCAGGGCGTCGAACACCTCGAGAGCGTCGGCGAGGCGCATCAGACGCTCGAGCGAGCAGACCGTCGTGTCGCGGTCGCGAAGACGGGAGACCATTTTGCGCGACAGCGATGGGTCGATTCGTTTCAGCTCGCTCGACAGCAGGCGCTTCGAATCGATCCGTTCGGCGATGCGCGCGAGCAGGATCGTCTTTCGATTCGCGAGATCGATCCTTGCGCTTTCTGTCCGCTCTGACTGGATACGCTGCACGACACGGGCTCTCGGGATGGATTGAAACGGCAGTCCAAGAACGAATCGGTCGTCAGATTCTTCCGGGGAGACGTGCAAGCATCCAGCGCAACGCGTGCGAGGATTTATTTTAGCGGGGCGTTATCGAGCTACGCGCCTACAGATTGCTGGAAAGTTGAGGGGGTGTTGCCGCGGGAACTATTCGCCCTGTCGTATCACCGGCTTGAATCATGCTGGCACCCGGACGATCTTCATGGACGATGACGCGGATCAACCGCGCGCGCCCGGTTCAATCTCGAAGATCAACATGCTCGCGAACGACGATCCAATCGACATCACAGAGAACGCCCAGAGCGAGCTCTACATCCAGGGCGACACGATCTTCGGCGGCGTCGCGGAGCGCTGTCTCGCGAACGGCTGGACGCTGATTCCCCAGGAGCGTGGTGACCGCCGGCGCTCCGCGATCATCGATGGCCGGGCGCTGAAGTGGGGCGAATACATCGAGAAGCCGCCGACCGTCGACGAGATCCGGCGTTGGGCGCGGCAGGCCCCATCCGCGAACGGCGCCATCCTGATGGGCAAGCCGAGCGGCAACGTGTTCTGCTTCGATATCGACGTGCTCGACGAGGACCTCGCCTACGACATCATCCGGCTGGCGGATCAGACCCTCGGCCGGACGCCGTTCAGCCGAGTCGGCATGCACCCCAAGCACGCGCTATTTTACCGCGTAGCGACCGAGGCCGATCTGCCGTCGAACAAGAGCTATCGATTCGACGGCTCCGACGACATGCTGGAGATCCAGGCCCGGGGCCGGCTGATCACCGCTTACGGCTACCACCACAAGACCGAGAAGTACTTCAAGTGGGAAGCCGCGATGCCGTCCGCGGACCCGGTGACGGCGGTGCCCCTCGTGACGCCGGCGCAGATTCAGGAGTTCGTCGATCGCGTGCAGGAGCTGCGGCCGTTCTCTACGAAATCCGGCAGTTCGGCGGTCGAGATCATCGAGGGCGACGGGTCGCTGGAAGTCAGCGCTGAGGGATGGACGATCCCGCGGCGCGCCGCCGGCGTCGTGGACCAGACGACCGGGCTGGTGGCTGACGGCCGCGAGGAATATTTGCGCCGGTTGTGCTGGGATCTCGTGCGGCTCAACCCGGATCGCGCTGGCGCCTCGCCGGCGACGGCGGTCGAGGTCGCATACGGCCACGCGATGAAGACCGTCGACCGGTCCCGGGCGATCGATCTGCGCGGCATGATCGTCGATAAGATCAAGCGCGCGGTGGCGATGCTCCGCGCGGGCGAGATCACGAACCTGCCGCGCGTTCGCGAGGACGCGAGCGGCCGCCGCTCGACAGCGCGGCGCGGTGTGATGGCGGCAGCGGCTGATCCTGATCTCTGGCACCTGCCCAGCGCCGACAAGAGGAAGGCGCTGGAGTTCCGCTCCCGCACGGCGCCGGATCCGGCCAAGGCGGCGAGCAGGGCGCTGGTCGCGAATAGGGATGACATCGCAATCGACGTGGCGGGCCGCGTGCTCGGCGGGCTCGAGCAGTTTTTCGATGGCGTCTACGATCAGGATTTCAACGCCATCAAGCCGGTCCACGTGCTCAAAGCCCCAACGGGCGCCGGCAAGACCACTCGCGTAATCAGATACATCGCCGAAGATCCGCGGACGTATGAAGCCTACGAAGGACCGGATGGCGAGCCGCTGGGGCCGATCCTTTTCCTGCTGCCGACGTACGCGAACATCGACGAGGTGCGAGCCCGCGCGGCGGATCTCAAACTCGACCCGGCGCTGTCGGATGACGAACTGAAGGCGCAGGTAGAGGACATGGGTATGATCGCGGAAGAGGACCTGCAGCGTGCGATCGCCGATGCCAAGGCCGCAGCCGGCCAGCGCCTCGAGACGATGGTCTATCGCGGCAAGATCGCCGCCGGTTGCGCGATCCCGGACAAAATGAAGGCGCTGATGGACGCCGGCATCAGCACGGCCGGCCTGTGCAAGGCCAAGGTCCGGGGGCTCGGCGGCGTCGAGGAAGAGGAACTCTGCCCGCACTATGAGACGTGCCCCGCCATTGCGCAGAAGGAGAGCATCGCGCGGTCGCACGTGGTTTTCCTGCCGCACGCGTTCCTGTCGCTCTCGATCCCGGAGGAACTAAAGGCCGCCCGGGCGATCATCGCCGACGAGCGCATCTTCCCGTTGGCCGTTCATACGACGCGGATGCGGATGACGACGCTGGGGCTCGGTCGCGACCTGCCGCCGTTGACGACGCGCGAGAGGGAATCGCTGGGCAACGACAGCGAGCGCATCGAGAGCCGCAAGCACGATCTGATCCAAGACCGCGAGACCGCCGCAGAGATCGTCATCCATGCCATGCGCGACGGCGTAGATCCGGCGGCGGCGCTCGCCGGGTGGTCGAGCGGCAAGCTCACCGGCGACGATCTCGTCGCCAGCGCCCTGCGCGTAGCCGGCGGCGCGGCGTCCCGAAACGTCGTGATCCATCCGAGCATGCCCGAGGAGATATTCAATGAGATCGTCACGCGCCCAACGGGCACGGAGATCAAGATGGAGCAGCGCTTCTGGAAGATCCTGCAGGAGCGCCTGCAGGATCTCGCCGACAAGGCCGCGCGGCAATCCCGCGAGCAGCGCATCCAGCGGATCGTAGATTCGCAAGGCGAGAGCGAGGTCGAATACGTCCGGCTCTCCTGGCGCAGCGACATGAACTGGTCGGCCCGTCCCACGCTCCTCCTCGACGCCAGCGCCGATTCCAAGATCACTGGAAAGGTGTTCAGCAGCCGCGGCGTCGTCCTTCACGATATCGATGCGCCGCTCGCGCTCAAGACCGTCATGATCGTCGACAGCACCCGGTCGACGACATCGCTGAAGCCTGAGGCCGACATCAAGAGCGCCGCAGCGCAGCAGCAGGCTCGCACCGTCGAGAGGATGCGCCAGCTCGAGACGGCGCTGGCAGCCCGCCATGCCGACGGGAAGCTTCTCGTCGGCATGGCCAAGGCGGTTCGCGAGGCCAGGGGTGAGTTCGCCCCCATGCCGAACGTCGATACCCTCCATTTCGGCGCAGAACGCGGCCTCAATTTCGCTGAAAACCACCGCGCCGCCCTCGCGATCGGGCGCATGGAGCTGCCGACTTGGATATACGACGGCTACGCCGCGGCTCTCGCCTACGATGACGACGCCGACGAGTTGCTGCTGCTCGATCCGCGCGGCGATGGCAGCGACGCCGACGGCAAGCCGATGAAGCCGGCGATCGGCGATCTCGTCATCCCCATGCGCGATGGCTCGGACGTGACAATCGAGGCCGCCATGGCGCCGGCTGGCACGTGGCAGCGCACGGTGCAGATGCAATTTCGCGAGGAAAGCCTGCGCCAGTTCGCGGGCCGGTTGCGCCCGGTCTATCGCGCCGACGCGCCGATCCTCTATCTCGCCGGCCGAGTGCTCCCGGAGGGCCTCATCGTCGACGACATCGTGACGACCGCCGACCTGATCCCCTCGTACATGCCACTGCTGGACGCCGCCCGGGCGCTCGGCGGCGTGCTGGACCCCGAGCTCGCCTATGCGGCGCGGCCGGATCTCGCGACCCGGGAGCGCTATCGGGAGATGATGACGTCCCTGCCAGAGCAACTCCGCGGTGCATATGCCGCTGTCCGCTACACGCTGCGCGGCGATGAGTGCTACGCCGGCGTACCGGGCTGGCTCGCCGATCCGGTCGCGACGATGGCCGCACTGCTCGATTGGGCGCAGCTCGACGCGACCGACATCACACTGGTTCGGGCGCCGACGCGGCCATATCGGCACGCGGCGGGAGAGCGCCCGCTCGATGCCGTCGAGATCGCGCTCGGCGACGACCGCGGTGCCGCAGAGCAGCGGGCCTTGACGCGGGCATTCGACTGGCTGGCGATGCGGCATGAAGCGGATCGCGCGCAGCAGCCATACGTCGCTGGCCGCGGCCGATATGCCGTCGGCGTCGACCGCGATGGGCGCGCGATCGAGCTGGGCCTGAGCGCGATCGCCATGCTGACGCGGCCGAAGTCGGAGCCGGTGACAGTCGCCGAGGTCGCGATGGCGGCGGCGGGCTAGGCAGGCGTCAATGCTGATGGCGAACATGCGGCGCTCGAGCCCGGATGGCCGGCATTCTCGAAGACGATGACGTCACCGGCTTCGCCAGAGTACGGAATTTCCTTGAAATGTCGGTGAGAGCAGATGCGCCAGGAGTGTCCGCCGGCGCCCAGCGCCGAACCGGCTGTCACTGGTAAAGCTGACTCGAGAAAGCCTTTCGCGAGCAGCGTCTTGTCCACCCAGCTACGGTCATAAGCGCCGTTAGCGATGGAGCGGAAAGCTTCGGCCTCGACGGCGTTCTGCTGTTCGGTCAACGCGGCGATCGCCTCGGCCTCGGCCTGCGGCACGGCCAAGATTCCATCGGCGTCACCTACGATGATGTCGCCGGGGTTGACAGTTGTCTGCCCCACCACGATCGGCACGTTGATTTCCCCCGGCCCGTCCTTGTACGGCCCGCGATGGGTCACCCCGGCTCACCCCATAGCGCAGCATGATCTCGCCCATGATAGCGTTGGTCAGTTCGCCGCCCGCCTCGACCACGATCACGTCGCCAGGCCGGGCCATGTCGAGCGCCTTGTGCACCATCAGGTTGTCGCCCGGGCGCGTCCTGACCGTCAGCGCCGTGCCGCACATCGGGGTGCCGTCGTGATAGGGTACGAGGCCGGCACCACCGGCGAACAGCCGGCTCATATTGTCGCTGACATTGGCGACGGGCAGGGTGGCGAAACGCTTCAGCAGGGCCGCCGGAGCGGGCGCCGCGCAGGGCAGGATGCGGACGGGGGTCGACATGGCGGTCTCCTCAATCTGATAGTCGTTACACGGCTCGGCTACGCCACACGAGCCCAGTTGCGTTGGCTTGCCCAAGAACCGACCGCCCATCACTGTAGAAGCCGGGCACCCGTTATCTCACAGGTAGTCTTTTGGTTGTTTTGGCGTCGTAGAGGTGAAGGGAGGTGTATGGCAGATGCAGCCGCACGAGGCCCCCTTGCCGAGCGGACGGTGACGCTCCTGAAGGCCGTGGCGAAAATCCTCTAGCTGTCCGCGGGGTGTGTCGGCTTGGATCTGCATCGAGCAGAATACGCTCGTTTCCTTTTCCTTGCGTCAAGCCACACCGGCGACCACGGTAACGGGGCAAGAAAAAGGGCGGTCCCGGTGAGGGCCGCCCTGGAGGTCGAGTTCGGTTCAATCGCTCGTTGGCGAACCCGTGCAGTATAGGTGGCCGCCTCGCATGGAACAAGCGGGCGGGACCAGAGGTATGCTGATGCCCTTCCGGCTACCCTCGCATGGCGACTGAAGCTGGCGCGACGAGGTGGTATGGTCGATCTAGATAAGCGTTACCTGCCGTCACGCCGTATGAAGGAGTAACGGGTGTGTCGCGGAAATGAAGCCGTGACGGCGTGACGACGTTCTAGCGGCCTCGCAAGTGCTCGACGACGACCGACAGCGGCGTCTGCCATGGCCCGCATTTCGTTGGCCGGATCCTCTCGATCGGCCCCGGGCGAAGCGTGGGCACGTGATCGGGATCGAGGTGATCATCACGATGCGATAGCCGGTCCGCGATGGCGCTGGCTGCAGCGGCTGGTGCGTAGCCCTCGCGCTCCAAGCAGAGACGGGCGGTCCGCATCAGCGTCCGGGGTGCAATGTTGACACCGGCCCCATCGCGGGCGACGTGGAATGCAATGGCTTCGCTGATCGCCGCATCGATTGCCCGGGCCTCGGGCTCACGGGCGGCGCGAAGCCGCTCCCGATATCGGCGCGAACGATCTGCAGCCTGTCGGCGCTGGCGGGCGCGGCGGGCGGTGGCATTCTCCTCCTCGATGTCGGCGGTCGTGGTCATGGGCGCGGATATGCAACGTGACGATGCAAGTCACAACCGAAAAGCGTCACGCCGTCACGGTAGCCCGCTCTCTTCTACCGTCGAAACTAAAAGGACCGTCAGTGAGCTTCCCTGCGCGTTGTATGGCCATTCTAGGATCGGCGCTGTGACGCATCAGGATGACCGCTGAATGGGATGCATCTTCGTTGCGCTGGGGGGATAGCTTGTCGCAAACATCGGGCGGATGGTCATGTATCCTCGCCAGCGTCATTCTCCGGTATCCATGACGCCTCGAATAGGGCCTGTGACGCGCCTGGACGCTCTCTGGCGGGCCAAGGGGTGTCTTGTTCCATATGTGCCGCCTCGCTGAAGAATGGGCCTGTGCGGTCTCGCTAACGCCTGTTGGGCTGCCGAGGGGTGCTCATTGACAAAGGGCAGGAAGGAGGTTGGGCCTTTGGCCCGGCCGACTGGAAGCCCGCTCCTCCCATTAAAAACCCGATCCCGCGGCCTCACTCCTTTACTCGAGCAGTTCACACCTGCTCCCGTCGATTCACACCTGCTCCCGCTAATCCACTCCAATCCCATCCCGCCATCGCCGTCCTGTCAATTCGGCCGCCGTAGGCCCCATGTTCGCCATCGAACTTGACCCACTAAGGAATCTCTTTCTTAAATAGCGGCGCCGCCTCCGCCGAGTGCGACCGTTAGAGCATTGATCTAGCTAGCGTATTGGAGAAGTTTTCTCGGCGGCTTGAACAATGCCGGCGCGGGTATGATCTTGAATGGCGATTGGAGGTCCACATGCTCCCCGCCACGCTCGATATCGTCGATACCCTCGCTGCCTCGCTCGCGTTCGACGGCAGCCTCACCGCTCGCGACAGGTCATTGCTCTTCGCGGTGAGCTGGTATGCCGGGCAGCACCCGCCCGAACCAGGCACCGATACGATGGTGCCGGACCTACCGTTGCGCCGTGCCCTGGGCGATATGCGCCGGCCCGACGAGGTGAAGGAGTTCGCTCGGTACCAGCGGCTTGAGCACGCGACGATGAAAACGGACGAGACGCTGCCGGATCTCGCCGACGGCGCGCTGGTCCCCACCGTCCCGGGTGACATGCGCCGCATCACGATCGGTGGCAAGCGCGCGTGGATCGTCGAGCCCGGCATCGTGCGCTCGTTCCAGCTGCTCCCCGGGGATTCCGTCGTCGGTGTCCCGCTCGCAGTTCTTGCGAAGGCGCGGTCCCGCTACACGCTGCCCCTGCTGCTCAGGCTCCTCGCTTGGGGCAGCGGCGCCTATCCGAAGAAGTGGTTCCGGCGCGAGCGGGAGGGCTTCTTCGTGCTGCGCATTCCCATCGCCGACATGCGCACGGCCATCGGCAGCGACCCCGGGGTCTATCCCGTCGACGTCATGCGGAAGGAGATCCTGCCCGCCGTCGACGAGCTGCGGGCCTATGCCGACCTGCAGCTCGACATCGAAGCGGTCCACGCTCCATCGCTACGACGGAAAAACGGCGGCCGGGTGATGTCATTCGATCTGCTGCTACCCAAGATCGCCCGACGGGTCGTGGCCATGCCGGAGCGCACTGCGCCCACCGCTGAGATCATCGCGTTCCCGACCCGGGGCTTCACGCCCTTCAAGCCGCGTCCGCTTCCCACCGTCGCCGCGGCGCCGAAGCCGGTGGCCCCTCCGGCGGATTACGCTGGCTGGTAGTGCGATATTGGCTCAAATGCTGGGCATCGGATCCGTGCAATCGCAATTCGGATCCGGTAGCACCGCGGGCAGGAGATCACCCATGAGCAACGGACGCGACACCGCCGACAATATCGAACTCGCCATCGATGCCTTCGCCTTCGCCGCTTTCGGCGCGATGCAGCAGATCAGCGCGGACAACCGGCTGCGCCGGGAGATCCACCGGCACAACGCCGCCGTCGCCGCAATCCGGGCGCAGCGGGCTCGCCGTCGGGCGCAACAGGAGGCTCTCGGCGCCGAATTGATGGCCGGCTGGCTCCGGGACCGCGAGCAGCTCCACTAACAAAGAGGCCGGGATCGCTCCCGGCCTTCTGCATTCAGCTATCCAGCTATTGGCTATGCATAGCTGACCGACACCGCCCGGCGCTTCGCCGCTTCCTCGGCCGCCCGCTGCCGGAGCAGCGCGATCCTGTACTCGTCGATCGCGGCCTCGTCGTAGCGCAGCACGCCCTTCAGCGTCTCGACGCCACGCAGGTGCTTGTGCAGCTTCACGTCGTCGGCGAGCAGCACCTTCTTCAGCATTTCCGGCGTCATTGACGAGACCCACTCGCTCGACAGCTTTCCGGCGGCAGCAAGATCGGTCGGCTTCGGCATCGTGCCGGATAGACGCGCGTACGCCAGGTTGCGGATCGGCATGAAAGCCGACCCGGTGTCCCGCTCGGCATTGTCGGCGGCATCGGGCTCCAGTTCGTCGACAGTGGGCATTGGCGCCGGTACCAGCTTGCTGATCAGCCTATCGCCGATCCGGACCGTAATCATCACCAACCGCGACATCGCCCGGGCGACGGACCGCAGCATTCTCATTAACGATTTCATCGCGAACTCCTTCTCAAGTGTCCGCGAGTAGAAAACGAATCGATGAAAGACACCACGCTCGAAGGGCACTCTTGCCCAGTGAACGGCGTTCAGTATCCCAAAGTGCCTGGCTGAACGTTGTCAGTGCCTCCAAGAGCTGAACTTCCCCAAGATTTCACGGAAGTTCACCACGAACTTCCCCACACTTTGGTGAACTTCGATGCGGACTAGAACGGCCTTCAAATTATTTGCGAAGACCCGTTGACGTTTACTGTTCGATGACTCAGCTTCTACGCATATGAGCGTTAGACCGGAGTTCCAACGTGCAGCGTTTCGGATTTCAGCCAGCCAAGTCGGCGACCCAGGCCGCCCCGACCACTCCCACCACCCACACCGACGCCGAGGACACTCTTCTCACCGCCGGCCTAGAGGCGATCGTCCGCGACGTCGTCGCCGTCTTCGCGCAACGCGGCCTGGAGCCGAGTCGCGAAGAGATCCACTCGATCACCCTCGCGAGCATGGCGGCATCGAAAGCCGCGCTCCGCTCAGCGATCGAAACCGCGATCGAACTCGGGGCGGCGTCGAAATGAGCGAGGTCCGCTACAGCGTCGACGACGCCCGCTTGCGCGACGTACTACAGGGCGAGATCGCCCGGGCCGGCACTCAGACCGCGCTCGCGAAGAAGCTCGGCGTCAGCCTCGCGTACATCAACGACGCGGTGCGTGGGCGCAGGAGCATCTCCGCGCTGGCACCGCGGCTCGGCTATCGCACTCTTGTCGTCCACGTGCCCGACGGCGAGCAGCCGCCGATCACCGCTTCCGAGGCCGCGCGCCTTATCGACGGTCTGCGCCGCCGGCGGCTCGAGGGAGCGGCATCATGAGCGCATCCCGTCTTCTTCATGAGCTGCTCGCCAAACCGCTGCCGACCGAGCGCATGCATTTCGGCGACCCGGAGTTCTTCGATCCGTGGGATCTCTTCCCGTCGCTCTATGGCTCCTATTCGAGCGCCTTCGACGACTGCGCCATACAAGTGCTCGAGGACATCAGCAACGTCTCCGACGACACGATCCAACGCGATGATCTCGCGAGCCAGATGCTCCGTGAGATGCTCTGCACCGCCGGGATCTGCGGTTACGGCATCAGCCCTAGGGCCTGCTTCCCCGCCGTCGATCCCGATCTCTTCCAATCGCTGATCGACAAGTGGAAGGGCTACTACGCCGCCATGTGGGACCAACCTTACGTGTCGGGAGCGGCATCATGAGCGCCGCCCCTATCGCCGCAGTGATCGATGCCGCGCCTCCGATGCCCCGGGTCGCGGGTGAGAAAGCCAAGCAAGTGCTCGCCGCCGCGAACGTTAGCGGGGCCACGACCGGGGGCATCGCGCTGCAGGTCGGCGTCAGCAATGGCTACGTCTCGCATATTCTCAATCGGCACGGCGTCGACATCGTGTCCGATCGCCCGAAAGACGGCGGGCACGGCGGTTTTCGCAAGCCCGCGTTCTGCCAAACGAACCCGCTGACGGAAAAGATCCTCGCCGCAGCTCAAGAGCCGGGGGCGACCCCGAGCCGGGTTCGTGGGCTGACCGGCGAGGCCGCGATCGCCGCCGACAAGCTATGGCAGCGCGAACTAAAGCGCCGCGAGAAGACCCGCGTGAAGCGCGTCTCCGGGCTCGTCCGCGTGCAAGCCCCGGAGGCGAAGCTGCCGGAGGCGAAGCTGCCGGAGGCGCTGGCGCGGTTTGCCGTCGGCGGTCACGACACTCTGGTCGCCACGCGTGAGCTGATCGCCGACGCGATGTTGCCGCTGTCCGAAGCGGACGCCGACGCAATGATGGAAGCCGTGCGGCAGGTCTATCTGCCGATCTCGAAAGCCGTTCACGACCGTCAGCTTATTGAGTGGAAGCGGCAGCGCGAGAAACGTGCCGCCGAGGAGACAGAGCTCGCCGCCCTGGCCGCGCCGTTCCCGCTGCCGCCACCGCCGCCGCCCCTGGAGCCGTTCCCGGCCGAGGTGCGAAAGGAAACGAAATCTCACCGCGGTCGCGTATATCGCGCCGTCTTCGAAGTCGAAGGCAGTCTCGCCGACGTCGAGCGCACGATCGAGATGGCGACCAAGCGCTGGTTCGATGGCCCGAACCCCGTCCATTTCAAGCCCCCGGAGCAGATCGCGGAGGACCGCTGGATCGCGCACGGGCACAAAGACCTGGGGACCGACTGATGGCCCGCCGTCGTAAGACGCCAATCGACATCTCGGAGACCATCCTGCGTGCGACGCCGAGGCTCGAGAGACTGCGCCGCATGGCGCGGCGGCTCGAGAAATATCGCGTGCTCCTCGTCGCCGAGGGCGCAAGCCGGGCAGAGATCGCCACGTTCGATGCCGATCTCGATGACCTGCGGGGGATGATCCGCGATGCCGACATTTATCCCCCGGATACGCCCGAGCCGGACCCCGCCGAGCAAGGACAGCCCTGGCCGCTGGTGCCGGAAGGTTCCGAAGCCTTCATGGCCGAGTTTCTCGAAACCATCCTGAGAGACGCAGCATGACCGCCGCCATCCTCGCCACCGCCGTTCTGCGCGACCAGGAGGCGCATCCCGCCGTCGACCAGCGCTGCGAGCGCAACTGCCTGACCTGCAGCCGGCCGTTCGAGAGCGCCGGCCCGCATCATCGCGTCTGCGATCGGTGCAAGTCCGGCCGCGACACCAAACTGGAGTTCCATTGATGCAGGAGATCAGAATGGCAACGCACCGCCCGTTCTTCACTCGCGAAAGCGCCATCGCCATCGGCGTGCTTGCCGTCCAGTTCCTCGAAGAGGCCGAGCGGGCCGGCAGATATCGTCGTGGCGTCCACAAGACCCGGCCAGCCGATGTCGAGGCGCAGCACTTTTGGGATCTCGAGCGCGCGCTGAATGCGATCGAGGACGACCTTGGAAGGAAGATCATCTGATGGCCCGTCTCTTCCTCGGTGCATGCTGGTGCCGCAAGTGCGGCTATGTCGCCGAACGTCCCGGTCGGCAGCACGGCATGGAGCCGGCGGCCCGACAGCTGCCCATTCGCATGCGATGCCCGCGCTGCGATCTCGATCTCGATGCCGTCAAGCTGCAGGACATCCGGGACGAGGAAACGGTCCTCTACGCCGTCGCGCACTTCATGGGCGTCAAGCGCGGCGACCTGTCGGAGGGCTGGCTCAACGTCACCTTCGACGCCCGGGAGCCCACAGCCGAGTTCCATGCACGGTCATTCTGCCCCATCGCGTTCGTGCAGCTGAAGCCGAACTGGATCAAGCGGGTGCCCGGGCGCAACCTCGCAAACCTGCCCGCGATCCGCTTCTCGTTCGAGCACGGATATCACTTCCGCGACCTGGTGTTCCTGCTTGATGTCGAGCAGGGCTGGTACCTCGACGACCACGACGCGTGGGTTGTTGCCGCCACGTGGTCGGAGGGCGGCCGCTCGGTCAAGAAGGGCCACCTGCGTGGAAGTGGACCGCCGGCAGCAGGCTGAGCTCGATGTCGTGGCGTTGGCGGATCTGCAGCTATGACCGCCACCGCAACCCGCGCCTTGCGTCTCGCCGCCGAAATGCTCGAGGCGGTCGCCGAAGACAACCCCGATATCGCAGGTTTCCACTTTGGCCGCGGCGATCGCTACGTCATCGTCGCTGATCTGCGCGACGAGATCCGGCGTGGTCTCGAATCGTTGCTGCAGGGGCCCCGCCAGCTGCACGCGCTCGAGCTGCATCACCTGTTAACCCGAGCGGTTGACGAGGCCGGCAGCGAGGCCGCGCTGGCGAGAAGCATGGGTGTCACCCGGCAATACCTTCACGCCGTCCGATCGGGACACAAGCCGGCGCGGCCGTCGATCCTGCGGCACCTTGGAATGCGTCAGGTGCCGACGGGACGGACGCTCTATACGCCGACAGATGGTTAACGGGCGTTAATCTGGATTTCGAAAGCGCTGGCCGGTGCCGGGCGGTGCCGAGGACAATCCGGGCAACATCGATTCGTTTTGAGTGAGACCCCACATGCAGCCGGAGATCGTGATCGACAGTTTTGCCGGTGGCGGCGGTGCCTCCATGGGAATCGAGATCGCACTGCAGGCCGTGGGTGCGGCGTCGCCCAAAGTCGATATCGCGATCAATCATTCCAGGGCGGCGCTCGCTATGCACGCTGCCAATCATCCGGGCACACTGCATCTCGAGAGCGACATATGGACCGTCGATCCGCGGTTCACGACCCGGGGGCGACCGGTGGGATTGTTGTGGGCATCGCCAGATTGCCGGCACTTCAGCCGCACGAAAGGCCAGACGCCGGTGTCGAAGAAAGTGCGCGGTTTGGCGTGGTCGATCGCGCACTGGGCGCAGCAAGTGCTGCCGCGCGTCATCATGCTCGAGAACGTGCCGGAATTCATCACATGGGGCCCGCTCATCGTCGGCCCCCAGGGCCATGAGATCCCTGACCCCGCACGCGCAGGCGAGACCTTCCGCGAGTGGATCACGCGCTTCAAGCGGCTCGGCTACAGAGTGGACAAGCGCGTGCTGCGGGCATGCGATTACGGCGCACCGACGAGCCGAGAGCGGCTGTACATCGTAATGCGCCTCGACGGCGAGCCGATCGTCTGGCCGGCGCCGACGCATGCAGATCCGGCGTCACCGGATGTCCAGGCCGGCCGGCTGCTGCCGTGGATCACGGCCACCGATATCATCGAGTGGCACCGACCGGCTGCGTCGATTTTCATGAGCCGAGAGGAGGCACGGCTGGTCGGCGCCAATCGGCCGCTAGTTGACAACACGATGTCGCGGCTGGCCCGTGGCGTGAAGAGGTTCGTCCTCGACACCGAGGCGCCCTGCATCGTCGACGTCGGTGGCGAGACTGCCGCGGTGTTCATGACGGCTCATTACGGCAGCGACACCGGCTCGCCGGCGACGGTCCCGCTGCGGACGATCACCGGCGTACCGAAAATCGAACCCGTCATGTGCCGGCTTGCCGGTGGAGCGCTGACGACAGACCAGCTCGCCGGCGCGGCCCGCGTTGCCGAGCTCCTCCGCGCCCACGGTGCTCCCGACGGCGACGGCTTCGTCACTGTCGGCGGCGCTGTCATCGTCGACATCGGCATGCGTGGGCTGACGCCGCGCGAACTGGCACGCGGCCAGGGCTTCCCGCCTTCATACGTGCTCGCCGCGTCGTACGATGGCGGCACTTTGAGCGAGAGCGATCAGCGTCACAAGATCGGCAACAGCGTCTGCCCGCCCGTTGCCGCCGCCCTCGTCCGTGCAAACTACCGCCCGCAGTCCCGCGTCGTGGAGCGCCCGCGCCAGGGCTGGCTCTTCGAATCTGCGTGACAACACAGCGCGATCGAGAAGCATTAACCGTCGCCGCCGTTTCCCCCGGACACCCGCGCCGGGATTCGTCATCACCCGCGCCTGGACGCCGCAGCCCATGCGCCGGCGTCCGCTCGCTGGGCTCGAACCGCGCGACCGCCGGAGTGCCACAGCGCTGACGGATTCCTCCCATGACCACGTTTTTCACGGCCGACAGCCATTTCGGCCATGCCGGCATCGTCAACATGTGCGACCGCCCGTATCGCGATATCGTCGAGCACGACCGCGCGCTGATCGATGCTTGGAACGCCGTCGTCCAGCCGGGCGACGAGATCTGGCATCTCGGTGATTTCGCGTATCGCTGCCCGCCGCAGCGCGTGCGATCGATCTTCGAGCAGTTGAACGGTCGCAAGCACCTCATCCTCGGGAATCACGATCATAAAGGGCCGACGAGGCAGCTCGGCTGGCAGTCGATCCACGAGTTGACGGAAACCGTCGTCGACGGGCAGACGATCGTGATGTGCCACTACGCCCTGCGGGTCTGGCGGAATATGAGGCGCGGCGCGATCATGCTCTACGGCCACAGCCACGGGAATCTTCCGGGCAACGGGCAGAGCATGGACGTCGGCGTCGATTGCACCGGCTACGCACCCGTCACGCTGCCGCAGATCCGCAGCATGCTCGCGCTCCGGCCGCCGCTCGAGTTCCGCGCCGGCACCGACGAGACGGGAGGCGGCGATGAAGGCTAACGCGTTGGCATTCACGATCCGTCACGGCGGCAGCCTTGAGATCGCCCCCGCGCATCTCGATGCCGTGGAGCCCCGGGTGGCGCCGCGCTCCATCATCGTGCTGGCCACGCCGCACGGCAGCCGGAATTGGATCGTGCACGTGAATCATCGCGGCGCGCTCGAGCGGTGGTTTGCGGAGAACGGGCTGCTCGGCGAATGATCGTCGGCCCGCGCGGGCGATATCGTGATACATCGAAAAGGAAGCTAGGACGGGTTAGCTGTGACAGCGAGGGCCGCCGCCGATGGATAGACCGCCGAACACGGGGCCCGCAGAGCGCGAGCGGATCAAGCAAATCCGGCGCTACGAAGCGCTGCTGCGCGAGCTAGAGCGCGTGCCGGCGCACCTGCGAGAGGCCGAGGTTGCGGACGTGCGTGCGGACATCTGTCGGCGGCTGCTCGCCGAGCTGGTCGCACCCGGATACGTGCTGCCGCCGGTGCCGACGGCGACGGCCGAGGTAGTCGATATCGACGAGCTGATCCGCGAGATCGAGAGCGGGCGGTAATGCGATTTCCACTCGAGTAATGCAATTTGCACCGGCGGGGGCGTCAGCCGTACCACTCGTCACGCCAAAGTTGGATCTTGCGCAAGCCGGCGGGCCTTCGGATGCGCAGGTGCCCGGTGTCGTCGCTGCGCGGGTAGCGCTCGCGGACGGACTAGAGGTCGCCGGTGCCGCAGCGCGGACAGCGGCCGCCGAACAGCTCCTCGACATATGCGTCCGGCGAGTAGATCGTCACCAAGTCGCTCGCGAGATACGTCACGCTGCGACGGCAGAGGATGCAGTGTGCGACGATTAGCATGCCAGCGCTGGAGGCCTGACGAACGCGCATCCGATAGAACAGCGAGCTGGGGGGATTCCTGCCCATCCACGCAGGATGAACGAAACAGGAACACGAGCGAGCACCATTCGTAAGCCGGCCAAGGCGACAAGCGCGCTTCCTATGTTGTCGAAAGCGACAGAATCGGGACTCCGCGAGACGCTTAAGTCGTCCTGCGCGACAAGGATTAGGTGGGCAATCCTTGCCGGATTACCATGCCATCAAGTCGAGGCATTGCCATCAGCATCACTGCGCCACCGCCGTATGGTTAGTGTCCGGAGTGCGCCTCAAGCGGCCATAAGGAACAAGACCAAGCATTATTGATGCCCCGTCGAGCGCCCTTCCAAGTCGCTGTCCTTAGGGGCCAGTGTAGAGCAACTCGACATCGGCTGCCAGATTTTTAGTCCTTCCGCCCTGCGATCAGGCGCCAATGGTGCTGGAATGTTATTCTCTCGTCATCGTTGTGCAGCTGCATGCCGGCGTCCCGACCCGCCTCGATGAGCGCGGCCAGGAGGGTCTTCAGCGGCCATGAGCGCGAGGGGTCATTGACTATGCCCATCCACTCGTTGAATTCGCGCGCCCGGACCCAGCGTGTGATGCGAAGGGTGCCCAAGCCGGCTCCCTCGAAGATCTGCACCAGTTTGGACTCGGACAGCATGGCGACATGAGAGGGGTCGCGCAGGATCTCGATGGCATTCTGGAGGTCCGCGTCGGCGGCGTTGTCTGCCGTGACGATATCGGCAATGGCGAGGCTACCGCCGGGCTTGAGGACACGTGCCATTTCCGCCACGGCGCGGGCCGGAGTGCTGAAATGATGCAGCGCCAGCCGGCAGACGACACCGTCGAAGCGGCCGGTCTCGAAGGGTAGGTCATGCGCATCGCCCCTCGCAAACTCCACATTGTGGATGCCGAGGCCGGCGCAGCGGGCGCGCGCCTTGTCCAGCATCGCATCCGTTGCGTCCAGCGCGACGATGGTGGCAGCCCGCGGCGCAAGGGCAGCGCTGATAACGCCCGGACCGCAGGCGACATCGAGCAGATGCCCGGTTGCGGCGGCGCCGAGCGCTTCGGTGAAGCGGGCTCCCGCGGCTGCATCGGTCGTAACGGCCCACGCATCGAAGGTCGACGCCTGCCGGGCAAATGCGCGGCGCACGGCCTCCAGGTTTTCCTCCTCGGCCGTGGCTTTGCTGCTCATGCCGCCGCCGGCAGACGCAATGCGCCCAATGCGTCGATCAGGGCGCCGGGCGGAGTGCCCCGCTGCAGCCCCGTGATGGCATCGAGCAGACGATCCTGAAGGGCCACGGGCACCAGATGGGCACAGCTGCGGAACTTTTCCTCGAGCTCAGCCTGCGTCATGGGCAGATCGGGCCCGCCGCGATAGCGGGGGTCCGATTCTGCCTCGAGGCGGGTCCCGTCGCGAAGTGTCAGCTGTAAGCGCGAGCGAATTACATCGAAGCCCCTGGCGTTGATGGTGGCGTCGCGATGCGTGTGCACCCGGCGCTGCATGGCCTGGAACGCGGCGCCGCGTACCACCTCATCGTCGAATTCGGCGAGCCCGGCGCGCCGATAGAGCACCAGCATGGAGATCAGCGCCGCCATGGAGAATTTCGCCTGCAAACCATTCTCGGCGATGTCATAGCGAATGGGATCGAGGATGTTGTCGCCGGCGAAGAAGTCGATGCTTTCGATCGTTTCGGGGCGCACATCGTGGCGGATGACGCAGTCGCGCACCATGTCCATTGCCTGGTGGGTAAGAATGCCGCTCGGATAGGGCTTGATGCTCACTCCCGGCTCAAGCATCGACCAGGTCTGGCCAAAACCCTGGTCCAACTTGCCGGCGGAGAAGCCACCGGCGAGTACGGCGGCAAAGCCCCAGCGACCGTCGAGCGAAGCCGGATCGGCGGCGAAACCGCGCCGGGCGAGCAGGGCGGCGGATACGCCGTTTTCCGCCGCGCGGCCGACATGGAGTGGCTTTGCCATGGTGCCGAAGCTGCACCGGATGCCTGCTGCGGTGGCGGCGGCCAGGCCGAAGGCATGCTGGATCTGCTTCGCATCGAGGCCCAGTAGCCGGGCGGCCGCGGCGGCGGCGCCGAAGGTAGCGACCGTGCCCGATGAGTGGTGGCCACGCCGATAATGGTCAGGCAGCAGCCATTCCGAAATCTTGCACGACACCTCGAAGCCAACACAGAAGGCCGCGAGGAAATCCTGCGCGCTGACAGTGCCCAACATGTCGGCGATGACGATGCTCGCCGACAGCGGGGCCGCAGAGGGATGTGTCAACAGGCCGTAGATGTGGGTCGGGTCGCGGCTGATTTGCGTATCGTCGAAGTCATGCGCATGTGCCGAGGTGCCCAAGGCGCGGGCTGCGGCCGATGCCGGCACCCGCAGACCCGTCCCCAGCAGCCGGGCGTCGGGCCGCCCGCGATCATCTCGGGCTGCCTCGATGATGATCTGCGTCGAGCGTTCCGACAGGCCCGCGGCGTAGAGGCCTGTCGTGTCGGTGATGCAGCGCACCGCGAGGCGCACAAGATCTGAGGGCAACTCGTCGGAGCGCGTTTCGGAGACGAAGCGGGCGGCGTCCGAAGTCACATGCGTGTCGAAGGTGACATCGGAGGCCGTGAGCGTCTGCGCGGTCATTCGAGAACCCTTAAAGTGAAAACTGTTGACAGTTTAATGCCTATCGTCGACAGATGGTGCAAGCGAATTTTGAGGAGTCTCCATGCCCATTGAGGATCGCGACCTTCTGGCCCTGCGGCGCGACACCACGCTGTCGACTTTGGTGGCGGGGCGGATCGAATCCTTCATTCTCAGCGGCCAGCTCTTGGCCGGCACGCGGATTAATGAAGCGGTGCTGGCGCGCGAGTTGGGAGTCAGCCGCGGTCCGGTGCGGGAGGCGGCGCGGCTGCTGGCGAGCCAGGGGCTGGTCGAGTTTGTCGCCAACAAGGGCGCCTATGTCCGCGAGGTCAGCTCCGAGGAACTGGCCGAGATCTACATGCTGCGCTCGCTGCTGACGGGTCTGGCTTGCGAACTCGCGACGCGTCGGGCCAGCAACATGGACCGGCTCGAAGGGCTGTATCGGCAAATGGACGAAGCGATCGCTGCCGGCGATTCTACTGCCTATTACCGGCTCAATCTCGAATTCCACGCACAGCTGGTCGAGATGTCGGGCAGCGCCCGGCTGCAGACGATGCTCGAAGGGCTCGTCAAGGAGCAGCATTTGTTCCGCCAGGTTTCGCTGATCCGTGCTGCCGACATGGCGCAGTCGAACAGCGAACACCGCGCCATTCTCGACGCGATGGCTTCGGGCGACAGCGAGGCAGCTCGTCGGCTCGGCGAGGCGCATGTGCGCGCCGGCCGCGACCGCTTCGAGGCGACATCGAAAGGACTCGCCCCGGGCAACGGGGCGTGAAGCAATCCAAACAAGGGGAGGTCGAAAATGTCGAGATTAATGAAGGGCGCGCTGCTGGCTGGCGCCTTGGCGCTGGGGGTGCTGGCCCTCACGCCGGCGGCGTTCGCCGCCGATGCGCGGATCGGCATCCGAGCCGAGACGCCGTCCATGGACCCGCATTTCTCCTACGCGGCGCCCACCAAGGCTGCCGTGAGCAACATCTTCGATACGCTGATTGTCCGCGACAAGGACCTGAAGCTGACCCCGGCCCTGGCAACCGAATGGGCCAAGGTTGGCCCGGCAACCTGGGAGTTCAAGCTTCGCCCCGGCGTAACCTGGCATGATGGAGAACCCTTCACAGCCGAGGACGTGATCTTCACGTTCGGCCGCGCCGGCAACGTGCCCAACAGCCCGGCGCCGTTCACCCAGTTCCTGCCGCAGATCGTATCGACCGAAAAGATCGATGACCTGACGCTGCGGATCCACACGGCCAACGAGTCGACTCAATTGCTGATGGACCTGTCGGAAATTCTGATCGTGTCCAAGCACGCCGGCGAGAACGCCACGACCGAGGACTACAATTCGGGCAAGGCCACCATCGGCACCGGCCCCTATAAATTCGTTTCGTGGCAGCCGGGCGCGCCGCTGGTGCTCGAACGCTATGACGGCTATTGGGGGACCCCGGCGGCGCTCGAAACCGTCGACATCATCCCGATTCCCAACAATGCCGGCCGGGTCGCCGCGTTACTCGCCGGCGACGTCGACCTGATCGACGCAGTGCCCCCCGACAGCGTGGATCGGCTGCGCGGGGAACAGGGCATAACCGTATGGGCCGTGCCCGACGTTTACACCGCCTTCCTGCACATGGACAGCGATCGCGACGTCTCGCCCGGCATCACCGCCAAGGACGGCAGCCCCATTCCCAACCCTCTGCT
Source organism: uncultured Devosia sp. (assembly GCA_964487765.1). Taxonomy (GTDB): domain Bacteria; phylum Pseudomonadota; class Alphaproteobacteria; order Rhizobiales; family Devosiaceae; genus Devosia_A. The sequence goes on along the minus strand of CAZASR010000005.1, from coordinate 23,929 downwards.
CGACAAGCGGGTGCGAGAGGCCCTCGCGCTTGCCATCGACCGCGACGCCATCATCAGCCGTCTGATGTTCGGGCTTGGCGAGAAGGCCTCGCAATTATCGTCGCCTACCATGATCGGTTATAACCCGGACATTCCGCAGACGCCCTACGATCCGGAAAAGGCCAAGGCGCTGCTCGCTGAAGCCGGCTACCCCGACGGATTCAGCATGACGATCGCCGGCCCCAATGACCGCTATGTCGCCGACGGACAGATCACGCAGGCCGTGGCTCAGATGTTTGAACGCGTCGGCCTCAAGATGCAGGTCGATACGATGCCCTCCAACGTGTTCATGTCCAAGGCGAGCGCGCAGGAATTCTCGATCTTCTTTATCGCCTTCGGTACGGCGCAAGCGACAACCTGGTCCAATTTGCGCGCGGTGCTAATGACTTACAACAAGGACGCCGGCACCGGCACGTCCAACCGAGGCCGCTACTCCAACCCCGAGGTCGACCGGCTTGCCAAGCTGGCGCTCGAGGCCTCCGACATCGAAACAGCCGCCAAAAATGCCAGCGAGGCCGCCGCCATCGCCTTTGGTGACTATGCGATCATCCCGCTGCACCACCAGATGAATGTGTGGGCCGGCAGGCAAGGCTTCACTTATGAGGCACGGCAGGACTCGCTCACCCTCGCCTATGGATTGAGCAAGACCGAGTGATCGCTCGAGACGACCTCACCTCACACACCGCGGATCCCGTCCGCGGTGTGTCCATTCCGATGCGGGACGGCGTCCTGCTGAGCACCGACATCTATGGTGCGGGGGCGCAGCCGCGGCCTGTCATCTTCGAGCGCACCCCCTATGGCCGCCAGAGCGCCGACCCGTCCGAACGGATCGGAGGCCAACAGGCCGCTCCGCCGCGCGAGGCGGTCGCATGGCACTATGTTAAGGCGGGCTTCGCCTATGTGGTTCAGGATTGCCGCGGCACCGGGGAGGCGGGCGGCCGCTTCGACAAATATGTGCAGGAAGCGGCGGACGGCGAGGATGCGCTGGACTACATCCTTGCCGCGCCCTGGTGCGACGGGCGCGTGGCGATGGTTGGGCACTCATACGGCGCCGCGTGCCAGGTGAGTCTCGCCGCCCGGGACACGGGCCAACTCGCGGCCATCGTCGCCGATTGCGGCGGCTTTTCGAATGCCTTCACCAGTGGCATCCGCCAAGGGGGCGCATTCGACCAGAAGCAGGCCGTCTGGGTCGTCAACCAGACCATTGTTGAACTCCTGCGAACCGGCGACATCGCGGAGGCCGAGCGGCTGCGTGCGCTCTCCATCCACGACTGGCTGTTGCGTGGCCCGTGGGTCGCGGGGAAGACCCCGCTCGGCGGCACTGCACCGGCGCGGCAAACGAGCCTGTCGAGCTTCTGGCAGGCCGGCGAGGAGAGCGTGTTCTGGCGCCGCGACGGCCTGTTCGTTGATCATGCACAAGGAGCGCTGCGTCGCCTGCCCGGCCTGTATATCAGCAGTTGGTGCGATACGTCGCTGCGCGCAACCATCGAGAATTTCACCAGTGCGCGCGATCCAGGCGACCCAGGGGCCGCTCTGGTCATCGGCACGTGGCGTCATACGGAGCGACACGTCACACGCAGCGGGGATGCCGATTTCGGACGGGCGGCCCTACCGGAAAATGGTCTCGGCGCGTCCCTCATTGCGCTGCGCACGGCCTGGATCGCCGACCGCCTCGCGGGACGGCCCCTGGATGTCCCGGTGGTTCGTTACTTCGAAATGGGCGGCGGCACGGGCGCGCAGCGACCCGATGGCAGCATCGACCACAGCGGCCGCTGGCGCAGTGCCGACTCGTGGCCGCCCGCCGGATGCACGTCGCTGGTACTCGCCTGCGACGGTGGTCGGCTCAGCGGCTCGCCACCAAGGGCGGATGCCGAGCGGTCCTTCATGAGCGATCCCGATCATCCTGTCCCAACCTGCGGTGGAGCTATCAATTCGGGCGCACCAGTGATGCAAGGCGGTGTGTTCGATCAGAACGCGCTTTTTCCATTCGAATGGTCGACCGGCGGCGATGAGATGAGGCCGAGGCGGGACGACATGCTGATGCTTGTTTCAGCGCCGCTCGAGAACGATCTCTTTCTGTGCGGCGAAGTTGCGGCCGAGTTGTTCGTGTCGAGCGTTGTTCCAGACGCCGATGTCGCGATCAAACTCATCGACTGCTATCCCGATGGCGGTCCCTGCCTCAATCTCACCGATGGCATCCTGCGGTTACGCTACCGTGAGGGCTTCGCGGTGCCCTTGCCACTGCCGCCCCTCACACCGGTGCGCGCGAGGATCGAGGCCTACCCCATCGCGGCGCGGATCAAGGCGGGTCACCGCTTGCGCCTTGACATTGCCGGCGCCAATTTCCCGCATTTCGACATCAACCCACAGACGGGAGGCAAACAGGGAATGCCGGGCCCCCGCCGAGCTGCCCGCATCACGGTCCATAGTGGGCCGTCGTGGCCCGCGCGGCTCGTTTTGACCGTAAGAAGCGACGCACCATGACGGTATTCATTGCAAGGCGCCTGCTGCAGGGGGCGCTGGTCGTGCTGCTGATGACGGTGCTAGTGTTCCTTGCCGTCTATGCCATCGGCGATCCGGCCGAACTGCTGATCGATCCTGACGCAACTCCTGCGGCACGCGCGCAGGTGATTGCCGCGCTCGGTCTCGACCAGCCACTCCACATGCAATATTTGCTGTTTCTCAGGGGAGCCGCGACGGGCGATCTGGGTAGCTCCTTCGTGTACAACATGCCCGCGTTGCGCCTCATCCTGCAACGCCTGCCCGCAACACTGGAATTGGCGCTGACCGCCACGGTACTGTCGGTGGTGATTGGCATTCCGCTTGGCCTTGTCGCCGGACTGCGACCCAACCGGCTGTCGTCGCGGGCGATCATGGTTGGTTCCATCCTGGGCTTCTCACTGCCGACCTTCTGGGTCGGGCTGATCCTCATTCTCGTTTTCGGTGTCTACCTCTCATGGTTTCCGGTGTTCGGTCGCGGCGAGACGGTGACGCTGCTTGGTGTGCAATGGAGCATCTTCACCCTCGATGGCTTACGCCATCTGTTTCTGCCCGGTCTCAATCTCGCCCTGTTCCAGATTTCACTGCTCGCGCGATTGACCCGCGCGGGAGTGATGGAGGCGATGCCGCAGGACTACGTGCGCTTCGGGCGGGCGATGGGCCTGCCGTCGCGCCGCATCCTGTTTGGCCACGTACTCAAGAACATCATGATCCCTATCGTAACTGTCATTGGAATGGAGTTCGGCTCGCTCATTGCTTTTGCGGTCGTCACCGAATCCATCTTCAACTGGCCGGGCATGGGCAAGCTTATCATCGATTCCATAAACTATCTCGATCGCCCGGTAATCGTCGCCTACCTCATGGTCATCGTCGTGCTCTTCGTCATGATCAACCTCATCGTCGATCTGACCTATGCAGCGCTCGACCCGCGGGTGCGTCTGGGGGAGACGAACCGATGACCGACCTGTTTCGATCCCAGCCTATTCGGAGCATCCTTCCAGCGTCGGTCCGTCGCGCGGCTGCCTTCCTCGGCGACCTCGTCGCCACCCCGGGCAGCGCCATTGGCCTGGGGCTCCTCGTGGTGATCGTGCTTCTTGCGCTGTTCGCCCCGCTCATCGCGCCGCAGGACCCTTACGACCTATCACGCCTGTCGATCCTCGATTCGCGTCTGCCGCCGGGGACGCCGAGCGGCAATGGTTATGTGCATGTGCTGGGCACCGACGCCATGGGCCGCGACCTGTTTAGCGCCATCCTGTACGGACTGCGTATTTCGCTGCTTGTCGGCCTGGCGAGCGCCGCCATCGCGCTGGTCATCGGCATCATCGTCGGCCTCGTCGCGGCCTATGTCGGCGGGCGGGTCGACACCATCATGATGCGGCTCGTCGATCTGCAGATGAGCTTTCCGGCGATCCTCGTCGCTTTGGTCATGTTGGCCCTGCTGGGGCGCGGCGTGGACAAGACGATCATAGCGCTGGTTACCGTGCAGTGGGCCTATTACGCGCGCACAGTCCGCGCCGCCGCGATGGTCGAGCGCGAGCGCGAATACATCGAGGCAGCACGCGGACTTCGCCTCGGACATGCACGCATCATCGCCGGACATCTGCTGCCCAACTGCATCGCCCCGGTCCTGGTCATCGGCACGGTGCAGGTTGCCCATGCCATCACGCTGGAAGCGACGCTCAGCTTTCTCGGCATCGGCCTGCCCGAGACCCAGCCCTCGCTCGGCCTGCTCATTTCCAATGGTTATCAATACCTGCTGGGCGGCCTGTACTGGATTTCCGTCTGCCCCGGCATCGCCCTGCTGTGCACGGTCCTCTCCATCAATCTGGTTGGCGACCGACTGCGCGACATGCTCAACCCGGCCCTGACGCGATGAGCGAGTCCGCCCTGTGCCTCGAGGTGAGCCATCTCACCACGGCGTTCAACCTCAAATCGGGGGTCGTCCGTTCGGTCAATGATGTGAGCTTCGTGCTCAAACGCGGCGAGATGCTGGGCCTGGTCGGCGAAAGCGGCTCGGGCAAATCCGTCACTGGCTTGTCCATCCTGCGGCTGGTCGACCCGCCCGGCCTAATCGTCTCCGGCTCGATCCGGCTCAACGGGACCGAACTGACGACGTTGACCAACGAGCAGATGCGGCGGTTGCGCGGGCGTGCTATTTCGATGATCTTCCAGGATCCGATGACCACGCTCAACCCGGTGCTGACCATCGGGCAACAATTCGGCGACGTGATGCGTGCCCATGGCAAGGTCGGGCGCGCCGAAGCGTTGGACCGCGCCGAGGAGGCGCTGCGGCAGGTCGGCATTCCGTCGCCCCGCGCCCGCCTGTGGAGCTATCCCCACCAGCTCTCCGGCGGCATGCGCCAGCGCGTCTGCATCGCCATGGCGCTCATTTCCAATCCGGACGTGGTGATCGCCGATGAGCCCACTACTGCGCTCGACGTCACGATACAGGCGCAGATTCTCAACCTCGTGCAAGGCCTCGCGCGCGATCGGGACATGGCTATGATCTGGGTCACGCATGATCTCAGCGTCGTGGCCGGCCTGTGCGACCGTGTCGCCGTCATGTATGCGGGGCGCATCGTCGAGATGGGCAGCACTGGGGCGGTGCTGAATCAGCCCCGCCACCCCTATACGCTGGGCCTCATCGACTCGATACCCGCCAATGCCGCTCCCGGCACGCGACTCCGACAGATCACGGGCAGTCCGCCCTCGCCGTTCGATGTGCCGCCGGGTTGTGCCTTTGCTCCGCGCTGCAGCCGAGCCACGGAACGATGCCGCACCCAGCCCGAGCCGGTCGAAGACAGCAATGGGCACATGGTGCGTTGCCACCACCCGGTGACGGTACAATGAGCACGACTGCGCCGGGTCCCAACGCTGCTGCGCCAGCCACGCCGCTGGTCGAGATCGAGCACGTCACGCGTCGCTTCGAGCGCCAGATCGGCGCAGTGGCGCGGGCGCTCGGCCGGATGGGAGTGGCTAGCGTCAAGGACGAGATCGTCACTGCCGTCGACAACGTAACTTTGTCGATCCCGCGTGGCAGTGTTGTCGGCCTCGTCGGGGAAAGCGGCTGCGGCAAGTCCACGCTTGGTCGCATCGTTGCCGGACTCTTGAGACCCAGCGGCGGAAGCGTTTCCTTCGATGGCGCGCGGCTTGATGCCGGCTCGACCCACCTGCCCGCGGCAGCCCTGTTGCGGGTGCAGATGGTGTTCCAGAACCCTATGGCCTCGCTCAATCCGCGCCAGCGCGTGGTCGACATTGTGACCGAGGCGGCGATCCATCATGGTCTCGTCGGTAAGCTCGACAGGGTTGAGTTCGCGGCGAAATTGCTCGCCGAGGTCGGTCTGCCACGCGAAGCGCTTTTCCGTCTGCCGCACCAGTTTTCGGGCGGACAGCGCCAGCGCATCGGCATTGCTCGTGCCCTGGCGGTAGCGCCGGACTTTCTGGTCTGCGACGAGCCAATCGCGGCGCTCGACGTGTCGATCCAGGCGCAAATTCTCAATCTGCTGAACGATCTGCGCCGCAAGCGCGGCCTCACCATGCTATTCATCAGCCACGATTTGGGCGTGGTCCACTACATGTGCGATTTCGCGGCAGTGATGTATCTTGGCCGCATCGTCGAGAAGGCTCCGGCCGACGAGCTCTTCGCCCGCCCGCGCCATCCCTATACACGGGCCTTGCTGGCGCAGGTCTTCACGGTAAAGTCCGGGCGCCGCGCCTATCAGCAGATCACGGGCGAGATTCCCTCTCCGCTCGCCCCGCCTTCGGGCTGTCACTTTCATCCGCGCTGCCCACACGCCGCCGACATCTGCCGCCAGCAGGCACCCCCGACCACGTCGCTTGGCCCGCACGAGTTTAGCTGCTGGTTCCCACAAGGCTGACCGTGCGAGTGTCCGGTATCCCCGGCGTAGGCCCACTTATCTCGACTGCATTGGTCGTGAGCATCTCGGACCCCATGGTCTTCCGATCTGGTCGCGACCTCATCGCCTGAAGCGGCAAGGAGAAGCTGGGCGGCAGCAGCAAGGCCGGCAACCGTTATATGAGGCAACTACTCGTCGTCGGTGCTCTCGCGGTGATCAGGCGAGCCAAACAGCTTGGCTGAACCCACCGTGCGTGGTTAGCGAAGTTGATGGAGCAGCCCTAGGCGAAGGTCGCGGCGGTGGCGCTAGCTAGCAAGATGGCTCGCATCGCTTGGGCGATGATGGCGCGAAGCGAGCCTCATGGAGCGATAGTGCCCGCATGAGTACAAAGAACACGCGGAGGGGATCTGCGCGAAGAAGTTGGAGGGAGCAGCAGTCCTGTAACGTTCCCACGCCAGTCAGCCACGGACTAGCTGGCCAGCGTGAGCACCGCCGTTCTCGACAAGACCGGCACGCTGACGGACGGCAAGGCGAATATCGTCGACATCCGAAGGGAGGCGGATCGTCGTGGGCAGCAACAGCTTCGTGCGCGACCACGCCGGCTGCGCCGATCCGCACACTCTCCACGCCTACTGAGCGATGAGGTGATGACCGTCGCGGTTGCCGTCGATGTCATGCTGGGTGGCGTCATCGTGCTCGAGGATCCCGTGCGGTCCGACGCGCACAGCCTGCTCTCGGACCTGCGCACCAAAGGCCAATAGGATCGTTCTTGCCTCGGGCGACCGCGGCGAAATCGCCCGGGCCGTTGGCGCCCGGCTCGATGTCGACGAGGCCCACGGCCAACTCAGCCCCAGCCAGAAGGTGGACATCGTCAATAGGGGAGCAGGCGCGGGCGCCGGTGCTTTGGCGGGTGATGGCATCAATGACGCGCCGGCGCTGGCCGCGGCCGATGTCGGCGTCGCCATGGGAGTCCGGGGGTGGCAGCGTCGTCCGAATCCGCCGGGGTCGTGTTGCTGGTAGATGAAATTGGCCCGCTCGCCAAGGCCATCAGTGTAGCGAAACGGACTCGGAACATTGCCCTCCAAAGCGTCTATGCTGGTCTCGGACTATCCGTTGCCGGCATGGCGTTCGCGGCAATGGGCTTTCTAACGCCGGTCCAGGGCGCCCTGTTGCAGGAGGCCATCGATGTTGCCGTCATCCTCAACGCCTTGAGGGCCCTGCGATAGGTGCCCGGCAGATTTCTGGCTCAATTGACCCGTGAAGGTGCCGATTTTCCTACGCGCTACAACGAAGGTCTTCGGTAGCGACCAGCCGAACTTCGCGGGTGATGTAACGGACGATCGGTAGTCAGAGGAAGTGTCGGTGCCATCCGCTCCGCTTAGTTCGCTGGGCGCACCACCAACAGGTCTTCTTGCATGAGGCAAAGATCTTGCGGCCACCCCGACCGTCAACGGCTTGCGGCCGATGCAGGGCTCCCCTGGGGGTGCAGGCAGATGGCCGCAACACGATCTGCAACCTCCTGCCACTTGGTAATGCCATTACCGACGTGCCCGCCACTCTCGAATGTCGTCACCACGGCGTCGGGATAGAGCTTCTTCAGGCGCTCCCGTTCGCTTGCAGAGATCAACTTGTCGATGGCTGTCTCAAAAATCTGCACCTGGCCGCCCCAGTCCTCGAGCTCGCCCGGCGTGAAACTGTAGTTTCGCAGGTAATCGAGGACGATCCGCTGGTGACCTGGGGTTCGCTTGAGGACTTCGGGGCTGGAATAAAAGTCGGCCCAGAACGCGACTTCGTCTTCTCCAAGCCCTGAGCCGGCAAGTTCACGCCGCATCTGCCACCGCACCACGCGGGCCAGCAGGGGCATTGGCATACGCATGAACATGGAACGCCTTTCCAGCGCGTCCGCGAAGGACGGGTTGGGGGGTGGGCAGTGAAAGAGCGTCAGGCTGCGAATGCCTTCGGGGGCCTCGCGCAGCATGACCTGCTCGAGCATGCCACCCATGGAAAAGCCCAGATAGTTGGAGGGCTGGATCCCGGCGTGCGTGATGATCGCGCGTATGCCGGCTATCGCCTCCGCAACGGTTGCGACGCTGGTCGGGACGGATGGCAGGATGAGTTGCACCCGTGGACTGAGCTTAGGGCCCCAAGCTGCCATTAACATTAATGACATTTGAGGCCACGACTTGAGCACCGCGGGCCCGCCGACGCATGGATAATGCTTAGAGATGGCGCCAAGTCGACAGGACCGTCACTGCTAGCCAGTGAGAGCTGCTGGCATAGAGGTCGTGACAGGCAGTGCGCTGGGCAAGACACCGAACATGCGGCGGCAGGTTCTGGTCAGATGCGCCGAGTCCGCAAAGTTGGCAGCGTAGGCCGCCTCTGTCAGCGACACGCCGCTTGAGGCGAGTGCCAGTGCGTGGTTGAGCCGGGTCCAAAGCAGATAGGGACGAAATGCGACTCCTGTCTCCTCGACGAACAGATGGCGGAATCGTCCTTCACTCAGGCCGGCTACCTTGGCCGCCAGAGCAAGCGTGATGGGTTCGTGCAGGTGCTGCATCACGTGGTCAATAACGCGCAATACACGCTGATCTGTCGCGCGATGAGGCCGCTCTTGGCCCGCGAGTTGCGTGATGAGCGTGGAACATGCATGAGCTAGGGTTTCGTTGGAAGCATCTTGCTCGAAGGCCGCCAATATGCCCGCTGCGAGACGATCGACCTCGCTAGGTGCGATCCGACCGATCGAGGTGGCGTTAAAGCGTTCGAGCACCTTCCGCCCGACGGGGGTCTCGGGCTCGAAGAAGAGGTTGGCGACGAACTTGCCGACGGCGCGATATTCATGAGGCAGGTCAGGCGGGATCACTGCTCCACGAAAGGCCTGCCAATCGTCAGCGGTACCGCGAAACTCGACATCGTTGCCCAATCCGAGACCGATCTGGATAGCATGATGGGCGTGTAGAGGGCTCGGGAGCATAGCCCGTCCCATCCATAGGCTACCGCCTGGCCAGAAGATTGTTCGCCCTATTCCCACCTTCATGGTCCCTTCAAATCTTAAGTGGCTGCCATCTGCAAGCGCCCAGCGAAGGCCGAGGTCCTGGAGAGTACGAGGCCATCATTCGGTCGAGTCGCCGTACGATTGCTCTGCGGCCCTACTGCACCAGCCTAAGAATGGGCTGGTGCCCAATTGCCGCTGCAAGCTCCTTCCACGAGTCTACGAGATACGTTGGGCGAGCCGCAGCGAGAGCGGATCGATTATTGTAGCCCCAGCTTACGGCTGCGGAAGCAAATCCTGCCGCCTTCGCGGCATGCACGTCGCGGGTCTCGTCCCCTACGTAGAGCGCTCTCTCGGGCGCCACCGCCAGCTTGCGCGCCACACGCCCGAGTCTGCGTTGCTTGCCGAATAGCGACACCTCACATGCGTAGGCGTCGATGAGGTGCTGGCATTCGCCCAGTACCCGGCGCACCGTCGCCTCGCCATTCGAACTTACGATCCCGACTGTCACGCCGGCGTCCGTCAGGTCACGCAGGAACTCCGGCACCCCCGGATACATCGGGATACTGTCTGCATCGGCCGCACTGCGCTTTCGCATGTCGGCGGCGATGAAGGGCAACCTCCAAGGACTGACGCCGAGGTCGCGTATGACCTCACGCGTAGGCAGCCCGCGCAGCGCCTCGATCTGCGCGCTGTCGACCTGCCGAAACCGATGTCGCACGGCGAGGTGGTTAAGGACGTCAATCATCCACTCCGTGCTGTCCGCAAGAGTGCCGTCGAAATCGAGGACGACCAGGTCGTACCGCATCGCGCCTCTCATAGAATCCTGAGGTCGCTGGCCAGCGTGACAAAGACCGCGAGGCTATTCTGGAGAAGGCTCGCGATCTCGGGGCGGGCGCTCTCGAGCGTGCCCCCGTCGATCGGCGGCTGTGGCGCGTACTCCGAAATGAGCACCCCGGCCTCTGCAACCATGCGCCCGTGCATCTCCTCGACCACGGTTATGCCGAAGTCGAGGCCGGCCGACACACCAGCTCCCGTGATGATGTTGCCGTCGCGGACTACCCGTTCGCTGACCGGTGTTGCCCCGAACTGCTCGAGCAGGGGCAGTGTGGCCCAATGCGACGTCGCACGCTTGCCCACGAGCATCCCGGCAGCGCCCAAGACGAGCGAGCCGGTGCATACGCTGGTGACATACCGGGCCCGCGAGGCTCGGTCCCGGACAAACGAAACGACGCGCGGATCGCGTGCGGCTTCGACGGTGCCCATGGTGCCACCGGGGACGAAGATCAGAGCAACGTTTTCGGGGCACGTCTCAAAGGTGGCCGTGGGTTGAACACCCAGCCCGAGATCCGATGTGACCGGAGAAAGATCTGGCTGCGTCGTGACCACATGGATCCTGGCGCGGGGCATGCCACCGAAGAAGTGGTGCGGCCCCATGAAATCGAGCGCCGTGAAGCCAGGATAGACGAGCATGGCGATTTCGTCGGCATCGCCCGAAAGCGGCGGCGGCGGATTGCTCTCGGCGCGGGCGGGCTGGAGGGACGCCGAGACGGCGAACGGCGCAGCGGCGGCCGCGGCCAGGAAAGTACGACGGTTGAGGGACATGCTATTTTTCTCCTGGGTGAAGTAGACTGGAGTGGGTACTAAGCTTGGCCGGCGAGGAGCGATTGAACGTAGCGGCTAAACTTGCGCTCTCTCGCAGCGACCAAGCCGCGCCGTTCGTGAGGTCTGCGCTCTCCTATTCCGCGGGCAGGCCATGCAGGCACCACAGTGGAGAGGGGTCGTGCGCTTAGCCGGCTTTGGTCAGTTCATCTTCTGGGAGGATGGCAGCCTCTACATCGGGTCGTCCGTCGCGCCGAGCGAGATGCATAGCCACCACGCCATTCAGCTTTCTCTTGGCTTGCAGGGAGAGGTGGAGTTCAGACGAAGCGACGCCGACGACTGGCAGGGCTACGCGGGTGCGGTGATCCCTCCTGATCTGCCGCACACATTCCAGGCGCCGGGCAGACTCCTGACCCATGTCTTCTGCCAGCCGGAGTCGCTTGTCGGCCGGCGGGTTCTTGCCCGATTTGGCCGGCGCGGAATTTCGGCTCTCGAGGACTCCGAAGCGCAGGCGCTAGCTGCCCCACTGAAGGCTGCTTACCTTCGCGACGCAGCCGAGGAAGAGCTCGTGGCGATTGCCCGACAGACCTTTCATCATCTCGTGGGAGCTACCCGTCCCGAGCCGGATCTCGATGTGAGGCTCCGACGCGCTCTCGGAGAGATTGCGGGGCGGCTCCACGCGCCCCTCACTCTCCCAGAAATCGCGGGGCACGTTGGTCTCTCCGAGGGTCGGTTTCGCCACCTATTCGTCAATCAGGTGGGAGTGCCATATCGCGCCTATATCCTGTGGGCCCGACTCAACCGCGCGCTCGCACTGGGCTATTCGGGCTCGTCGTGGACCGATGCTGCCCACGCTGCAGGCTTTGCCGACTCGGCGCATCTGACAAGAACTTGCAGGCGTACGTTCGGCATCGCCCCGACGGCAATCGCCGACGACGGGAAACATTTGACTCGCTCTATGTCGGCCTAGATGCGGCAAGTGTCCGCAGGATCTCTCGAAGGTGGTTGGTCATGATCGAGATGTGCCCTTCCGGGTAGATGCGCACGACGTTGGCGCCGAGTTGCTGCGCGAGGTATTCGGCCATTGCCGGACGCGCGCCGAAGGTATCCCCTTCGCCCTGAAAGATATGGACCGGACAGCTCAGACGGCGAAGGGCGATGTCCCAAGGCGAAGCCATCAAAGCCATGTCCTGAGCGGGACCACGGGCGCCGGCGCGGAAGGCATCCGCCAAGACTGCGACGAATTTCTCGATCCTGCCGTTGGCCTGCAAAGTGGCTGCATCGACGTGAGGAAGCGCCGCAAGCAATTGCTGCTTCAGCAGGCCTGGAAATCGCCTGGCCGGGAGACCCATTGCCAGAGCTAGAACCAAACGACCGACCGAGGGGCTGTTGCGAACCAATTGCTTAAGTCCAAGCCCGGTCTTGTCCAGCCCGGCAGTCATGGCCTCGTTCCCGTGGAGGACCGGCGCCACCAGGGTCAGCGATGAGATCTGCTGCTCGAAGGCGAGCGCGCTTGCGAGGGCATAGGCCGCGCCCCCCGAGTAGCCCAGTACTGCAAAACGAGCGAGGCCGCGCTGGGCCACGAGGTCGGCCACGTCGACCTTCCAGCTGGCAAGCGTCCGCTGCGGAAGGTAGCTCGAGCCCCCAAGGCCTGGACGCGTAGGAGCGATCAGGCGCAGTCCGCACGCCTCCAGAAGGTCGTCGTCGCCAAGGACAGACCATTCGTTTCCGGTGCTCGGCGTGCCGTGCAGGTAGAGAACGGGTAAACCCTCCACTGGACCGAACTCGGTCACCATCAGCTCTCGGCCGCTGCTGAGGCGGTAGACCCCGGCGTTCGGCCCCGCAAATCCGGAGGCTGGATGGTTGGGGGCAGCCATTCCTGGAAGAGTCATCGGCCTTCAGCCCCACTCGACGGTGTCTCCGCCGGATCAAGCGTTTTGAGGAAGGACTCGATGGCGGCGACCTCCTCCTGCGTGAGACCGAGCGGCTTGAGCTCGGTCGTTCCGAAGCTGGCTGCTGGAGCCTTGCTGTAGTGGGCCAGCACGTCCCCCAGCGTCGCAAACTGTCCAGCATGCATGTACGGCGGCCGCAGCGCGACACCGCGCAGCGAGGGCGAGCGGAAGCCGCCCACGAGGTCGGGACTGTCGGTCTCCATGAACCTCAGTTCCGAACAATCCCCGGGTCCGGCATCGCTGAACTCGCCGAGGCAGTTGAACGGGTCTGCTTGCAGTGTGGCGACAGCAGCACTCCGGCCGGCATCGGAAGCAGGTGTGGCGCCGGGAAGTCCCAGATTGTGGAAGGCGTTGTCGGTAAGGAGCGGGCCATTATGGCAGCTGACGCAGTTTGCCTTGCCGACAAAGAGCTTTAGTCCGGCACGCTCGGCTGGCGTGAGGATCGATTGGGAAACATCGATTTTGCCCTGACCCAACGCGTCCGCGAACGCGTCAAAGCGCGTCGGCTTGGGTCCTAGGGTTCTCTCAAAGGCTGCGATCGACTTGCCGATGTTGGTATAGGCGCGGTCAATGTCCTGCCGCAGTTTCGGAGACATTGCATTCCAGGCTAGGGCGAGATCGACTTCGCCGCTCGGCATTGCGTGATCAGGAGCGCCACTGATGTCGGGAGCGGGCCCAAACAGCGCCTCGTATTGTTCCTTGTAGGCCGCGAGAGTGAGGCGGACGACCATCGTGCGGTCAGCACCGTGCTCGGCTGGATTCTCGAGGGGACCGAGGGCTTGCGACCACAAACTGTCCTTGCGTCCGTCCCAGAACAGGAACGGGAAATAAGCCGCTCCTTCGATCGGCATCGTGCGTCGGTTCCCCAACGACATACCTTTGCCCACTGGCAACCCGTCCTGAAACTGCCGGCCGGGCTGGTGGCACGACGCGCAAGAAATGGCGCCGTTGGCGCTCAAACGGGCGTCGAAGAACAGCGCCTGGCCTAAGGCGGCGGCGGCCTCACTGTCGGACACCCGATTGGTGGGATCTGGTTCTAGTGAAGCCAAGCTTGAAAGCGACATCGATTGGATGCGCTCGGTCTCCTCGGGAGACCATTCTGGTTGAAGGACCGCAGCACCTACTGCCACAATTGCCAGCACCGACGCCAAAGCTGCCAGCAGTAAGGCCAACCGCGACCGCTTCATCAGAGCACCAGGTTGAACGTAGCCGTATCGGAGCCGGCGCTGCCGTCGATGGAGACGGTCAGCGTCCACCATCCATCCATATTGAACTTCATGCCCTCGATGAGGTGGGCGCCGCCTCCGAGGTCCGTCGTGACTTCTGGTCGCGTCGGCAAGCCGTGTCCATGCTGTGGCATCCCGCCATCGATGCTGATCGCGGCTGTCTGCGCTGGCTTTCCATCAGGTGTTGAGATCTTCACGGTCCAGGTGTGGAGCTTGCCGACCGGCACCGGGGACTGATCCGCCTCGAGCTCTGCGATGTAGAGACCATGGTCAGTTGACTTGCTGAGCGCAAGGTCGAGATCGGACGGTGGCGGCGCCATCATGCGTGCGCCCAACGCGATGCTGCCGATTGCCACTGCGGCGATGGGCAAGATCCAGAAAAGATGGCGGCGCGGGAAGTTCTTGGACATTTCAATGCTCCTGAGGCTGGGTTTTCACGACGCGGAGTTCCTATCCGCGAGCGGCTCTATAGAGCGGGCCCGGCAAGTGCACTTGAACGAAACGGCTATGAGAGCGCCTTTTCGATATCGTTCTCAGATGCCGCGCCGTCTTTCGACGCCGATGAACACTGGAGCGTGATTCTGAAATCATAGCCGTTTCGTTCAATTAGGGTGTCTGGCAACGGCGTATACGGCCTCCATCAACAAATGGAGACCGACATGTTCACCACCCGACTTCTTGCTCGCCTCGCTCGATCACGCCGGAGGCGCGCCGCCACATTGGATCTCGCCTCCCTGAGCGATCGTCAGCTCAGCGACATCGGCGTGACCCGCTACGACCTCTTCAAGCCTCGCACCAATCGCTAACCGAAGGAGATCTAAGTGACCATGCTGACAGACACGACGCGACAGGCGCTCCGCCTACCGGCTTTCGCGATGCTCGCCGGCCAGACGCTCTACATTGTCATCACCCAGCTGCATGCGGGAGGTGAGGCGAACGACCATCACCACATTTTCCAGACCTATGCCGACAACGGCATCTGGACCGCCGTGCATGTGGGGCAGTTCATCGGTATCGCCGCCATTTTGGCTGGCATGGCCGCCGTGTTTCTTACGTTGGAGGCGCGGACAGGCACCATGAAGGCCATCGCCGCGCTCGGAGTTGGGCTGTCTGTAGCTGCCCTTGCGCTCTATGGGGCACTGCAGGCAGTGGACGGAGTTGCTCTCAAGCAGACCGTCAACGCCTGGGCGGCTGCGACCGACGCCGAGAAGACGGCGCGCTTTGCAAGCGCTGAGTCTATCCGTTGGCTCGAGTGGGGAATGCGAAGCTATCACGATATTGCAATGGGCCTCGCCTTGGTCATCCTTGTCCCGGTGATGAAGCGTGCGGGTCTAAGCATCGGCATGGCGTTCCTGATCGGTGTCTCCGGTCTCGCCCTTCTCGCGCAGGGTTGGATAGCGGGAACGGAAGGGTTCACTTCTGCCCAGTCACTTGCAATTGTCATTGGGTGGGCTGCAAGCTTGGCGTGGATGGTCTGGTTTGCAATGACTGCTTGGTCGACGATTGCTTCGGGGGAGAGCCAAGCGAGTGAAGCCACCGCGTAGAGCGCCCGCGCAGTGCCCACTCGTATTATTCAGGAGCGTCACGCGATTGTGGTGATGCTCTTCTGCCATGTCCGCTTCGGGTGCTGGGTTCAACCGATCGCGGTCATGAGCGGCCGCTGTTAATCCAAACAGCAAGTAGAGGCTTCGCTATGAGCGTCGCGTGCCCGCCCCCTCATAGTTAACGCCCGCAATGCGCGGTGGGTTCAACCAATCGCCGCAACACACTCGGCAAACTTCTCCGCTGGCGTTTGATAGAGCAAGGTCTTTCTCGGACGCTCGTTGAGCTGCCTGGCGATGGCGTTGAGCTTCGCCTGGCTGTGAAGAGCAAGGTCGGTGCCTCGCGGTAGATACTGGCGCAGCAACCGGTTGGTGTTTTCGTTCGAGCCCCGCTGCCAAGGTGATCGCGGATCGCAGAAGTAGACCTCGATGTCGGTGGCCAGCTTCAGCCGCTTGTGGTCGGCAAGCTCTTTGCCCCGGTCCCAGGTTAGTGACCGGTAGAGCTCGCTGGGGAGCTTCTGCGAGTTCTTGATGAGGGCGGTGACGACGCCTTCGGTATCCTTGTTGGCGACCTTGATCAGCATGACGTAGCGGGAGTGACGTTCGACCAACGTCGCCACATAGCTGTTTTTGGACCCACCGATGAGGTCGCCTTCCCAATGACCGGGAACAGCTCGATCTTCAACGGAGGCTGGCCGCTCGCGGATCGAGATTGCATCCTTGATCTGGCCCAGCCCACTTTGCTTCATGCTGGCGTGTCGGGAGCGACGGATCGTTCGCCTGGCTCTGAGGTGCTCAAGCAGTTCCTTCTTCAGCACCCCGCGGGCCTGAATAAAGAGGCTCCGGTAGATCGTCTCGTGCGACACCTGATTGTGCGCTCTCCAGGGTGGACGCGCTTCAGCCACCCAGCGATCTGCTCAGGCGACCAGTTTAGCTGCAGCTTGGCCGATACTGTGCGGGCCAGAGATGGACAGCAAGCCAGCTTGCACAACTTGGGGCGCCGGGCTCGATCCCAGGCGGCTTGGTCGGAGCCTGCCGCTCGATAGCGGTCGGGGCCGCCGTTGCGACGAACCTCTCGGCTGATCGTGGATGGCGATCGTCCCAGCCTGCGTGCGATCGACCGCAGCGAACACTGTGTGCTGAGCCCGCGCGAGATCTCCTCCCGCTCACCCAAGCTTAGCACCATCGGCGCCCGCCGCCGATCAGCAGGGCGGATGCCGCCAGCCGGCGAGATCACTGAGAAAACCGAAGAAGACCCTCGATCGAACCGGCGTCCGATCGACTTCATCGACTCTCCTGCCTGCCAACGATCCCAGATCTCCGCTCGCTGAGCTGCCGAAAAGTAGATGCGACGTCGCTGCTTCATGGCTCACACTCCATCTCCACCCGAAGATTAGTGTGTTGCGCTCACCGATTGAGACCACCGCCAAAAGCAGACACTCGTGTCGGCCGCTAGGCTGGGACAGAGGCCGAGAGGGGACGAAGCGAGCGGCGCAAGCTTGCTTCCGCACCGTCTCCGTCAGCTGCGTTGATCGACGCAAGTGTCGCTCTTGCCACTTCGGACGTGATGCCACGAGTGACCTCTTCCAAGAAGGCACCATCGGCGGCAATCAGACTGCTCAGTGCTCCGACGACGACGGACTGGATGAAGCGGTTGTCGACGGCCCGGGCGAGCTCGATGATGAAGTCGGTCCGCGCCCTCACGTCCTGCTGACCGGCTGCCAGAGCTGAAGCCTTCAGTTGCGGCGTCATTCCGCGTCGCGCTGCCAGTTGAGCGAGCGACGGCAAGAGCGCCGCGATCGTCTGCCAGAGCTGTTCGGAAACAACTCGACTGTCATCTCGCCGCAGCCAAGCGAGCACCTCTGCATCGAGCATATTCCAGTTGCTACGATCGAGCACCAGAGTACCGCGCCGGCGTCGCGTCTCGAGCATGCCCTTGGAGGCGAGTCCCTTGATGGCCTCGCGCAGCGCCGTGCGGCTGACGCCAAGCTCCTGGCTCAGCGTGTCCTCCGTCGGCAACACGCTTCCCTCGGGATAACTGCCGCCGGCGATCGCCACGAAAATCTGGCGCGCAACCAGATGATGCAGATCCCCCTGCTCGGGCTTGACCCGGCGCAGGGCCAAATCGCCGGGCGGTCGGTCTCGGTGCAGCGGTATCGGGTCAGGGCGCCTGTAGACAGTCACCTGGAGGGCCTCGGAAGCGGATTGTCTTGAGTAATATGTAGGACCTATACAGGAACGTGGCGGCGATTTGCAACTGCCGGGTGGGGGGGGTGATGACGACGATCGTGTGTTTCGGGGATTCCAACACCTGGGGCTGTCCGCCTTATGCCAACATCGCACAAACTCCGGACCGGATCGACTTCGAGCGCCGCTGGACGCAGGTGATGGGTCGCCATCTCGGCCAGCACGCGCACATTATCGAAGAGGGCCTGAGCGGCCGCACCACTGTGTTCGACGACCCGATCGAGGGCATCCACAAGAACGGCTCGCGCACGTTGTTGCCGATTATCGAGAGCCACGCGCCGATGGATCTGCTGATCATCATGCTGGGCACCAACGACTTTAAAGACCAGTTCTCCATCAGCGCTTTCAACTCGGCTCGTGGGATGCTCACCCTGATCCAGATGGTGAAGGGCCACTACGCACTGGTTGAGCGCGGCCCTGAAGTTCTGGTGGTGACGCCACCCGCGCTGGGCGAGGCCGCGGAGCCGGCGATCTGGGGCAATGGCTACCGGCGCTGCACCGACCACGCGTACTATCTCGAGCAAGTAGCGAGCCGGACCGGTTGCTTCCATTTCGACGCCAACAAGGTGGTGCGATCGGGCATCGACGGCGTCCATTTGGACGAGGCCTCGCACGAAATCCTGGGCAAGGCACTAGCGCACGAGGCGGCCGCCATCCTCAGGATGCGAAACGCTCGCTAGCCCATTTACATCATACATATGATCTAATATCGTTCCTCTATCGCGTCCGAGACTCTAGCGAGCCGGGCCGGGGAGTGAGGCGCATCGCCGATGCGTCGATCAGGGAGAAGCATCGTGAAGATTACACATCTGAGCGCGCTAGCGCTCGCCGCCGTCATGGCCGTGTCCGCGCCGCTGGCCGCCCATGCGCAGGACGACCAGACGATCATCATGCTCGGCGGTCCGAGTTCCGATCCGTTCTGGGGCGCCGTGCAACAGGGCTTCAACACCGCCGTCGAAGAACTGGGCGTGAAGGGTCAGTGGACCGCGCCCGCCGACTTCAATGACATTGTGCCGGTCTATACCAAGATGTTCGAAGCCGCGATCGCGCGTAAGCCGGCCGCGATCGCCGTCGGCAACTTTTTCCCTGAGCCTACCGAGCCGCTGATCAAGCAGGCAGCGGCCGAAGGCATCCCGGTCATTATTATCAATTCGGGCGGCCAGAAGTACCAGGAGCTCGGCGCCATCGGCTTCATCGGCGAAGACAGCTACCAGATGGGCTACCAGGGCGGCAAAGTCGCCGTCGGCAAGGGTGTCAAGAACGGACTCTGCATCAACCAGATCGCCGCAAACCCGGTGCTCGAACAGCGCTGCCAGGGCTATATCGACGCCGTGACAGAAGCCGGCGGCAAGGCCAAGATGGTGATCCTCGCCTCGGAAGACATTGGCAACAGCCAGAAGGTGCAGGCCGCCGTCAGCGCGATGCTGATGCAGGACCAGACCATTGATGGCGTCGTTACGCTCGGCGTCGCCGTCGCGGTCGACGCGCTCGAATCCATCAAGGCAGTGCGCGCCACCGGCCGCAGTGTGGACCTCGGCACCATGGACCTCGGCAACACCGTGCTCGAAGCCATCGCCGCGGGCGAGATGAGCTTCGCGTCCGACCAGCAGCCCTTCCTCCAAGGCTATTACGGCGTTCTGATTCCACACCTCTACAACAAGTATAAGATGGCACCGTCAGGCGTAACCTGGGTCGGACCCTATA
Source organism: uncultured Devosia sp. (assembly GCA_964487765.1). GTDB lineage: Bacteria > Pseudomonadota > Alphaproteobacteria > Rhizobiales > Devosiaceae > Devosia_A. The sequence goes on along the minus strand of CAZASR010000005.1, from coordinate 4,273 downwards.
TGGTCACGCAGGAGAACGCTGAAGCCGTCCTCAAAGTGAACAAGGACGTCCCGGGCTCCCGCGGCGCCAACTAACCTCTCGGCGAGGGGCGCCTGCCAGTGTGTCGGTGCCCCTCTTCTGCTCAAGCCCTTGCAGTCACGCCGCGTTTGGCTTCTGCTGCAGCATTCGGGTTAGTTTGAATGGCGACCATGGAAACCACTCTTGAGCCGGCCGCTCCACGCAAGCTTGGTCTCGTCGAGCGCATGCTGCGCATCACCTGGCTGGGCCCGGCCATCGCGGTCATCGTTATCTATGTGTTCTTTGGCATCTTTGGGGGTGCAACCGGCTTCCTGACCCCGGCGGGTACCGCGGGTTGGCTCAACACCGCAGCGGAACTCGGCATCATTGCAATCCCGATCGGTCTGTTGATGATCTCGGGCGAGTTCGACCTCTCGACTGGGTCGGTGGTTGGCGCCTCGGCTATCATCGTGGCGCTCGGCAGCGGCTTCTACGGTATCCCCGTCGCCTACACGATCATAGCGGCCCTGACGCTGGGCGTCCTCGTGGGTAGCTTCAATGCGTTCCTCGTCAACTTCACCAAGCTGCCGAGCTTCATCGTCACACTCGCCTCGAACTTTATTCTAGCAGGCACGTCCCTCGGCCTGTCGCGACTGATCTCAGGGTCGAGCAATGTCTCATTCAAGGACGCCGGCTGGGCCGAACCGCTGTTTTCGAGCAAGTGGAACTTCTTCAACATCTCGATCCTTTGGTGGTTGTTCGCCATCGTGCTCGCGGCCTGGGTGCTGCGGCAGACGCGGCTCGGCAATTGGATCCTCGCGACCGGCGGCAACGCCGATGCGGCGCGCCGCGCAGGCGTGCCGGTAAACCGCGTCAAACTCATCCTCTTCATATGGACAGCGGTGAGCGCATCGCTCGTCGGCATTATGTCGGCCGTGATGTACAATCAAGGTAACGCCGCGCAGGGCCAAGGCTACGTGTTCCAGACGGCTATCGCAGCGGTGATCGGCGGCGTGCTGCTGCAGGGCGGGTTCGGTACCGTGACCGGCATCGTGCTCGGATGCATCATTTACGGCATGGTCGGCCTCGGACTGTTCTACACCGGCTGGCCAACCGATTGGCTGCAGACCTTCATCGGCGCCTTGCTGGTGATCGCGGTGCTGACCAACAACGCCGTGCGCAACCTTGCCCTCAATCGCGGGAGGCGCGCATGACCTCCCCGATCATGCAGCTTGAGAACGTCTCGCGCACGTTCGGCAACAACCTCGCCCTTAATGATGTCAGCATCGACGTCTATCCCGGCGAAGTGCACTGCCTGCTGGGCGACAACGGCGCGGGCAAGTCGACCCTCATCAAGCTCATGTCCGGCGTGCTGACACCGACCCTTGGCACCATCAGGTTCGGCGGACAGCCGGTGACCTTCTCGTCACCTCGCGACGCTCAGACCTATGGAATCGGGACCGTGCATCAGGACGTCGGCACAATTCCGCTGATCTCGGTGGCTCGCAACTTCTTCCTCGGCAACGAGCCGACCACCGGCTGGGGACCATTCCGCCGGCTCGACCACAAGACGGCCAGCCGCGTCTCGATCGAGCAGCTCAAATCGATGGGTATTCGTCGCGTCCTCGACCCCGACCAACTTGTGGGCACCATGTCGGGTGGCGAACGCCAGGCTCTTGCCATCGCCCGCGCCCTCTATTTTGGTGCCAAGCTACTGATCCTCGACGAGCCGACGGCTGCGCTCGGCGTCAAGGAAAGCAAGATCGTCATCGACCTCATTTCCAAGGCGCGCGCCGACGGCATCGCGCTGGTGTTCATTACCCACAACGCGACGCACGCGCTGCAGGTAGGCGACCGCTTTACCGTGTTGATTCAGGGACGTGCCGCGGCAAAGTTCCTACGCGGCGAGAAGTCCCGCGAAGAGGTACTCAATTTGATGGCGGGTGGGGAACAGTTCGAGGCCGTCGGCCACGGAGACTGAGGGACATGAAGATCAACTGGACGTCGGGTCGCGTTGCGGCCCAGGGATTTGTTGCGCCCGGTTTCGAGCCGGTGGCCGCCGAGTTCGAACGCAATTTCGCTGATCGCGCCGACGTCGGTGCCGCGTTTGCCGCCATGCATGATGGCCGAATGGTCGTCGATCTCTGGGGCGGCGAGGCCGCGTCCGGGCGCCCTTGGCAGGACGACACGCTCCAGATCATTTTCTCCGGCACCAAAGGTCTGATGGCCGCGTGCGTCCTAAAGCTTATCGAGCGCGGCCAGATTGCGCTCGAGGACAAGGTTGCAAGATACTGGCCCGAGTTCGCGCAACACGGCAAAGACACTGTCCGCGTCCGCCATGTGGTCTCGCACGGCGCTGGCCTGCCGGGCGTCGCCGAACCGTTGCAAGCCGCAGACTGGCCTGACTATGAGCGCATCGAGTCGCTGCTGGCGGCCCAACCCCTAGCCAGCGACCCTGACGCTTTTCACTCATATCACGCCCTCACTATCGGCTGGATTGTGGGCGCCCTTATCCGGCGGATCGATGGCCGCACGCTGGGCCGCTTCTTCGCCGAGGAGATCGCGGGACCACTCGGCCTCAACGCCTGGATCGGTCTCCCCGAGGAGCAGGAGCATCGTGTCGGCAAGATTCGGCTCGGCGAAGGCATGGGTCCGCTGACCGATGCGCAGTTGGCGGACCCGATCCTCAAGTCCATCTGGGGCAACCCGCCTCTGTTTCCCAGTAATGACATGCCCTGGAACAAGCGCCTGATTCATTCCGCAGAAATCGGAGGCGCCGGCGGCATCGCCGACGCGCGCTCGATGGCGCGCTACTATGGCTGCATGGCGCTCGGCGGTACCCTTGAGGGCGTTACCGTACTCAAGCCCGAAACCGTCGCGCTCGGCCGTAGCGAGCTGTCGCGCTTCATGGATCCGTATATCGCCGAGGCAATGGCCTTCGGCACCGTGTGGGCCCTGCAGACGCCTCAGGGCCGCTTCGGCCCCCCCTCCAATGCATTTGGCCACAGCGGCGCGGGCGGTTCCATTCACGGCGCCTGGCCCACCGAGCGCACCGGCTTCAGTTACACGATGAGCGAAATGCGCGCCGACCCCACCGATGCCCGCTCGCGCTACGTCCTCATAAGGCTCCATGAGGTCGTGCGCGGGATGTGAAGAGCGTTGGGCTAGAGATCGGACCGTACTGAAGGCCGCTTCGGGCCCAAAAAGCTGCCGTTAACCTCGAAGGACATTAGAGGCCACGACTTGAGCGACTACGGACCACCAGATCCGTTGCCTAGCAGAGGTAACACGGAGAGCAAACCTCAAGCTATTACGGCGCCCCAAACTGAGGTGGTTGTAAGTGGCTGTTCTTGATAAATTTTCCGACGCGTTGTGTTTTGATAGGTTACGAGAAAGGTCCAAGGAATTCTTGGCTTGCAGCATTGGGGGTGGCAAGCGGTGACGTGGAACGAGCGCCACTCCCCCCATTTGCGCAAGCCCGGTAGTGAGAGTAGCTGCCGTCCTTGGGATCAGGAGGTATCCGAGGTCGTTCTGCCAAAAACGGGTCATGTTTCGCCTACGGTAGCCATGCCAGACTGCCACCACGCGATAACCTTCGCTTATCACGTACTGTCCGGCGGGCGTATTGCGGCAGTAAATGAAACCGGCAGTTAGCGAGCCTTAACTGCCACCAGAGGTTCTCTCCGCGTGGTAGACCAAAGAGCGTCGCTACAGATTGACACGCTAAATCAACTATTTGGTAGCTCGCGTAGGGTATTGGGGGATCGTCCGATCGAGACTGGCACATGCCGCAATGGCGGCTGAAAGATTCGGGCACCTGCTTCGCGCAAGTGGAGAGGGATTACATGCCGCATCGGCGGCCGGCAGAGGAGCGGTCCGGTCCCGCTCCACCCTTCGCCCTTACCAACGTCTTCGATGCACCGCCAAAAGCGCCGCTTGAAGGTCCACGCCCAGCACAACCCTAGGCTGCCGGGCTATGTGGTGGCGGCGCGTTCATACCAACCCTTGCTGTTGTTCACGATCCACACCACCGAGAGCATCACCGGCACCTCGACCAGCACCCCCACGACGGTGGCGAGGGCTGCGCCGGAGTTGAAGCCGAACAGGCTGATCGCGGCGGCCACCGCCAACTCGAAGAAGTTGGAGGCGCCGATCAGGGCAGAGGGGCCGGCGACGCAGTGCTGCTCACCAGAAACTCGGTTGAGAAGGTAGGCCAGCCCCGAATTGAAGTAGACCTGGATCAGGATCGGTTCGGCCAGCAGCAGGATGACAAGCG
>CAZASR010000004.1:0-67450 GCA_964487765.1 uncultured Devosia sp. | reverse complement strand
CAAGGTGACAAACGACCGTCTGGGCACGACGGAAATCGAACTGACTGCGGCCTGAAGGGGGAAGCTTTATGAGCGGATTGAAGCTGCGTGGTGTGCGAAAGTCCTTCGGCAGCGTCGAGGTCATCAAGGGCGTCGATCTCGACATCGCGAGCAAGGAGTTCGTGGTGTTCGTCGGACCCTCCGGCTGCGGCAAGTCCACCCTGCTCCGCATGATCGCGGGTCTCGAGGCCATCACCAGCGGCGAACTGTTCATCGGCGATGAGCGGATGAACGATGTCGATCCCAGCAAGCGCGGCATCGCCATGGTGTTCCAGAGCTATGCGCTCTACCCGCACATGACCGTGCGCGAAAACATGGGCTTCGCCTTGCGCTTCGCCGGCGTGCCCAAGCCAGAAATCGCGCGGCAGGTCGCCGAGGCCGCGCGTATCCTCGAGCTCGAACCGCTGCTCGACCGAAGGCCCAAGGAGCTCTCGGGCGGTCAGCGCCAGCGCGTCGCCATCGGCCGCGCCATCGTGCGTCACCCCGAGGTCTTCCTGTTCGACGAGCCGCTCAGCAATCTCGACGCCGAGCTGCGCGTTCACATGCGCATCGAGATCGCGCGCCTCCACAAGGAGCTCAAGACCACCATCATCTATGTGACCCACGACCAGGTCGAGGCGATGACCCTTGCCGACAAGATTGTGGTGTTGCGCGACGGCGTCGTCGAGCAGGTTGGCACGCCGCTCCAGCTCTATGATGACCCCGACAACCTTTTCGTCGCCGGTTTCATTGGCTCGCCCAAGATGAACTTCCTCATGGGCGTGATCGAAAACGGCGCCGTGCGCCTGCCGGACTATGACAACCGAACCGTGCCCACCAAGGTAAAGGCCGCAAACGGCACGGTGGTGACCGTCGGTATTCGCCCCGAGCATTTCAAGGCCGGCGGCAGCGCCGCCCTGCCGCTCACCGTCGATATCGTCGAGCATCTGGGCGGCGAAACCTACGCCTACGCCCGCCACGGCAGTGGCGAACTGCTGACGCTCGCCACCAACAATGCGCGCGACGTGGTTTCCGGCGATACCTATGAGGCGAAGTTCGACCCCGCCTCCATGCTGATCTTCGACGCCAACGGCCTGAGAATACGCTGAGGGCTCGAAGCGGGCCCGCTGGGCTCAGCGCGACGGCATCGCGTTGAGACCACGTGCCTTGCGCCAGGCCTGGTATTCGTCCTCGGCGTCGGGATGCAGCGGGTAGTAGCGCTTGAGCGACTCGCCGGCCATCAGCTTCTCGCGCGAGAACACTTCCCACTCGGCGTGCTTCTTGCCATCTTCGATTACCGCTTCGGCCATCGACACCGGCACCACCACGGCGCCATCGTCGTCGGCCACGATGATGTCGCCTGGTACCACCGTCACGCCCCCGCAGGCGATCGTGACGTTCACGGCGTTGGGGAAGATCTCGGTCTGCACATGGTAGTTGGGCGTCCAGCCCTTGAGCCACAGCGAGAGGTCGAGCTTTTCCACATTGGGCCGGTCGCGCATGCAGCCATCGATGATGATGCCGGCGCCGCGGCGTCCCTTGAAGTAAGTCGACATCATGTCGCCGAACACGCCCGAGCGCATGTCGCCGCGCGCGTCGACCACCACCACGTCGCCCTCCTCGACGTGATAGAGCACGTGCCGGTGGAGCTGCGTCTCCGGGTCGGCATATTCACCCTCGGTGAACAGATCGGGCCGCTGTGGCAAGAACTGCAGCGTCAGCGCCGGCCCAACGATCGACTTGCCCTTGGTCTGAGGCAGGATGCCCACCATGTGCGGACTTTTGAACCCCATATGGCCTAGCGTGCCGGCGACGGTGGCCGCGCCGAGGCCCTTCAGCCCTTCGATGATGTGCCGGGGTGGGCGTTTGATTTCCGCGCCGATCGTCGTCATGTCTCTTCCCTCAGTTGCGGGTGCCAGCCTACCAGTTGGTAACCGACCCGTCGCGCCGCTTGAGATGCGGCGCCTCCCAGAATTTGAAGCTTTGCTGTTTGACCAGCTCCTCGTTGACCTCCACGCCGAGGCCCGGCGAGTCGCTCACCGGATAATAGGCACCTTCGAGCCGCGGCTGCACGGGGAAGAATTCGGAATTGTCGAAACCGAGCCTGCTTTCCGGTGCGCGCGTTTCGAGCCAGGCGAAGTTTGCAACAGCGGCGCCGAAATGCACCGTCGCCGCCGTGCAGACCGGCCCCAGCGGATTGTGCGGCATCAGATCGACATAGTGCGCTTCGCTCCAGCCGGCGACCTTCATTGCCTCCGTGAGGCCGCCGACATTGCACACGTCGATCCGGTTGAACTGATGGATGCCCCGCTCGATGTAGGGCAGGAACTGCCACTTGCTCGAAAATTCCTCGCCGATGGCGAAGGGAATATCGGTCATCCTGCGCAGCGCCTCGTAGGCCTCGGGCGTCTCGTCGCGGATCGGCTCCTCGAGAAAATCGAGGACACCCCTGTCGATCTTGCTGCAAAAGCTTGCCGCTTCGGCCACCGACAGCCGATGGTGATAGTCGATGCCGAGCACGACCTCGCTGCCGAGCTCCCGGCGGGCCTTGTTGAGCATCGCGGCCGTCGACGCGATGGATTCGCGCGGCTCGAAGGTATCCTTGCTGTTCTGGCCCACGGGGAAGAAGCGGATAACGGTGAATCCCATCTCCATGAGCTCTCGCGCTCGCGTGATGGCGACGTCGTTCTCCGCTTCGTCGCCGGTCGAGGCGAAGGTCGGGACCTTGTTGCGCTGCTTGCCGCCCAGCAGGTCGTAGACCGGCACGCCGAGCGCCTTGCCCTTGATGTCGTGGAGCGCAATATCCACGGCCGAGATCGCGGCCTGCAGCACGCGGCCACCCTCGAAATACTGGCTGCGATAAGTCTCCTGCCAGATGGCCCCGATCTCGAATGCGTTCCGTCCGATCAGGAAACGGGAATAATGCTCCAGCGCGCCGGCCACCGCCATTTCGCGGCCACTCAGCCCGCTCTCGCCCCAGCCATGGACACCTTCGTCCGTCTCGACCTTGACGATGAGCTGGTTGCGGATTCCGATCCACACCGGGTACGGCTTGATCGCCGTGATCTTCATCCGATCAGCTCCAGGTCCGGTCCCACGAATATTCGTCGTTCCACTGGTCGGTCGGCTGCCAGACGCCGGTGACGCCGGGCTGGAGGTGCTGGCTGATCACTTCATCGACGACGTCGTCGATGCCCAGACCCGGCTTGTCTGGCACTTCGATGAAGCCGTTCTTGACGAGCGGCTTCGGAAGGCCCGTGACAATGTCGTCCCACCAGGGCACGTCGACAGTGTGATATTCGAGCGCCATGAAATTCTCGGTGGCGATCGCGACATGCGCCGCCGCCATGGCCGCGATCGGGCTCTCCGCCATGTGGATGGCCATTGCCACGCCATGCTCCTGCGCCGCATCGCCGATCTTCTTGGTCTCGAGAATGCCGCCGCTGGTGAGCAGGTCCGGATGGATCACCGAGATGCCGCTGTTGAGCAGCGGCTCGAACCCTTCCTTGAGGTAGATGTCCTCCCCGGTGCAGATCGGCACCGAGGTGGCCGCCTGGAGCTGCCGATACTGCTCCGTGTACTGCCAGGGGATCACGTCCTCGAGCCATGCGGGCACATATTTCTCGATCCGCCGCGCCAGGCGGATGCCGTTCTGCAGTGAGATATGGCCGACATGGTCGATCGCCAGCGGAATCTCGTAGCCGATGACCTCGCGCACCTCGTGGATATATTGCTCGAGCAGGTCGACGCCCTTCTCCGTGAAGTGCAGCCCGCTGAACGGGTGACGGACATTGTGGATGTCGTAGGTGGCGTTGCGCTTGCGGCGGTCCTCCAGCGTCTTCACGGGGCCGCGCCCAGGATGGACGCGATACCCTTCGAGCGAGCCGGACGGCGCAACGACCGCACCCGGAACATCGGCGACCTGCATCAGGCCGAGGTCCATCTTGAGGAAGGTGAACCCCATATCCATGCGCGCCTTGAGCCGCTTTCCCGTCTCGGTGCCGCTTGGCTTTTCGGCGTCCGTGTCGCAATAGATGCGCACCCTTTCGCGGAACCGGCCGCCCAGCATCTGGTAGATCGGCACGCCATAGGCCTTGCCGGCAAGATCCCACAGCGCGATCTCGACGGCCGACACACCTCCGCCCTGTCGTCCGTGTCCGCCGAATTGCTTGATGCGGCGGAACAACCGGTCGACATCGCACGGATTTTCGCCAAGCAGGCGGCTCTTGAGCATCAGCGCATAGGTAGCGCTGGCGCCATCGCGCACCTCGCCCAGCCCGACGATGCCCTGGTTCGTGTAAATCTTGAGCAGCGCCGAGGTGAACGGGGCGCCGACGATCTCGGCCACGCGCATGTCGGTGATCCGCAACTCCGACGGCCGCGAGTTCGTGTTCACGCGGTCGAGGGCGGCGTCGCTGTCAGTCATCGGGCAATCCTATATTGAACGGGCCACCTGGCCCGGTGGCTCAAAGAGGGTCAGTTCGCGATCAGCGCCATTTCCGTCTGGCCATCAAACAGGTGCATCCGCTCCTGATCGAACTCAAGCCACACCTGGTCATCCGGCTCGATTTCCACAGTCGGCGGCAGGCTGATATTGACCACGGCCCCCGACAGGAACGCCTGGACGAAAGTCACGTCGCCAGTCGGCTCCACCGTATACACCTTGGCCGGCACGCCGGCGGGCGCCGCCTGCTTGTGCAGACGGATGGTCGAGTGCCTTGCGCCCAGCACGATCTTCTTGCTGCTCGCCGACTGGACCTTGCGCATGTTGATCTCGCTGAGCGGCAACTTCCAGCCCTCGGCGCTGTTGAGCATGGTCTTTCCGTCCACGCTCACCGCCTCGAGCGGAATGAGGCTCATTGCCGGGCTGCCGACGAAACTTGCGACGAACATGTTGACCGGATTGGCGAACACCTGCGCCGGGGTGTCGTACTGCTGCAGGAACCCGCCATTCATCACCGCCATCTTGTCGGCCATGGTCACAGCCTCGAGCTGGTCATGCGTCACATAGATGATGGTGGCGTTGAGGTCCTGGTGAAAGCGCTTGATCTCCGAGCGCATCTGCACCCGCAGTTTGGCGTCGAGATTGGAGAGCGGCTCGTCCATCAGGAACACCGCCGGATCGCGCACCAGCGCCCGGCCCAGCGCCACGCGCTGCTGCTGGCCGCCCGAGAGCTCTCGCGGCCGGCGTTCGAGCAGGTGCGTGATGTCCAGCACGCGAGCCGCCTCGCGCACCTTAGTGTCGATCTCCTCGCGCGGCAGCCGGCGCATCTCCAACGGAAACGCAAGGTTCTTGTAGACAGACTTCTGCGGATAGAGCGCGTAGTTCTGGAACACCATCGCGATGTCGCGGTCCTTGGGATCGAGCTCATTGACGACGCGATCGCCGATGGCGATATCGCCGCTGGTGATCGGGATCAATCCGGCCACCAGGTTCAGCGTCGTCGTCTTGCCGCAACCGGAAGGCCCGACAAGCGCGACGAAGTCCCCGTCATCGACCGTGAGCGACACGTTGTTGACGGCAGTGAAGGCGCCATAGGTCTTGACCAGATCTTTGAGAACCACGTGAGCCATCGGCACCCCTCTAGTGTTTGACCGCGCCTTCTGTGAGCGCGCGCACGAAATATCGCTGCAGGACAAGGAACAGCACGACCACCGGCACGCTCATCATGAAGCTCGCCGCCATCAGCCCCGGCCAGTCGGTCGTGTTCTCGGCAAAGAAACGCTGGATGCCGACCGGCAGCGTCATCTGCTCGTTCCTGCTGAGGAAGGTGTAGGCATAGATGTACTCGTTCCACGCCCCGATGAAGCTGTATATGGCGGTCGCAATGATGCCCGGGGTCGACAGCGGCATGACGATCAGGACGAAGGCCTGGAAGCGGGTCGCGCCGTCGATCCGTGCCGCCTGCTCGAGCTGGATCGGGATGTTGTCGTAGAATCCCTTGAGCAGCCAGATCGCCAGCGGCAGCCCGAAAGTCAGATAGGTGAGAATCAGCGACCCGTGCGTGTTCACCAACCCCAGAAGACGCATGAGGATGAACAGCGGCACGAGGAAGATCACCGCCGGGAACATGTTGCGCAGCAGGACTGCGAAGAACAGGAACGTGCGCCCCGGGAAGCGAAAGCGCGAGAACGCATAGGCGGCAGGAACCGCCACGACGACAGCGAGAACTGTCGTCATCACCGATACAAAAATGCTGTTCCAGAAATATCGCAGGAAGTCCTGTCCGATGCTGTCCTTGGGGTCGAGCAGCCGGATATAGTTGTCGAGGGTCGGCTCCGCCGGCCACCATTGCGGCGGATACATCATCGCCGCAAAGCCCGTCTTGAGTGAAGTGATCAGCATCCACGCCATCGGGACGACGGTGTAGATGATCATAAAGACGAGGAAAATCCGCCCCGCCCAGCGCCAGCCGTCGAAGCCCCGCCGCGCAGTGCGTCCCGATGTGCCGCCGATGACCGTCATGCGCCCTGCCTGTCGCCGTCGCCCCGGCTCAGCGCGCGCACGTAGAAGTAGCCCAGCGTCATCATGATGATGAACAGCAGCACCGAATAGGCCGACGCCACGCCCCAGCGCTGCCGCCCGAAGGCGAGTTCATAAATGTGCGTGATCCAGATATGCGAGGCGTTGGACGGCCCGCCGCCCGTCATGATCCACGGGATGATGAACGAATTGAAGTTGGCGACGGCGAGCAGTAGCACCGTCACCGTCGACACGCCCCTGAGGTGCGGGAAGGTGACGTGCCAGAACCTGTCCCATGCGTTGGCGCCATCCACGCGGGCGGCGCGCAGCAACTGGTCGGGCACCGTCTGCAGCCCCGCCATCAGCATGATCATGGCAAACGAAAACTCGCGCCACACGTTGACGACGATCAGCGAGGGCAGCACCGTCCGGATGTTGTCGATGAAGTTCGGCGGCCTGTCGGCCAGCCCCAACTGCGCCAGCGCCGCACCGATCACGCCGAAATCGGAGTGATAGAGCCACCGCCACACATAGGAGGCGGCCACGGCGCTCACCACCCACGGAATGAGCAGGATGGCGCGCAGCACGCCTCGCCCGATGAATTCCCGGTGCAGCGCCAGGGCGCAGCCAAGCCCGAGCAGGAACGAGAACACCGTGGACGCCAGCGTCCAGATGACGGTGTTGACGGTAACCTTCCAGAACACGCCGCTGCTGAGGATCGCCGCATAGTTCTCGAAACCGATGAAGATCTTGTCGCGAAGCTGGAGGCTCGCCGGCGTCTGAAAAAAGCTCAGATCGATGGTGTAGTAGACCGGGTAGGCGATGACGATGAGCATCACGATCAGGGCCGGCAGCACGTAGCCGTAGTCGGTCCGGTGCATCCACATGCGCTGCGCGATATTGCTGCGCCCGCTTTCCGCCCTGCGCATGGCCCCTGGCTGGCCGGTCGCCGTCGTCACTCTTTCCGCTCCCCCGATCGTGGAAAGGAACCGGCAGCACCTCGCAAGGCGCCGCCGGCTTCAGGCTGGGAGGTTAGAGGCCGCCGCCGCCCATCAGGTCCTCGACCTTCTGGGCCGCATCCTCGGCCGCCTCGTCCACGGTCATCGCGCCGGTGAGAGCATTCTGCATCATGTCGGGGACGATGATGTTCATGATCTCGGGCGACTCGGGCAGCGCCGGGAACGGGATGCCGTAGGGCAGCATGGACGTGGTGACGTCGAGGAACTTGATCTGTTCAAGCCGCTCCTTCATCCACGAGGTCCTGAACCCGTTGAGGTTGCCCGGGTTGGACGCCGACCAGGCGAGCTTCAGCGACCATTCAGGGCTCGTCCACATGCAGATGAGGGCCTTCGCCGCCGCCTCGTCGACATAGCCGCCATCCACATATTCCGGCTTGAGGATGTGGATGTTGGAGCCGCCGAACACCACGGCGCGCTTGCCGTCGGGGCCGGTCGGGATCAGGCCGTAGCGCATGTTCTCGATGACCTTCTCGGCCACTTCCTTGTCCGAACCCGTCGCCTCCGCGGCGAGCTCGAGCATGCGGGCATATTCGGAGGGGTGCGAGATCACCATCGCAAGCTGGCCCGAGATGAACGGCGCCTGGTTGTCCGCCTGCGTATTGGTGAGCGCCGACACCGGCACCGACTTGTCGCGGACATACATGTCGTAGGAGGCCTGCAGCGCCCGCTTGCTCTCGGGGCTGTTCAGCCGGATTTCCTGATAGGTCGGGTTCGGATCGGCTTCGTCGAACACGCCACCGCCATAGCCCCAGAGCTGTGGCATGAAGCGATAGGGCGTGTTGCCCGCATTCTGGCGCGCCACGAGGCCGTAGCCCGAGATGCCCAGCTTGTCGTGAATCACCTTGGAATATTCGACGACGTCGTCCCAGGTAGCCGGCGGCTTCTCGGGATCGAGCCCGGCCTGCTCGAAGATGTCGGCATTCCAGATGAACGCCATCGTCTCGTTGTTCGTCGGAATGCCGTAGGTGACGCCCTCCCAGGTCACGGCCTTCATCGCGCCGGGCCAGAAATCGTTCGTCGAATAGCCGACGTCCTCGGGCCGGAGCTCTTCGAGATAGCCCTTCGCCGCGAATTCCGTGCCGCCCAGAATCTGCAGGCGAATCGCCATCGGCGCGGCATTGCCCAGGAGCGCCGTGCGGAACTTGTCGAGCAGCTCGTTATAGGTGATGCCCTGCTCTTCGAGCTCGATATTGGGATAGGTGGCGCGGAACGCCGCGAAGAAGTCGCGATAGTTCTGCCGCATCACTTCGGGGTCGCCCTCGAAGATACCCTGGTACCAGAATGTCAGGCGGCCCTTGTAGTCGGTCGGTGTGATCGAGTTGCAGTGGCCGACCGTGTCGAACTCCTCCGTGCCCGCGATCGACCGCACATATTCCGGCGACCACTGGCTCAGATCGATGCTCTGTCCCAGCACCGACGACGTCATCAGCGACACCGTCAACGCGGAGACGACCGCGCCGTGCGCGAGGGCACGGCCGAGATTCAACCTCGTCATTGGGACTCCTCCAGATTCTCCCTGGCCCGCCGCGCGGACCTCACCCTGTCTCTCGGAGGGTCGTTGTCCGGATTTTGTGTATCCCCCCGATGATCCGCAACGTTCCAGAACCCGGATTGCGTGTCAACCCGATTAGATCGTACACTATTTGACGCAGCCAGCGCACGAATGCGAGAAGGCGCAGGACTGTGAACAAGGAGAGCGCGATGGGGGAGATGAGCGCCTTCAGGGCCAAACCGCCGCCCGGAATCGACCATCTCGGGGCGTCCACTGAGGGGGCGTCGATCTACGAGTTGATCCGCGACGAGATCATCAGCGGCCGCCTCAAGCCCAACGAGCGCCTTGTCGCCGCCGAGCTCGCGCAACGCCACGGCACGTCCACCAACCCGGTGCGCGAAGCGCTGCAACTCTTGCGCGGCGAAGGCTTCGTCGTCATCGCCCCCAATCGTGGGGCCCGCGTCCGCCCCATCGACCAGGATTTCATTCGCGACATCTACGAGATCGGCGTCCTGATCGAACCCGCGCTCACGCGCTGGTTCGTAGGCATGGCGACTGACGAGGACATTGCGGAACTCGAGCGTCTGCAGGCGATGATGGAAGAGAACAATTTCGCCGATCCGCAACTGCACAGCGAGCTCGATACGGCGTTCCATACCGTCATGTACCAGCGCCACTACAACCGCCATGCGGCGGAGCTGTGGTGGAAACACCGCGAGGTGCTGCGCGCCGTCAGCCGCCGCTTCAACTTCACGCTCGCTCGTCGCGCGACCGTCATGCGGGAGCATCGCGAGCTCATCGAGCATGTCAAGGCGCAGGACGCCGACAAGGCAGGCGAAGTCATCGCGCGCCACGTCGAAGGCTCCGGCAAGCACATTCTCGAGCAGATGCGCGCCTTCAGCGCCGACCACACCGGCTAGCGCCGTCGAGCCGCATCATTCCAATCACAGCAGGGGCACCAGCAAAATGAAGATCGCCGGCGTAAGGCCATGGCTCGTGAAGGCCAGCAGTTCCTATTGGGGCGAGTACCTGTTCGTCGAGGTGACGACGGATGAGGGAATCTCCGGCTGGGGCGAGATCACCTCGACCACCAGGATCGCCAATCGGGCCCTCTGTTCGATCCTGCGGCAGGTGAGCGCCCAGATCAGCGGCGAGGATGCGAGCCAGATCGAACGGCTCTGGCACAAGCTCTTCCGCAGCTTCACCTATATGGGCAGTCGCGGTGCCGCCTGCGAAGTCGTCAGCGCCATCGACATCGCCTTGTGGGACATTCGTGGCAAGGCGCTGGACCTGCCCGTCTACGAACTGCTCGGCGGCGCCGTGCGGAGTGAAATCTCGCTCTACACGCACCCCGATCAGAGCAAGTTCACCAGCAAGGAGGGAGTGGTCGCCGAAATCAGGGATATCGTCGCCTCCGGCCATACCGGCCTCAAATTCGACCCGTTCCCCTACCAGGGCGACCGCGAGCGCCGCGATGGCTATCTCGACGGCGAGCTGACGCGCAAGGATGAACGGGAAGCCGCCGAGCTGACCGAGCTCATCCGCCAGACGGCAGGGCCCGATGTCGATGTCCTGATCGACGCCCATGGCCGCTTCGACGTTCCCACCGCCATCCGCCTCTGCCATACGCTCGAGGAGGCCGGCAACATCGACTGGTTCGAGGAGCCTTGCCCGCCTGAAAGCATCAACGCGCTGCAACAGGTGCGCGAGAAGGTCAGCGCGCCGATTTCATGGGGGGAGCGTGGTCACACCAAGTGGGACTTCGCCCCCGTGCTCGAGCGCGGGCTCGCCGACTACATCATGCCGGACGTGACCTGGACCGGCGGCATCACCGAGCTCAAGAAGATCGCCGCGCTGTGCGAGGCCTACTACATCCCGGTCTCGCCGCACGATGCCGGCGGCCCGATCAACGTCCTCGCCGGCGCGCATGTGATGATGACGGTGCCGAACTTCTACAAGCTCGAGACCTCGCGCTGGAACCTCAGCGGCTACAACGAGCTGATGCATACGCGCCTCGACAATTCCAATGGCGCCCTGAAGCTGCCGCACGTTCCCGGTCTCGGGATAGAACTGAACCGCGCCTATCTCGAGGCCAATGAAGTCGAACTGGCCTGAGGGCCGCCCGCCAAGGACAACACTGCCCCATGAAAATCGTCGACCTTCGCTGCGCCGTCATCGGCCGGCACCCGATCGTTCGAATCGTCACCGACGAGAACATCTATGGCCTGGGCGAGGTGGAATTCACCAAGCCCTATCTCAAACCCTGGGTCCTGCATTTCCGCGAAGCCTTGATCGGCGAGGACCCGACCGACGTCGAGCGCTGCATGCTGAAGATTCGGCAGCGCGGCAGCTTCAAGCCCTATGGCGCCGCCGTCAGTGCCATCGAGCACGCCTTGTGGGACATCGCCGGCAAGGCCGCCAATGTGCCGGCCTACAAGCTGCTGGGTGGCAAGGTGCGCGACCAGGTGCGCTGCTACAATGGCAACAAGCGCCGCAAGCGCTCCGGCGATCGCCCCGAGGACTACGCCGCCGACGTCAAATGGATGATGGAGCAGCCCGAGGGCTTCTTCATGGTCAAGCAGGGAATCTCGTTCCATTCGAGCATGAAGGACTCGTTTCCCGATTTCCACTACGGTCCCGTGCAGAAGAAGGCCGGCTATCACGGCGCGATGGATCAGGGCCAGATCAGTGAACGCGGCATGGCGCACGCGATCGACTGCGTCGCTGCGATGAAGGAGGTGCTCGGCGACAAGGTGAGCCTCGCACTCGACTGCGGCCCCGGCTGGTTCCTGCCCGATGCCGTCCGCTTCGCCAATGCCGTCGAGAAGTACAACCCCATGTGGCTCGAGGACATGCTGACCGGCGACTACGTCCCCTGGGTGAATCCGCAGGCCTATCGCGAGCTCACGCAATCGACGACGGTGCCCATCCATACTGGCGAGCAGATCTATCTCCGCCACAATTTCAAGGAGCTGATCGAAACCCAAGCGGTGCGCATCGTCGGTCCCGATCCGGCCGACATCGGGGGCATCGCCGAGCTCAAATGGGTCGCCGAGCACGCGCACATGCATTCGATAATGATGGCGCCGCATGGCACCGCCAACGGCTTGCTCGGCCTCGGCGCGCTCATCAATGTGTGCGCCACCCTGCCCGCCAATTTCATCGCTTTCGAATATCCGACGGCGTCCGACCCGTGGTGGGAAGAGATCGTGATCGGCCTGCCCGATCAGATCGTCAACGACTCCATGGTCGACCTGCTTCCCGCGCCCGGCCTGGGGCTCGACATCGACGCCGAAGCCGCGAAAAAATATCTCCTCGAGGAGGACACGAACTTCTTCGATCCTGTCTAGTCGGCGTCGGCAAATCCCTTCGCGACCGGCGCTCGCGCGAGGCCGGCCTTCTCGAGCTGCCGCGCCACGCGCAGCGCAAAATCCTCACGCCATGGCGCGGCGATCGCCTGCACGCCGAGCGGCAGCTTGTGGCCGCCGAACCAGATCGGGGCCGTCGCCACCGGCAGGCCCGTGAACGATACCGGTTGGGTGAAGATGCCCAGATGCGGCCGCACCGGGAGTTCGACACCGCCGAACATCGCCGTCTTCTGCCCGATTCTGGGTGCGCGCATCGGCGTCGCCGGGGCGAGGATGATGTCGATCTCGTCGAACAGCTTGAGCAGCGTACGCTGATACAGGCGGCGGAACTTCTGAGCCTTTTGAACCCACGCCCCCGGCAGCATCGCTCCCGCCAGCAGCCGCTCCGACACGGCGGGGTCGAAGTCCTGTGGGCGGGTCCGCAGCCGCCCCAGATGCAGCGCGGCCCCTTCCGCCATCGTGATGAGAAAGGCCGCCGATCGCGCTTCCTGAGCCTGCGGCACCGTCACCTTGCGGGTCACTTTGAGGGCGCTGGCGGCAATCTCCATCATCTCGCGCACCTCCGCATCGCCCGCGAAATAGCCGTCCGCCACCGCGATCCTCAGCCCCGCCGCGGCGCGCTCCAGCCGTCCGGCGACCGGCTCCCTCGGCCGCTTGACCAGCGCCGGGTCGTCCTCGTCGAAACCCTGCATCGCATCGTATGCCAGGGCGATATCCTCCACCGAGCGGGCAAGGGGTCCGACGACATCGAGGCTCGCGACGAACGGGAACGTCCCCTGCCGGCTAAGCCGCCCGTAGGTCGGCTTCAGCCCGAACAGTCCGCATAGCGACGCCGGCACGCGGATCGATCCGTTGGTGTCGGAGCCGAGCGACAGCGGCACCAACCCCGCCGCCACCGCGCTCGCCGAGCCGCCGGATGATCCGCCGGTCATATGCGCCAGGTCGTGCGGATTGCGCGCGGGCCCGTCCGTGATGTTCTCGCCGGTGAAATCGTACGCGTATTCGCCCATGTTGAGCGCCCCGACGCAGATCGCGCCCGCCGCTTCGAGCCGCTGCACCAGCCGCGCATCCGCACTGGCGGGAGGCAGGTCGCGATTGATCTTGCTGCCGGCACGCGTCGACAGCCCTTTGAGGTCGAACAGATTCTTGACCGCGAACGGCACACCCGCCAGCGGATAGCGCTTGCCCTGCTGGGTTTCCGCATCGATCAGTGTCGCCCGCTCGATGGCGCGCTCGCGCAGCACGTCGGTGAAGGCGCCGAGCCGCTGGTTGTTGGCTTCGACGCGGCCGAGCGCCGCCATCACTACGCTGTGGGCCGAGACCTCCATCGAGGTCACTGCCTGCGCGATCTCGGCAACGCCCGACGTCGACTTCATGCGCGAAAGACCGGCGCTGGCTCGGTCTCGTCGCTCACCTTCGCCTTGTCGAGCAGCGCTGCCATCTTGGCGGCCGTCTTGAGATTGGCCTTCACCCCCGCCCGCTGGTCGGCGGTAACGGTCAGGTTCAGGACCGGCGCCATCGCATCGATCCATTGGTCAAAATCAGGCAGTCTGACAGCCATTCCCACGAGCCCCGCGTTCCCCGAGACAAAATTAGCGCCCACAGGCGTCTTCGACCAGTGGGCAATCGCAGCACGATTGCCAGCTTGGCGCGGGCGGACGCATCGGATAACCCTCGGCCGGGAGGACCTGACGCATGAACCGACTGACCACGGCGACGCTGCCCGCGGCTTTGCCCTATGATCGCGCTGCGGTGACGCCCGGCATCGTGCATCTGGGCCTCGGCGCCTTCCATCGCGCCCACATGGCGGTTTATGTCGACGATCTGCTGTCGCGCGACCCGCGCTGGGGCATCATCGGCGCCTCGCTGCGCCGCCCCGACACCCGCGACGCCCTCTCCCCGCAAGATTTCCTCTACACCGTGGCCATTCGCGATGCCTCCGGCACGGCCAATCGCGTCATCGGCTCGATCCTCGACATTCTCGACGCCAACACCCAGCGGAGCGAGCTGATCGGCATGCTTGCCGATCCGCGCATCCGCATCGTCTCGCTCACCGTCACCGAAAAGGGGTACTGCCACGATCCGGCGACCGGCCTGCTCGACCCGAACCATCCCGATGTCGTCCGCGACCTCGCCGAACCCGCTGCACCGGTCAGCGCGCCCGGCCTGATCGTCCGCGCCATCGAACTGCGCCGCCAGGCGGGCATTCCCCCCTTCACCGTGATGAGCTGCGATAACCTTCCCTCCAATGGCAGGACGACACAGCGCATTGTGACCGGTTTCGCGGCGCTGCGTTCGGCCGAGCTCGCCGCCTATATCGAGCAGAATGTCGCCTTTCCCTCGACGATGGTCGATCGCATCGTTCCCGCCACCACCGACGCCGACCGCGAAAGCCTCAGGGCCGCGACCGGCTATGACGATGCCTGGCCGATCATGACCGAGCCCTTCACGCAATGGGTGATCGAGGACAATTTTGCAGCCGGGCGTCCCGCTTTCGAGCTTGCCGGGGCGCAGATGGTCACCGACGTCGAGCCGTTCGAGCTGATGAAACTGCGCATGCTCAATGGCAGCCACTCGACGATGGCCTATCTCGGCTATCTGGCTGGCTATAGCTATGTGAACGAAGCCGTCGCCGATCCCGCCATCGCGGCCGTGATCCACGGGCTCATGACCGACGAGGTGATGCCCACCCTGCCGATGGACAAGGCCGAGCTGGCGACTTATCGCGACCAGCTCCTCGCCCGCTTTGCCAATCCCGCGCTCAAGCACCGCACATGGCAAATCGCCATGGACGGCAGCCAGAAACTGCCGCAAAGACTGCTCGGAACCATCCGTGACCGGCTCGAAGCCGGCGCCTCCTTTACGCACCTCGCCCTCGGCGTCGCCGCCTGGATGCGCTACGTCACTGGCGTCGACGAACAGGGCAGCCCCATCGAGGTCAAGGACCCGCTCGCTGCCCGTTGCCGCGCCATTGCCGACGCGGCCGGCCACGATGCCGGCAGGCTTGCCCAGGGGCTGCTGGCCATCACCGAGATCTTCGGCGCCGACCTCCCCGAAAACGAGACGTTCCGCGCTGCCGTAACGGGCCACCTCGACTCGTTGCTCAAGCGCGGGGCCCGTGCCACCGCCCGAGCCGTCACGGAAGGGCGTTGACGCTCAGCGCGTCGGATACTTCTCTTCCAGCCTCGACAGCGTGCTCTCGGCGCCCTTGGGGTCGACGTTGCGCAGGATCTCCTTGAGGATCGCTTCCGAGCGGTCTTCGCTGTCCTTGGATTGCGGCGAGCCGACATAGAGCAGCACGGTGAGGCCGACCACCTGCCAGAGCAGTTGCAGGAACTCCGACTGCCAGTTCTCGAATGTGTCGCGCAGCATCTCGATGACGTAGCTCCCGACCTTGATGCTGCTCCCCATCGCCTGCTGCTCGTCCACATAGGCGAACCAGCCGAACAGCCAATGGCCGATCAGGCTGATCACCAGGAAACCAATCGTCACCCATGCAAAGCCATATCTCTTGAGAACCGACGGCTTGCCAGCCGGGCTCTTTTGCGGGGTCCTCGCCATGTCTTTTCTCCAGCACGTTATTTTGCGCAGCAGAACGATCAG
This sequence comes from uncultured Devosia sp., assembly GCA_964487765.1. GTDB lineage: Bacteria > Pseudomonadota > Alphaproteobacteria > Rhizobiales > Devosiaceae > Devosia_A. The sequence continues at coordinate 51,487 of CAZASR010000004.1, read as the reverse complement.
AACGGCAAGACGATGCAACGGTCCCCTGCGCTCGACGTTGAGCGGCCATCCAACCCCCAAGGAGAGCACCCATGGCAACTGAAAAGACGCTCGACGATCTGTTTCTCGATACGCTCAAGGACATCTACTACGCCGAGAAGCAGCTCTTGAAGACGCTGCCCAAGATGGCCAAGGCGGCGCAGGACAAGAGCCTCGCCGACGGCTTCCTCAAGCACGCCGACGAAACCGAAGGTCACGTCGAGCGGCTGGAGAGGATTTTCGAGCAGCTTGGCAAACCGGCCCGCGGCAAGACCTGCGATGCCATCCTCGGCATCATCGAGGAAGGCAAGTCGATCATGGACGAGTTCAAGGGCACGATCACCCTCGACGCCGGTCTGATCGCTGCCGGGCAGGCGGCCGAGCATTACGAAATCGCCCGCTACGGTGCGCTGCGCACCTGGGCCGAGCAGCTCGGCATGACCGAGGCCGCAAAACTGCTCGACCAGACGCTCGGCGAGGAGAAGGCGACCGACGAGAAGCTCACCGAGCTCGCGGTCGCCCGCGAGAACGTCAAGGCCGCGGCCTGACCTCAGTGGCGCGGGCCCGCTCGAGCGGGCCCGCCTTGGCCCGGAGTTCCACGATGAATCTGCAAGACCACGTCGCGCTCGTGACGGGCGCCGGCACGGGCATCGGCGCCGCCGCGGCCGTCGCGCTCGCGCAGGCAGGCGCCGATATCGTCCTGGCGAGCCGCACAGCCGAGGAAATCGAGGAGGTCGCCGCGACCATCGAACGTCTTGGCCGCAAGGCGCTCCCGGTGGCCGCAGATATCGCTGCGGAGACCGACGCAAGGCGCCTGTTCTCGGCCATCAAGCGCAAGTTCAAACGCCTCGACATCGTCGTCGCCAACGCCGGGATCAACGGCGTATGGGCGCCCATCGACGAGCTTAAGCCGAAGGAGTGGGACGAGACGATCCGCGTCAACCTGCGCGGCACTTACCTCACGCTCCACCATGCCGTCCCCTTGATGGACGAGGGCGGCTCCATCGTCATCACCGCCTCGATCAACGGCACCCGTACCTTCACGACGGCCGGGGCCAGCGCCTACTCCACCACCAAGGCCGGCCAGCTCGCGCTCGGGCAGATGCTCGCCCTCGAGCTCGCCCCGCGCGGTATCCGCGTCAACGTGATCTGCCCGGGCGCCATCACCACCGAGATCTCGGACAACACGACCAAGCGGGCGACGGCTCGGGCAAAAATCCCCGCCAAATATCCCAGGGGCACCGTTCCGCTCACCGGCGGCAAGGCGGGAACGTCGCAGGACGTGGCCGACCTCATCGTCTTCCTCGCCTCCGGCAAATCGCGCCACATTTCCGGCTCGCCCATCTGGATCGACGGCGCCCAGTCGCTCCTCGTCTAGGAGCAACCGAATCGGCGGGTCGCAGTTATCGAAATGACACTCAGCATTCGGAGGCCATCATGAGCAGCGGCGCCGCAGTCAACAAGCAGCGGGACGTTCAGCGCGAGGTCGCCAATGACGACGCGCAGCAGAAGGGCAAGCAGAAGCCGCAGGGCGCCATGCAGGCCGGCGCCCGCCTCTATCCCGAGCCGCCCTTCCCCAGGCAGCATCAGCCCAAGCCCGGACACGAGCACAAGCTCGAGCCGGCACCGCTCTACGATGCCCCGTTTTATCGCGGTTCAGGCAAGCTGGAGGACAAGGTGGCGCTCATCACCGGCGGCGACAGCGGCATCGGCCGCGCCGTCGCCGTGCTCTACGCCCGGGAGGGAGCCGACGTCGCAATCGTCCATGTCGGCGAAGACAAGGACGCCAGAGAAACGGCGGACGCGGTCGAGAAGGAAGGCCGGCGCGCCCTGATCCTCAAGGGCGACGTCCGCGACAGCGCCTTCTGCGACAAGGCCGTGGCTCAGACCATAAAGGAACTCGGTCAGCTCGACGTTCTGGTCAACAACGCCGCTTTCCAGGTTCACACCAAGGACATCACCGACCTCAGCGATAAGCATTTCGACGAGACGCTGAAGACGAACCTCTACGGCTACTTCTACCTCGCGCGGGCAGCCGTGCCACACCTGCCTCCCGGCGGGGCGATCATCAACACCGGCTCGGTCGTCGGCATCCGCGGCAGCGCGGCGCTGCTCGACTATGCCATGACCAAGGGCGGCATCCACGCCTTCACGCGCTCGCTCGCCGCTCAGCTCGTCCCCAAGGGCATCCGCGTCAATTGCGTAGCGCCCGGGCCCGTATGGACGCCCCTCAATCCTTCCGACAAGGAAGCCGAGGACGTGAGCAAGTTCGGCAGCCAGGTGCCCATGAAGCGCCCGGCGCAGCCCGAAGAGATCGCGCCCGCTTATGTCTTTCTCGCCAGCCCGCAGATGTCGAGCTACATCACCGGCGAGATCCTGCCCATCATCGGCGGCTACGGTCACTGACCGGCCGCCCACATTCGGCACAAACTCGAGTCAAGTTTGCGGGCCCGAAGTTACGACCGCGACGGCAGCATCCTGTATGTGGGCGCCCGTCGTGAGGGGACGCACGACGCCTGACCCCTGACTGAGGTTTAGACGCGTGACGTCCGCTGCTCCTGTTTCCTACACCGGCATTTCCGACATCGATGGCGTTCTGAGCGGGGTCCGCTGGAGCGACCCGCATCTGACCTACAGCTTCGCCGAAACCGGTGCCAGCGTAGGCTCGCTGGTCAGCGTCCGCATCCAGACGCTGAGTGCCGTCCAGCAGCAGGCCGTCCGCGATGTCCTCGACATGGCCGCCAGCGTCTCGCGCCTCACCTTCACCGAGATTGCGGAAACCGGCAGCAGCCAGGGCACGCTTCGCTATGGTGAATCCGCCGCCGAGATCACTGCTTCGGGCTACTACCCGAGCAGTTCGACCAATGGCGGCGACGCCTGGTTCAATCTCACCGACTACAACGATCCGCGGCCGGGCAGCTACGCCTTCATGACCATGCTGCATGAGATTGGGCACACGCTCGGGCTCGACCATGGCCACGAGGGACGCTACGCCCTGCCCGCCAATCACGACTCGCTCGAATATTCGGTTATGACCTACCGGTCCTATGCCGGCGGGCCGACCGGCGCCTACAGCGTACATGACGGCAGCTATCCGCGCTCCTTCATGCTCGATGACCTTGCCGCCCTCCAGTACATGTACGGCGCGAACTACGGCACCAATGCCGGCTCGACGACGTACAAATGGAGCCCCGCGACCGGCGAGCTCTCGATCAACGGGGTTGGCCAGGGCATGGCCTCGACCAACACCATCCTCGAGACGATCTGGGATGGCGGCGGCACCGACACCTACGATTTCCGCGCCTACGGCACCGACCTTCGCGTCGACATCAACCCGGGCGGCTGGACCACGGTGAGCACGGCGCAGTTTGCCCAGCTCGGCAACGGGCACATGGCGCGCGGCAACATCGCGAGCGCCTACCTTTCCGGCGGCAATACCGCCTCGCTGATCGAGAACGTCGTCGGTGGCTCGGGCGACGACTGGATCGTCGGCAACGTCGCTGCCAACCGCCTCGTCGGCAAGCGCGGCAGCGACACGCTGATCGGCCTGGGCGGCAAGGACTCGCTCAAGGGCAGCGGCGGCGCCGATCATTTCGTCTTCAACACGGCGCTCGCCGCAACGAGCGCCGATACGATCGAAGATTTCCATCACAACAAGGATGTGCTCTGGCTCGACGATACGATCTTCGAATCCATCGGCTCATCGCTCCGACGAGGCGAGTTCTACGCCCGGGCCGGCGCCCACAGGGCGCACGACAAGTCGGACCACATCATCTACAACACGCGCAACGGCAAGCTCTTCTACGACGACGACAGCAAGGGCGGCCACGACGCGGTGCATTTCGCGACGCTAACTCACAGGCCCACGCTCGATCACGGCGACTTCATGATCGTCTAGCGATTGCGTAACCATTGCATGAAGTGCGGTAGCGCAATCTCGGGTTCGGCGATCTGCGGATGCCACCCCTTTTCCCATTCGAAGGTGACGAAGCCGTCATAGCCCTCGGCTTCGAGCAGATCGAGGAACCCGGCGACTGGCACCCTCCCCTCGCCGGTCAGCGCAAGATCGAAACCCTCCGGGGTTGCGACGTGCGCGTCCTTGACGTGAACGAGGCGCATGCGCGGCGCAAGCGCGGCCCAGGTCTCGGCGCCGCTCTCACCATGCCGATAGGAATGCAGCGTGTCCCACAGCACCGCGACGCGCTCGCTCATGCCGCGGCGATAGAGATCGAGAATCGCGGCAGACCGGCTGAAATCGTCATGCGTCTCGAGCAGGCTGGTCACGCCCGACGCGGCCGACAACTCGCCGATCGCGCCAAGGCCGGCCGCCACCGCGTCGAGCGTCCGCTCCCTGTCCTGCTCGGGTGGCAACGGTCCGCCGAAGACCCGCAGATATTTCGCGCCGAGCCCGGCCGCTAGCGTCGTGTTTACCCGCGCCGCTTCGAGCTGCTTTTCCCGCGCCGCCGGGTCCAGCGACACCATCCTGATGCTCGTGCCGACGCCGACCACGGCGATCCCCGCATCGTCGAACTTCTGTCGCGTTTCGGCGAGGCCGGCGCCCGAAAACTCCGGCAGCGATGCCAGCTCGATCGTGCCGCGGATGAAGCGCAGCTCGACGCCGCGATAGCCGTTCGCCACCGCCATGGCGATGACCTGATCGACGCCGTAGTTGGGGCAACCAAGCGTGCTGAACCCGTATGAAATCATCACGCCAGCCGCTCGAGCAGGTGCGGCACGACCGCAAAGCGGAGCGGTTCGCCTGCAATGAATCGTTCGACCTCGTCGGCCACCAGTCGCCCCAGCCGCGAGCGTTCGACACCTACCGCGCCCGCCATGTGCGGCGTCAGGAGCACGTTCGGCAGCTCGAACAAGGGCGAATCCGCCGGCGGAATCTCCGGCTCCGTCACGTCGATCACGGCGGAAATCCTGCCGCTGACGAGCTCGGCCACGAGCGCTGCTTCGTCCACCAGCGCGCCCCGCGCCGTGTTGATGAAGGTCGCACCGTCGCGCATCAGGCTCAGTTGCCGCGCGCCGATCATGCCGCGGGTCGACGACAGCGACGGCGCGTGCAGCGACACGACGTCGGCCCGCGCCATCAAATCGTCCAGCGCGACCAGTTCCGCCGTCGCCGCGATCGGATCGCCCTTGCTCACGAACGGATCGTAGAGCAGCACGTCGCAATCAAGGCTGTCGAGTAGCGCGAGTACGCGCCGCCCGATCCGCGACGCCCCGACAATGCCGATCGTGCGCCGATAGTTGCCGATCGGCTGGTCCATCAGCGCGTGGCTCGACCGCCGTGTGCGGTCCTGCCGGTAGAGCTCGCGAAACTCGAGCACGTGCTTGTTGGCCATGATGATCGCGGCCAGCGTGAACTCCGCCACCGGAATCGCGTTCGCGTCGACGGCGTTGGTCACAACGATCCCGCGCGTATAGGCTATCGGGTCGATCAGCGACTTCACCGTCCCAGCCGCATGCGCCACCAGCTTGAGCCTCGGCGACGCAGCCAGCACCTCGGCCGAGATATGAGGACAGCCCCAGCCGGTGACGAGAATGTCGATCTCGCCCAGCACGCGCCGCGCCTCGGCCGAACCGAATTCGTCGAGTGGCTCGTTCGTCACCACGTCGCAGGCGCGCGCCAGCCGCGCCATCGTCTCGTCATCGAGCACGCGATGGGTCTTCTGCGGGTCCATCGCAAGGGCGAGACGCAGCTTCATCAGAATCGCTCCGGAACCTGGATGGCGCTGACCTCGACGCCCTCCGCCGCGAACCGCGCTTCGAGCGCCGCGACGTCCGGCGGCTGCGGCACCGGCCCCGGATCCACGCCGGCCGGCACCGCGGCCACCGCCGTGACGAGCACGGTCACGCCGGGCTCGATCGTCCCGCGCAATTGCGGCACGATGGTCTTGGCGGCAATCAGGTTCGTGTTGGGAAGCGCATTGTGCGCCTTCCCCATCCGCCTGGCGTCCGACAGATCGACGATCACGCTGACATCGGTCGCAGTGCGCGCTTCCGCCCGCCCCGGCTCGCTCACCGTCGCGTCCGCATTCATGTCCGCACGCGCCACGGCAAATCCGCCCTCGCTGCTTTCGAGCCGCCGCGGCGTCGTGAGGCGATGCACCCGCAGGTGCCAACGACCGGCCGGAAGCAGCCAGGTCTCGACGGTCACGTCCGGCCACGGTCGCCACCTCGCAAACAGCGTCGTGCCGGCGATCTGTGCCGTGTCGTTCTGCTCGCGCACGCGATAGTGGCGGCCATCGTCGGATAGTCCCAGCATGCCGTCGAACGCGGCGTTCCCGAACTGCCGTTCATCGGCCTCGACGGAAAAGCCGTAGCGCGAGGAATAGGCGAACTTGGCGTATTTCTCCGCGCCGAACCGCATCTCCCAGTTCTGCTGGCCCGACGACAAGGCCACCACATTGCCCGGCGTGCGCATCATCACCATCCCCGGATGCCGGAGCGGCAGCGGTTCGTCGGGTGACGGCGCGGGGATTTCCTCGGCCGTCCAGAACGGATGATCCGCCGGCAGCGCCAGTGGCAGGAAGGCCTTGAACGCCCAGTAGGGCGAGCCCGCCGAATTGTAGCTCTCGCTCATCAGCAGGTTCGGGTAGCCATAGCCGACGCTCAGCACCCCGTCGCGGTCGGCGATGGGCAGACTCGACCACCAGCGCAGATGGCGCAGATAATGCCCCTTGATCTCGCCCCAGGGCAGCGCCTCGACGCCGGCATAAGCGAGCCCGCCCCAGATGCCGCCGCAGGCGAAGCGATAGGTGAGGCTGCGCCCAAAGGCGAGCACGCCGCCCTCATCGTCGAACCAGTGCGCGATCTGCGGGGCGAACAGCGCGGCCCGCTCGCGATAAGCCGCCGATCTCGTTTCGTCGCCGCTGAGCATGGCGTAGATCAGCCCGTAAAAGTGCATCGCGAAGGGGATGTAGTGGTCGATCCGCCGGTTGATGCCGTCGCGATACCACCCCTCGCCCAGGTAGAAGCCGTCGAGTTCGTCGAGATAAGCCTCCGTCAGCGACCGGTCGAACGCAACACCGCAGCGCTCCAGCCCCAGGTCGACGAGGATGCGGAAGAACTTCCAGTTGTTGTTGGCATACGAGAATTGTCGGGCATGTAGCAGATACGCCGCCACATTTGCCTTGGCGCGCTCGTCTAGCGGCTCCCAGATCAGTTCAGGCGCCAGCCGCATCGTGAACCCGATCGCCGCCAGTTCCACCATGCGCTGGTCGGTCGCGTTCACGGCGCCCCAATATTCCGGGTGAGCCGGATCGGTGCCATGGGCAAGCCCGCGCCTGTACAAATCCCAGCAGTCGAAGTCCAATCCGCCCGCCGCCGCCGGCGCCAGCCCCCAGAGCGGCCGCGCGAAGCCCTCGAGGTCGGCCGCGGCCCGGTCGAAATGCGCCGCGGCGCCGCTGAGCCGCACGCGCGCACCCCCTTCCGAAAAATGCGGGCGCAGTGGTGCAAAGCAGTCGCGCAAGGCACGCTCCACATCGGCTCGCGTCCTCAGCGGATTGCCGTGAAGCGGATTGAACCGCCGCGGATCTGCGACGGTCATCCGCCTCTCCCGATACGATGGATGGTTCCGCCCTCGACCGCGCGGACGCCGATCTCGAGATGCTGCTGCGTGCGGTCACCCGCCAGTTGCTGCGTCAGCAGGCGAATGGCGCCCGCCGCGATTGCGGCCCGGTCCACATGCATCGTGCTGAGCCGGGGCGTCGCATAGGACGCGATCGGCAAATCGTCGAAGCCGATGAGCGAGAAATGCCTGGGCAACTTGCTCGGACGGCTGATCGCATCGAGCAGCTCGACCGCGACAACGTCGTTCCACACGAACAGCGCCGTCGCGTCGAACTCGCCGGCGATTAGCCGCCGGGCGAATTCCGCCGTGCGCATGTCGTCGCTGTTGACCACCTGCCCCTTGGTGCCCGGGCGGGCGGCGACCGCTGCCTCGAACCCGCGTCGCCGTTGCACGATTGTAGGGCGCGACTTGTGCGTGAAATGCAGGAGCTTGCGATGTCCCGCATCCAGCAGTCGCGTGGTCGCCTGGTATGCCCCGTAATAGTTGGATGGCGATACCGAGCTCAGGCGCATCAGCGGGTCGCTGCCATTGACCAGCACCACCGGCATCTCGGTGCCGAGGCACCACGCCGCGAAATCGTCGCTCGCATCGATCCCCGCCAGCAGCAATCCGTTGGTCCCCGACTCTTCGGCCTGCCGCCGGATCACGTCGAACGGCACGCTCGCCTCGTTGACGAGCTTGATGTCGAGCGCCATGCCGCTGTCGGCTGCCGCGCTCCGCATGCCTTCGACGATGTCGAGATAGAAACCCGAAAGCCCGCTCGTGGCGCTGCCAATGCCCACGAACACCGTGGCGCGCCACCCATGCGTGCGGTCGATCGCGCGCTTGCCCTTGTAGCCCAGCGTCCGCGCCAGCGCCTGGATGTCCTGCCGCACCGGGGCGCTGATCCCGGCATCGTTCGCCAGTGCCCGCGAGACCGTGCTCACCGAAACGCCGAGGCGGCCGGCGATGTCCGCCTGATTGAGCCGCCCCCTTCGCCTGGTCTCCACGCCGATCTCCCGTTGGCTGATTTTTGCATTTTTTGCACGATTGCATGAAAGTTGCAAATTCGAAATCTTCATGCAAGTGTTGCGTAAGCGATCCGCACGGGAAGCGGTGTGGGGGAAAGGAGGAATCGGATGTCGAGCGTTGCCGCGAGTTCCCGCGCCAACCTGGCAAAGGCCGAGCCCCTGCCCGTCCGCCGTTCCACTTGGCGCAAGAACCTCGTCGCCTATTCCTTCATCGCGCCCAATTTCATCGGCTTCGCGATCTTCACGCTCGGCCCGATCGCCTTCGCCTTCGCGCTCGCCTTCCTCCATTGGGACGGCTCGAACCCGATTGTCTTTGCCGGGCTCGACAATTTCGCGCGGCTCTTCACCGACCGCATCTTCGGCATCGTCTTATGGAACACGGTTCTTTATTCTGTGCTCTCGGTGCCGCTCACGATCGTCTGCTCACTGGCGCTCGCCATCCTGCTCAACCAGAAGCTGCCCGGCCGCAGCTTCTTCCGCGCCGCAATGTTCTTCCCCTATGTCGCCTCGCTGGTCGCGGTGGCGGTCGTGTGGAACATGCTGTTCAACCCCGAAATGGGGCCGGTCAACATGCTCCTCTACTATGCCGGGATCGACCCCAGGGACCTGCCGCGCTGGGCCGCCGACAAGGACTGGGCGATGATCACCGTCGTGCTGTTCGGCGTGTGGAAGTCGATGGGCTACTACATGGTGATCTACCTGGCGGGCCTTCAGGGCATCAACCAGGACCTCTACGAAGCCGCCTCCATCGACGGCGCCGGCGCCTGGCAGCGCTTTTGGTACATCACCATCCCGCAGCTGGGCCCCACGACCTTCTTCGTTACCGTCATGCTGACGATCCAGTCGTTCAAGGTCTTCGACCAGATCTACCTGCTGACCCAGGGCGGGCCCGGCACGGCGACGCTCGTGCTGGTCTATCATATCTACAACGAAGCCTTCATTTCCTGGGATCTCGGCTATTCGAGCACGGTCGCTTTCGTGCTCTTCCTCATCGTCCTCGCGGTCACGCTCGTGCAGTTCCGCTTCCGCAAGGAGGTGGTGTGATGACCGCGCCAGCCCTTGCGACCGGAGCCCTCCCCCCTCCGCGCCCGCGCATCCAGCTCAAGACCGTCCTCCTCTACGCCGTCGTGCTGGCGATCACCGCCGTGATGCTCATCCCCTTCGTGTGGATGCTTTCGGCGTCGTTCAAGCTCAACCGCGACGTCTTCACCTTCCCCATCGAGTGGATACCGGCCGAACCGCGATGGGAAAACTACGTCGATATCTGGACCAGGATCCCGCTGGCGCTGTTCATCGGGAACACCGCCAAGATCACCATCATCGTCACGCTGCTGCAGCTCCTCACCTCGAGCTTCGCTGCTTACGCCTTTGCCAAGCTCCGCTTTCCGTTCCGGGACACGCTGTTCCTGGGCTATGTCGCGACAATCGCCATGCCGTGGCAGGTCTACATGGTTCCGCAGTTCCTGCTGATGCGCGAACTCGACCTCAACAATACGCACACCGCGCTCATCATCCTGCAGGCCTTCACGGCTTTCGGCGTCTTCCTGATGCGCCAGTTCTACCAGTCGATCCCAGACGAGTTGTGCGAGGCCGCGCGCATCGACGGCATGAACGAATACCAGATCTGGTGGCGCATCATGCTGCCGCTGTCGAAGCCCGCGCTCTCCACGCTGACGATCTTCACCTTCGTCAACACCTGGAACGACTTCCTCGGACCGATGATCTATCTCACCAAGACCGAGCTCAAGACCATCCAGATCGGCCTGCGCATGTTCATCTCCCAGTACTCCGCCGAGTACGGGCTGATCATGGCCGCCTCGATGGTGTCGCTCATCCCGGTGCTCGTCGTCTTCCTCGCGTTGCAGCGCTTCTTCGTCGAGGGCATCGCCTCGACCGGACTGAAGGGGTGAGCCTATGGTGAAGGGTGGCATCTGCCTGCGCGGCGTCGGCAAATCCTTCGGCGACACCGTCGCGCTCGAGGGCGTCGATCTCGAGATCGCGCCCGGCGAAGCCGTCGCCATCATCGGCCCGTCGGGCTGTGGCAAGTCAACGCTACTGCGCGTCATAGCCGGTCTCGAGGAACCCGACACCGGTGACATCGAGATCGACGGCGTGCCGATGGACGGCGTTCCAGCGCGCGCGCGCGACGTGGCGATGGTGTTCCAGTCGTTCGCCCTCTATCCGCACCTTACCGTCTTCCGCAATCTCGCGACGCCGCTCGAATTGCGCCGCGTGCCGCGCGCCGAAACCGAGCGCCGCGTCGAACGGGCAGCCGAATTGCTCGATATCGCCTACCTGCTCAATCGCAAGCCGACGCAGCTCTCCGATGGTCAGCGCCAGCGCATGGCCTTGGCCCGCGCGCTCGTGCGCAACCCGGCGGTCTTCCTGTTCGACGAACCGCTCGGCAACCTCGATGCGCAGCATCGCGCCCAGCTGCGCCGCGAAATCGTGGAGCTTCACCGCCGCTCCGGCGCGAGCCTCCTGCTGGTGACGCACGAGCAGTCCGATGCGCTCGCGATCGCTGATCGCGTCCTGGTCTTGCGCGCTGGCCGCATCACCGAAACCGGCGAGCCCGGGGACATCCTCGATCCGCCCGCCCACCTGCTGGTCCGCACTCATCTTCATGCCTTGCGGGAGGGCGTCCGGTGAGTTGGTTCACGCCTCATTGGCTCAAGCCGGGCCCGGGCATCGATCGGGACGCACCGCCCAAGCAGGGTTTGACCCTCCTCGCCGATGTTCTCGCGCGCAACTGGTGGGAGCTCATCCAGCTCAATCTGCTCGTGGTCCTCTTCTGCCTGCCCCTGATTACGGTCCCGACCGCGCTCGTTGCAGCCGCCCGCATCTGCGTGCTGATGCTCGAAGACCGCCCCCTTTACCTTGGCCGCGATTTCGTCGAAGCGTTCCGCCGCTCCCTCGTAAAGGCGACCGTGCTCGGCGTCCTCATCGTCGCCGTCATCGGCCTCGCCCTCTTCGCCACGGCGACCTTCTTCCGGGCGACCACCACAAATCTGCTCTTCGCCCTGCCGCTCACCATCGGCGCCTCGACGGCGCTCTTCGCTGCCATCGCCGCGGCCTACGCACTGGTGCTGCTGGCGCTGCGCGACCAGCCGTTCCCCTTGCTGCTGAAGCGCGCCTTGCTCGGCGCCCTTGCCCGTCCGCTCCCCGCCCTCGGAGCACTCGGCGTCGTCGCACTGCTGTGGTTGCTCCACGTCCTGTTCTATCCGGCATCCATCCTCATGCCGGCGCTGATCAATTTCTCGTTCGGAATGCTCGCCGTCTCGTTCGGCGTCCACCAGGCAGCGGTCCGCCTGCTCGCATCCGCTTATGCGGCACCTGGCGCGACCTACGCAGGAGGCAGCGCGCAAAGCGCTGCGAACACAGGGAAGGAACCATCATGACCAAGACTTGGCTAAGCCGTCTGGCGATGTTCGCGGCCGCGAGTGTCGCTATTGCCGGCATTGGGGGAGCAAAGGCGCAGGACCAGATCACGCTCAACTGGGCGCTGTGGGATTGGGCCGCCACCGCCTATTACCAGCCGCTGATCGATGCCTATGAGGCGACGCACCCCAATGTGAAGATCGAATACACCGACCTCGGCTCGACCGACTATTCCACCGTGCTGCAAACCCAGCTTTCGGGCGGCGGCACCGATTTCGATATCGTCACGATCAAGGACATCCCGGGCTACACCAATTTGATCGCGGCCAACCTCATCCTGCCGCTCGACGATTTCATCAAGGAGCAGGGCATCGACACCTCCGCCTATGGCGGTGTCGTCGAGGCCCTGGCGCTCGACGGCAAGGTTTACGGCCTGCCCTTCCGCTCCGACTTCTGGCTCGTTTATTACAACAAGGACATCTTCGACAAGGCCGGCGTCGCCTATCCCACCAACGACATGACGCTCGCCCAGTTCGATGAGCTGGCCCGCTCCGTCACCAGCGGTTTCGGCGCCGACAAGGTTTATGGAACGCACTTCCATGTCTGGCGCTCGACGGTGGAGCTCCCCTCGATCCTCGACGGGCAGCACACCGTCATCGCCGACGACTACAGCTTCATGAAGCCCTATTACGAGCGCGTCCTCGCGCTTCAGAACGACGGCATCATCCAGTCCTATGCCGCGCTCAAGACTTCGAACACCCACTATTCGGGGCCGTTCTACAACCAGCAGATCGCCACCCTGCCGATGGGCAGCTGGTTCATCGCCACGCAGATCGCCAAGGTGACCTCGGGCGAATCCAAGGCCGTGAACTGGGGCATCGTGAAGTTCCCGCATCCGGACGGGGTCGCCGCGGGCACCACTGCGGCAACGATCACGGCGCTGTCGGTGCCGGTCAACTCGACCCAGCAGGAGGCCGCGCTCGATTTCGTCGAGTTCGTGTCCGGGCCTGAAGGCGCTGCGGTTGTCGCCAGGACCGGGACCTTCCCGGCAATCGCGAACGACGAAATCGCCGAGATCATCGCCTCCACTCCCGGCTTCCCCAGCGATCCGGCCAGCAAGGAAGCACTGGTGACCGGCCAGCGCTACCTCGAAATGCCCGTCGACCCGAAGGCGCCCGAGATCGAAGTCGTGCTCAACCGCGCCCATGACGAGATCATGACCGACAACATCTCGGTCGATGATGGTCTCGCCCAGATGACGGCCGGTGTCGCCGCATTGCGATAGGTCCACTCCCAGTGGCTCCCTGAGGGCGCGGCGGATGAAACCGCTGCGCCCTATTCTATTGTGAGCCGCAAATCGCCTCCTGCCAGTGACACCAGCACGCGGTAGAGCCGCGCCGGCCATGCCAGCCTGAGGCGCGGATCGCCGATTTCGATCACCTCGACGAGCGGCATCCCTCCGCCCGCGATGGCGATCGTCGCCAATCCCGGCAGCGTAACCAGATCGCTTGCGATCACCGGCTCCGCGGCCAGCATCAGCGACAGCGTCGCGGGCCGGTCGCCCTCATGGCGGTCGGTAATGGTGATGCCCCGCCCCTTGTCGAGCCGCACCTGCCGCCGGTAGGAGCGGACCCCGGCCTCCGGCGGATAGGCGCCCGCCAGCTCCATCTCGATCTCGACGGCACTCTCCCCCAGCGCCGTGGTCACATCCCGCGCCGCGAACGCATCCCCGTCGCACTGCATGACGCCATCGAAGCTCGGTAGGTTGTGGTAGGCCGACTGCATGGTCCAGATCTCGTAGCGCTGCGCCGAAAACGTCTTCGCCGTATAGGTTTCCACCCCGACATCGATCAGCACCGGTCGCCCGTCCTTGTAGACGATCACGCTCCCCACATCGTTGTGGTTGTGGCTGTCGCCATTGTCCCCGGCCTTCGCCGCCAGCGCGAAATGCGCGTCGCGCGCCACCAGCAGCCCGATGCTCGGCAGGAACAGGTCCGGCTTGTCGACCGGCGCGCCGCGATGCGCCTCCAGCTCGGGCACGGCGAAGGCCGCCTGCACCCGATAGAACAGGTTGATCTCCTCGGGCAGCGTCGCTGCCCGCTCCATGGCCCAGTCGGCCGCGGCGAAATCGGCGAGCATCGCCGAACCCACCGCGCACCCGAAAAGGAACTCGCGCGCGCCGCATCGCGCCACCTCTGCGGAACTGTCGGCGAAGTTGAAGTAGCGCGTTCCCTCGACGTGCATGTGGACGATGTATTCGGCGATATGGCGCAGCTTCGGCGCCCGCCAGGCCTCGCCGAAGCATCCCGGTGCCACGGCGTCGAGCACCAGCAGCGCATTGAACAGGCACAGCCCTGCGTGCCGGTAGTAGAGCACGCCCTCCTCGCACGCGCCGTCCTCGCCATAATCCTTGAGGAAGGCGTCGAGGCTGCGCGCCGCCCTGGCGACAACCGCCCGTCGCAGCTCCTGCGCGGTCGGTCGCGCGAACACCGCGAGCAGCATGTTCTGCGTGCACCACACGGTCCAGTTGTTCATCGGCTCGTCGCCGTCGCCCATCCACCAGAAATGTTCGTCGCGATAAGGGCGATAGAGCCTCCATTCGAGCTCCCGGTCGATCCGCGTGACGATCCCCGGCGCCGCCGCCTCCAGCGCCGGCCCGACCAACTGCGCGACCACCGCAAGCTGCGCCGCCGTCTCGGCCGCGAACAGATCGATCACCGGCCGGTCGGGATCGGGCAGCGCCAGCCGCGGCCCGCCGCGCTCATGCGAGTTGTGCGCCGGCAATTGCCAGCCGCTCTCCTCGCACAGCAGCCACGCCCCATCCACGATCCGGTCGATGAACCGGCCGCGCCCCTCGGCGCGTTCGGCCAGCACAAGCGCATTGAGCAGCCGGCGCCGCCCGAAATAATCGACCTCGAACGCCGCCCTCTCGCCGCTGCGCGTATATCCCATATAGGACGTGGCGCTGAGTGCCGGAGTCTCCTCGTTGAGCGCCGCCTCTCCCGCTTCGATCAGCGTCGTCCTGACGCGCGCCGGCAGATCGCCCCACGCGGCCCCTCCCGTCACCTCGAAATCCTCGAGGACCGCCGGCAGATTCCCCAGCCGCTCCGAAAGCAATCCGCTCACCACCACCCCAGCACCTTGCGGCCCAATGCTACCAGACTCCCCGCGCCGCGAAAGACCGCCCGCTCGCTGCTTGACACGCCCCATGCCCAAACCGCCCTGCCTCGAACGACCCACAAACGCCCGACTCACGGCTTCCTATTCGTACTTGCGAGCCGCCCACAAAAACGCTATCCACCCGCGTCCCTATGAGGCGCCCGCTGGCGGGAAATGTGACTAGGCCGCGACTAAGCTCTCGGTTCGAAAGCACCAACCCCAGCATTCTCTAGGCGGGGCGGAGTAGCTCAGGTGGTTAGAGCAGCGGAATCATAATCCGCGTGTCGGGGGTTCAAATCCCTCCTCCGCTACCAAAATTTCATATATCTTGCAGGTGTTAGGTCTGATGCTCGGCGAGCGTGCTCACGCGTGGAGCGCCCGGGGTTGCAACAGGCGTGAGCTTGGATGGGATGGGGTGGAGTGGAACCGTGCGCGATTTCTTCGCCAGCGGGCAATTTCGATAGAAAACTAGCTAAGATGGTCGCGATGTCCGGACACAAGCCGCCCCGCAAGGAGAAGGACAGCGACGCAGGCCTCAACTCTGCGGGTGCTGCCGCTGCATCCACGGCCACGACTGCCGATGTTCGGGACGAATCTGCCTGCCACGACGCGATGCGGTTCGCCCCGCTAGTCGTTCCGGCCCCGGCGCGACGACGCGGGCAGGAAGCGCCCATGGCGCTGCGAACCATCGAGCTCGGAAGAAGATGGTAGCTCGGTGGCGAAGAACGGATTTCTCTCGAGCGCGCTTCCGGCTTCACCTTCCGCGCATGGCCGCTAACTGGACGAAGTCGCCGGCTGCGGCAGGCTGCGCTCGACGATTTCGGCAAAGTAGCTGGCGCCGATCGGCAGGATGGCGTCGTTGAAATCGTAGCGCGGGTTGTGGACCATGGCGGGCGTATGTCCGTCCTGCTTCTGGCCGATCTGCAGATACGCCCCCGGCATCTGCTCCAGCATGTAGGCAAAATCCTCGCTCGCCAGCAGCGGGCGATGCTCGACGACGTGGTCGGCGCCCACGACTGCGGCAGCGGCGAGGGCGGCGAATTCGGTCTCGGCGGCGTGGTTGATGAGGACCGGCATGATGCGATGGTAGACGACGTCGGCAACTGCACCTTGCGCCCGCGCGATGCCTTGCGCCACCTCGGCGACCGACCGCTCGAAGCGGTCGCGGATCGCCGGGTTGAAGGTGCGGGTCGTGCCCTGGAGATAGAGCTCGGCGGGGATGACGTTGAAGGCGTTGCCGGCGGTGATCTGGCCGATGCTCACCACGGCGGCTTCCAGCGGATCGGTGTTGCGGGAGACGAGCCCCTGCAGCGCCAGGACAATCTGGCTGGCGATGAAAATCGGGTCGATCGAGCGGTGCGGCGCGGCGGCATGGCCACCCGTGCCCTGCACGGTAATCTCGAAGCGGTCGGTCGTCGCCATGGCCGCCCCCTTGCACCAGGCGACGGTGCCGAACGGAATGTCGGGGGCGTTGTGGACAGCGTAGATGCTGTCGGCGGGGAAGCGCTCGAAGAGGCCGTCCTCCAGCATCGCCTTGCCGCCGCCAAGCCCCTCCTCGGCCGGCTGGAAGACGAAATAGACGGTACCCGAGAAGTTGCGGGTCTCGGCGAGGTAGCGTGCGGCGCCGAGCAGCATCGTGGTGTGACCATCGTGGCCGCAGGCGTGCATGGTTCCCGGCCGCTGTGAGCGATAGGCGAGGGTCTCGTCGGCCTCGTGGATAGGCAGCGCATCCATGTCGGCGCGCAGGGCGACCGAGGGGCCGTTGTGCCCGTCCCTGCTGCGCAGCACGCCCACGACGCCGGTCTTGCCGATGCCGGTGTGGACTTCGATGCCCCATGCCCGGAGTTTGTCGGCAACGATGCCGCTGGTGCGCACTTCCTCGAAGCCGATCTCGGGGTGAGCGTGGAAATCGCGCCGCCAGGCGGTCATGTCGTCGTGGAACGCGGCGATGGATGGCTTGATGTTCATTTGGGTCCTCACTGCTTGGCGACGATCCGGCCGCCGTCGACGACGATGGTGCGGTCGGCAAAGCTGCGCACCAGTTCCAGATCGTGGGAAATGAAGAGGAACGCGGTGCCATGCTCGGCCTGCAGGTTCATCAGCAGCGAGATGATCGCCGCCTGCGTCGAGACATCGAGCGCCGACGTGATTTCGTCGCAGATGACGAGCTTTGGCTTTGCCGCGAGCGCGCGGGCGATCGACGCGCGCTGCCGCTGGCCGCCGGACAGCTGGTGGGGAAAGCGGTCGGCGAATTCGGCGGGCAGTTGCACCTGTTCGAGCAGCGCAGCGACGTCGGCCCTGCCGACCGGTGCGCCGAGCAGCCGCAGCGGCCGGCTGAGGATTTCGCCAATGCGGTGGCGCGGATTGAGCGAGGTGTCGGGGTTCTGGAAGACGATCTGTACGGCCCGGCGATAGGCTTGGTCGAGGTCTCCGGCCGAAACGTAGGTGCACCCATTGATCATCAGCGCACCGGTGAACGGTACGAGCCCGACGAGAGCCTTGGCGAGCGTTGACTTGCCGCTGCCACTGCGGCCGACCACCGCGGTGGTCCGGCCCTCGGGGATCTCGAAGCTGGCGTCAGCGAGCGCCGGCGTGGTGTGCCGGGCGCCGATGCCCAGCTGCGCCAGCAGCCCGCTACGGCCGTAGGCCACCGAAAGGCCACCGACCGACATGAGATTGCGTGGCGTATCGGGTGGTCGGGCCGAGCGGGCGGCCGCGATGGTCGTACTGTAGGCCAACTGGCCTGGACGGCTGGCGAGCAGCAGTCGCGTGTACTCGTGCTGCGGCGCGTCGAGCACCGTCCTCGTGGCGCCCTGCTCGACCATCGCGCCATCCTTGAGGACCACCAGCCGATCGGTGAGGCGGGATACCGTTTCGAGGTCATGGCTGATGTAGAGGACGGCGGCCCCCAGCCGATTGCGGAGGCCGGCAATGAGATCGAGGACGTCGCGCGCCGTTTCGGGATCGAGTGCGGTGGTCGGCTCGTCGAGAACGAGCAGCCTGGGATTGCCGGCGATGGCCATGGCGATCAGCACGCGCTGGCGCTCCCCGCCCGACACCTGATGGGGGAACCGGTCCATGATCGCGGCAGGGTCGCGCAGCTGCACCTGATCGAGCAGGTCGCGGGCGCGGGCCGGCGCCGCGGCCTTGGGGGTGCCGGTGATCGTTATCGTTTCGAGGACTTGTTCGCCGATCTTGTGTGTCGGGTTCAGCGCGGCGGCAGCGTTCTGGTAGACCATGCCGAACTGCGTGCGGCGCATGCGCTTGAGTGTCTCGGCGTCGGCCGCCAGCACGTCCTGCTCGACAAGGCGGATCGCGCCAGAGGCGATGCGGGCATTGCCAGGGAGGTAGCGGGCAACGGCAAATGCGAGGGTGCTCTTGCCCGAACCGGATTCACCGACCACGCCCACCGTCTCGCCGGCGGCGATGCTGAGGCTGACCTCGCTGAGGGCGCGCACCGGGCGGCCACCCGAGAGGTAATCGATGCTCAGGCCTTCGACCTCGAGGACGGCGCTCATTGGCTGAGCTCGGGATTGAGCGCGTCGCGCAGGGCATCGCCGAACAGGTTGAAGCCGAGCGCCGAAATGCCGATGGCAAGGGCGGGGAAGACGAGCAGGCCGACATAGCGGAACAAATAGTCGCGTGCTTCGGCGACGAGCAGACCCCAGTCCGAAGCGGGCGCCTGCGCGCCGAGGCCGAGATAGCTCAGCGTGGCGCCGATCATGATGGCCAGCGACACGCGAATCGAGCCTTCGACGATGAGCGGCGGCACGAGATTGGGCAGCATCTCGCCGAACAGGATGTAGCCGTGGCTCTCGCCGCGGGCGATGGCGGCAGCCACGAAGTCGCTCTGGCGCACCGAGAGCGCCGACGCGCGGGCCAGCCGGGCGAAGCCGGGCGCGAAGCTGAGCGCCACTGCCAGCATGGCATTGGCGGTGCCGGAGCCGAGAACGGTGACGATCAGCAGGGTAAAGAGCAGCGCGGGGACGGCGAGCAGCACATCGAGGATGCGCATCAGAACGCTATCGACGGCGCCGCCGAGATAGCCGGAGAACATGCCGCAGAGCGAGCCGATAAGGATAGCGAGCGCCGTGGAGCCGACACCGAAGAGGACGGCCGAGCGTCCGCCGACGAGGATACGGCTCAGCAGGTCACGTCCAAACTGGTCGGTACCGAGCCAGAACTCGGGGCTCGGCCCCTGCAGGCGGCGGGTGACGTGGAACGTCGTCGGATCGTACGGAGCGAGGACGGGGCCGAAGACGACGATCACCAGCATCAGCAGCAGCGCCATGCTGCCGATAAGGCCCGCCGGACTGCGCAGCACGCGGACGAGCGTTTCAGCCATCGAGCTGGACCCGCGGATCGAACCAGGCGTGAGCGAGGTCGGCAAGCAGATTGGCGATAGCGTAGACTGCGGCCATCACCAGCACGGCGGCCTGGATCAGCGGCAGGTCGCGGCTCTGGGTCGCGAAGATGATGAGGCGGCCAAGGCCAGGATAGGCGAACACTTCCTCGATGACGACGATGCCGCCGATCAAATAGCCGATGTCGAGGGCGAGGATGGTGAGAGTGGGCAGGATCGCGTTGGGCAGCGCATGGCGGAACAGCACGGTGCGGCGGTCGAGCCCTTTGATGGTAGCGGAGCGAATGTAGTCGGACTTCAGCACGTCGATCATCTCTGAGCGGACCTGCCGCGAGATGTGTGAGGCGAGAATGAAAGTCAGCGCCGCGACGGGAAGGATCAGGTGACTGGCGAACGGCCACAGGCCTTCCTCGACGGGGGAGAAACCGCCGGCGGGGAACCAGCCGAGCTCGGGCCGGGCCAGCATCACGATCAGCAGTGTGCCAACGATGAACTCGGGGACGCACACACCCGGATAGGTTATGATCGAAATGACGATGTCGGTGAGCTTGCCGCGCCGCACCGCGGCCAGCACGCCCAGCAGGATGGCAATCACGGTGACGGCGACGAGCGTGGCGCCGGCGAGCAGCAGCGAGCGACCGAGGGCCGGCAGGATCATCTCGACGACCGGCCGGTTCGATACCATGGAGGTGCCGGCATCGCCGGTCAGGACGCCGCCAAGCCAGTTGAGGTACTGCGTGTACCAGGGCTGATCGAGACCAAGCTGCAGTTCGAGGGTGCGCAGCTCCGCCTCTGTCGCGTTCTGGCCCAGGATCATCATCGCGGCGTTGCCGGGAAGAACCTGGGTGATCGCAAACACGAGCAGCGAAACGAAAAGCAGAATGAGGGGAAGCGCGAGCAGACGCTGGGTCAGGTAACCAAAGCTCATGGCTCGCGCTTTCCCGATTATCGACTACCGTGCCGGCGCGCCCTCACCCAGCCAGACGCGGTCGAGCTGGTAGGGCTGGTTCAGCGGATGGAGCTCAAGCCCCTGCACATACTCGGCCCGGGCCGCCAGCCGGTCGAGGAAGAACGGCACGATGTAGGGCAACTCGGTGGTGGCGATGTCCTGAGCCTTGGCGTACAGAGCAGTCCGCTCGGCGACGTCGACCGTGCGACGGGCCGCGGCGATCGCCTCGTCGAACTCGGCATTGCTCCAGCCGGTATCGGCCAGCGCGCCGTTGGTCGTCAGCAGCGTGTTGTACCAATAGTCCTGCGTCGGTCCCATGTTCCACGAGCCGACATAGAAGTTGGCCTTGCGGAAGACGTTGGCGAGGTACTCGTCCATCGGCACGGTCTTGACCTCGATGTTGAAGCCGGCCTGCGCGGCGAACTCCTTGACCGCCACGGCGAGCGTGGTGCGGAGCGGCGGGACGGCAGCAGCATAGAGTACGACGTCGAGGCCGTTGGGATAGCCGGCCTCGGCGAGCAGGGCCCTGGCCTGCTCCGGGTCGTGAACGGCCTTCTTCGGCGCGGTATAAAGGTTGGCCTCGGGCGAGATGATGCTGTCGTCGGCCGGGCGGCCGTAGCCCTCGAGGACGACATCGACCAGTGCCTGGCGATCGAGCGCCAGCGCAAGCGCCTGACGGACGCGGATGTCGTCAAACGGCTCCTGGTCGACGCGCAACACGAGGTTGAGGAAGTTGCCGGTGGCGACACGCTCGCCGACAATGCCCGGGGTCTCGGAGAGACGTGCGAAGCTCGTCGGGTTGGCTTCGAGCAGCAGGTCGGTCTCCTTGTTGATGAGCGCCGCGGCCTCGCCGGTCGCATCGGGGTAAAGGTACTGGTCGACGCCGTCGAGATAGGGACGGTCAGCATCGAAGTAGTCGGGGTTGCGGCGCACGCCGACGAGGCGCCCCGGATCGAACTCGGTGAGCGTGAACGGTCCCGAACCGGCCGGGGTTGTGTCGAGCGCGGCCAGGTCGCCGGCGAGCGCCTCGGCAGAGATGATCTTGGCGTACACCGAGCCAAGCGCCACCGGCAGGTCGGCGTAGGAGCCATCGAGGGTGAAGACGACATTGCGGTCGTCGGCAGCCTCGACCTTGGTGATGGGACCGATCTGCGTGCGGCCCGGCGAGGCGTTGTCCGCGTTGAGGATGGCGGTGATTGTCGCCACGACGTCGTTGGCCGTCACCGGGGCGCCGCTGTGGAACCTGGCGTTGTCGCGCAGCGTGAATGTGAAGCTCGAGGCGTCGTCGTTGGCGGTCCAGCTTTCGGCAAGATCGGGCTGGGCCGTGAGGTCCGTGCCGATTCGGGTGAGGCCGCCATACAGCAGCTCGACGATCATGTGGCCGGCGCTGCTCTTGGGCTTCATCGGGTTGATGCTGTCGACACGCGCGTTGACGCTGACGCGCAGGATGCCGCCCCTGGTGGGCGCGCCCTGGGCGAAGGCCTGAGGAGCGAACGAAGCGGCACCGAGTGCCAGTGCAGTGAAGGCGGTCGAGCGCAACAGCGCACGCCGGGTGAGGAGCAGTTTCGAGGACATGACGGTTTCCTTGGATTGACGCATCGGTTGATTCAGGCAGGCACGAATTCGACGACCGCGCCGTAGGCATCGGCAGCGGCGACGGCGACGCCGCCCACTGGCGTCGCGAAGGCGGGAACGGATCGGGAAGCGAGCCTGCGTGCGGCCGCAAGGTCGCTTGTCGCGATGGTGATACCAGCGAGCAGCGGGTCGCCGGGTGTATATTCGGGTGCAATGCCCGGCCAGATGGCGCCCAGCCGTGCCGGCGTAACGAGGCGCAGGGTCGTCCCGCGACAATCGATCAGCAGGTCGCCGTCGGCGCTGACCTGTGCATTGCCGAACAGCTCGGTGTAGAACGGCGCTGCGGACGCCGGCGCCTCGTGCACCGCGGTGATCATCGCAATGGCGGTGGCGCCATTCGCATGCCGCATGAGGTCCGGGCGCCACAGGGCCTCGGGCGTGAGGTGCTCGCAGTAGTTGCAGCGCGACAGGCCCGGCAGGCTGCGGCGCTTGAGGCGCAGGACACGGAAGCGTGCGAGGCCGTCTGCCCCGTCGATCCGGATGCGCCGGGCGATGGTTTCGACCTTGCCATCGAGCTGCAGGATGCCGTCGCCGTCGGGTCCGATTTCGGCATAGACGTCATCGAGGTTCCGGCCGCGGAGCACGAAGGCCTGGAGACCGGAACCCATGCCTGCTTTCATCCACTCGGGCGCTGTTGCCCAATCGAGGACGCCCGAGATGCTGATATAGGCGTCCCCGACCGTGATGGCGCAGGTAGCGAAAGGCTGCTCGATGAAGCGGCTGGGCGGCGCAACGGTGAAGCCGAGCGCGGTGAAGCGTTCGAAGGCCGGCTGCAGATCCTCGGAGTAGTAGCCGACGTGATCGAACCCTTCGTGCAGATGGCTGCTGCTCATCGCGCGGCTCCGGTGAACTGCAGGAAGGCGCCGCAGGCGTCCCCGGGCGCAACCGTCAGCCGGTCGCCGGTCCGAACAAAGGGGACCCCGTTCGCGGTGAGGAGCGCCGCGGTTTGTGCGACATCGACCACCTCGATGGCCTGGCCGGCGCAGTGCGGCAGCTCGTGCGTGGGAGGCAGAGCACCAAAATGGCGGGCCGCCGCCTCGCGCGTCAGCACGAGAAAACGGCTGCGGTCCAGTTCAAAGGTCAGAACCCCGTGCCCATTCACCGGGTGCGTCCCCAGCACGCGCTCGAAGGTTGCGCGCGCGCCGTCGAGATCATCGTCGATGATGACGAGTTCGAGCAGCGCCGTCGCACCGTTCGGATGGACCATCGAAGCGGGCGTCCAGAGCAGGTCGGGGGTCTTGTGCTCGATGAAAAAGAACGTGATGTCGGGTCCACTCAAATCCGGCACGACGATCAGCCGGAACTCGGCATCGCGGGGGCCGTCGGGTGTGTCGATCTTGCGATGCAGGGAGCGCGCCGTAACCAGATCCCGTTCCCCTGCATTCAGCCGGGCCGCTACGCGCTCTGCGCTGTCGGTGCTCGTCGCAAGCAGATGCAGGCCCTCGAAGCGCTCGGCGAAGCCGCCAATCTCGGTCCGGCTGAACGATTCGGCCAGTGCATCGGTAACCGCGACGATCTCCAGATAGCCGCGCTGCAGCATGGCGCAGTGGTTGGCTGTGCCCGCCGGCCGCAGCGTACCATCGGGGTTGGGCACGGTGTGGTGCGAGCGCGCGGTCAGGTTGAAGCCAAGCGCTGCCATCTGCGCTGCGGCGCGTGTCAGGTCGTGGACCACGAGGCCCGAGTGGTCGAGATGAAGACTCATTGGCGCAGCCCGTCGATCGGCTGATTGAGCACAGCGTCGTTGCTGAGCAGCGCATCCATGATGTTGCGCATCGTAGTCTCGATGTGGACGCGCGCGCGATGCTCTGAAAGATCGGAGTCGCCTGAGCCGAGCGCCTCGATGAGTGTCTTGTGTTCGTCCATCATCTGCCCATTCAGCGTGCCGCTCCTCAGGCCGATCAGGACCGAGCGCTCGGACTCGCCGAGCAGGTCGCCAATCTGTCGCGCCAACCTGGCGTTCCCCGAGGATTCAGCAATGTGCATGTGGATGAACCGGTTGTGCCTGAGCACGTCGGCACCCACCGAGCGGCGAGCGCGCCAGGCGGCGAGTGCCTTCTCCTCACGCTTCATCATCGTCTTGGCGTCAACGCGGCCGGCCGCCAGCCGGGCGGCAAGCGGCTCCAGCACCAGGCGCAGCTGGAAGACCTCGCGAACGTCGCCGATGGTTACCCGTGTGATGACGTAGCCGCGCCGCGGCACGACAGCAACGAGGCCTTGCTGAGTCAGGCGCTGCAGGGCCGTCCGGGCGCTGGCACGTCCCGTGGAATAGCGCCCCGCGATACTGGTTTCGCTGACCCCCGACCCCGGTTCAAGTTCGCCGCTGAGGATATCGCGCCGGAGGTACTCCAACGCCAAATCCGACTGCTGCGCCACTGACATATCACAAGCTGCCCGTTTGATAGTATTGATATGTCAGCAGCAATGAAGCGAACCCGCAAGGGTCGGCGCAACCCCTGAATTCCATAAGGGTTACGATCGCCGGAAAATCCTGCTGCAAGGAGAGGATCCCGCGGAACGGAGTATCCTAGCGCTCGGAAACATCGCAGGGGAGCAGTTGGACCCCAACTGTCCAGCCTGTGGTGGAAAGCAGGCGCACATCCGTGCTGCTCATGAGGGTGTCGCCCTCGCGAAGCACGGGAAGGCCGTCCACGTTCTGTGTACCCGCGGCGACATGGGCAACGATCAGGCCGCCCCTTGCGGCGAGCTCGGTTTGGCCGGTCAGCCTGACGCCTGATATTTTCCAGCGCGTCCTGTCCGCGATGAGGTTGAAGACTTCGACGGCGTCACCGCCGATTTCCGCTGCTGTTGGCCCCTCGCCGGCGAAGCGAATGAGATCACCGGGTCCGAGCCGGCTGGCGATTCCGTTGACCGTCAGCAACAGGTCGCCGCTCAAGACTGCCAGAAGCCGATCGAAACCCGGATAGGACGAGAACGGCGCGCCGTGTGTGATCGGGGTCCGGTTCAGGGTCAGGTCGGGCCTCGTGAGAATCTCGCGACTGACGCCCCGGCCATTTCGCCACGGAACCTCTTTCCATTCCTGAGGCGTGACAATCATCACGTCCGTCATGTCCTCGTGAGGCTCACGATTTCCTCGGGGTCGACCATGTGTGCAACATCAGGAGGGAGTCTATCCTCGCCACACCTAACCATTTCGACACTGGCGGTTCTTCGAGAGCGAGGAGCGAGCCGACGCCGCGTTCGGCGTCAAGCTGCCGGACAAGCCGCGATTGGCAACTCGCGTGAGAACAAGGTCGTCCCGGCTGCGGCGGTGCTCGCCATGCTGGTCAGCCTCACCACTCTGCAAAACTGCCGTCGGCATGGCGCCAGATGGGGTTTCTCCAGCGATGCCCCACGGCGGCACGTTTTGCGACGTAGTCCTCATTGATCTCGATTCCCAGCCCCGGACCATTGGGGATCTCGACGGCGCCATCGCGGTAGTCAAAAACGGAGCGATCCACGAGGTAGTCGAGTAGATCGTTATCCTTGTTGTAGTGGATACCGAGGCTCTGCTCCTGAATGACGGCGTTATAGCTGACGGCATCGAGTTGGAGGCAGGCCGCAAGAGCAATCGGGCCCAGGGGGCAATGAGGGGCGAGGGCGACATCGTAGGCCTCGGCCATTGCAGCGATCTTCCGGCACTCGGAGATGCCGCCGGCATGCGAAAGGTCGGGCTGCACGATGTCGACGCAGCCTTCCGCAAGGATGGCCTTGAAATCCCAGCGCGAATAGAGCCGTTCGCCCAGCGCAATGGGCGTGCTGCAATGGTTGGCAATCTCCCGCAGCGCCTCTTTGTGCTCGCTCAGTACGGGCTCTTCGATGAACATCAGGCGGAGCGGCTCGAGCTCCTTGGCCAACATCTTCGCCATCGGCCGGTGCACACGCCCGTGGAAGTCGACGGCAATGCCAATTTCGGGGCCAACGGCGTCGCGCACGGCCGCGATATTCCCAAGGACCTTGTCCAGCTTCGTCGTGGAGTCGACGAACTGGAGCTCGTCAGTGCCGTTCATCTTGAGGGCAGTGAAACCCGCCGCGACGACAGCGCGGGCATTGGCAGCCAGATCCTTGGGCCGGTCGCCGCCGATCCAGGAATACACCCGGATACGATCGCGGCAACGCCCGCCGAGCAATTGGTGGACCGGGACACCCAGACTCTTTCCCTTGATGTCCCACAGCGCCTGGTCGATGCCGGCAAGCGCGCTCATATGGATGGGGCCTCCACGATAAAAGCCGCCGCGATAGAGGACATTCCAATGATCTTCGATCTGTAGCGGATCCCGGCCGATGAGATAGTCTGCCAGCTCCTCCACGGCCGTAGCCACCGTATGGGCCCTGCCCTCGACCACGGGCTCGCCCCAGCCGAAAAGGCCCTCGTCGGTATCCACTTTCAGGAATAGCCATCGGGGTGGGACGATGAAAGTCGTGAGCTTGGTGATCTTCATGACTACGACCCACCCGCCGGAGGCCAGGGCGTTTCGGGTACCGGCGTAAGCGGCCGTCCCGACCCGAACCAGCTTCTCAGATTGTCCACCAGCAGCTGGCCCATGGCTCCATGCGTCACCTGGGAGGCGGAGCCCGAATGTGGCAGGAGCACGGCATTGTCGAGCAGGAGGAAACGCGGATCGAGGTTGGGCTCGGTGGTAAACACATCGAGGCCCGCACCCTGGATTGCGTATGTCTCGAGCGCATGGATCAGCGCGTCCTCATCGATCGCCGAGCCACGCCCGATATTGATGACGATGCCGCGCTTGCCCAGTGCCTCCAGGACTTTTGCGTCAACGAGATGACGTGTTGCCGCCCCGCCTGGCACTGCAACGACCAGCGTGTCGACATCGGCGGCCATCTCGAGCAGCGAGCTGTAGAAACGGTATGGCGCCTCGGGGCGCGCGTGACGAGCGTGATAAACCACGGGAATGCGCATCGCATCCAGGCGGCGGGCAATCGCCTGCCCGATACGGCCCAATCCGACTAACCCGACGCTCCGGTCGCGCAGCGAACCTGGTGTCGGCGCGAACTGGCCAAGCCGGGACCAGGAGCCGTCCCGCAGATAGCGCTCAGCTCGCAGCAGGTCGCGTGCCGTCATCACCAGGAGACCGATGGCGTAATCCGCGACCTCCTCGTTGAGCACGTCGGGAGTGTTGGTGACGACCAGACCCCGTTCACGCGCATATCCAACGTCGACACCATCATAGCCAGCGCCGAATACGGCGATTATCTCGAGATTTGGAAAGCTGTCGATGAGCGGCTTGTCGATGGGAATGTGGTTCCCGCGTGCGATGGCGCGCACCCGAGGCGCGATCTCGGCAATCAGCTTTGCCCGATCGGCCGCCTCGGCCAGAAAGTGCGTCGTGAACTCAGCCTCCAGGGTGGCGCGTGTTCCCGGAAATATCTTCTCGGGCAGTGCGATATCGATTCTGGTCATGGTGTTCTCGATCAATTCGCCGCAGGGCGGTCGCCCTCAAAGACGAAGCCGAAAATCTCCGCCTCATCGATGAGGAAAGCGAGCTTGCGGAAATCTAAGGCGTCGCGCGCACCACCAAAGTCGTCGCCGTCCCGCCAGCGTACCGTGTGCCGGACAGCATCCCCGGTGAATGGCACACAGTCCTCGAACGAGCGCCCTGGAAGCACATTGTGCTCCGAATCGAGCACTGCCACGCGGATCGACCCGCCCTTGCGGCAGCGCGCATTGATGCTCAGAGTAAGACCATCGGTCAGCAACGGCCGCGTGATCAACCGGCCCAGACGCGGACGCACTGAGTCGATGGAAACCATCCCCTCGTAGCGCAGCGTCGCGACACCCAGGCAGTAGCGCATCTCTTCCTGTGGGTTCCGCGCTTCGTCGTGGTCGAGTCGCTGCTTGCCGGCGTACCAGTAGTCGTGGTGATTGCGCGCGCCGCCGTGATAGAAGTACCACTCGTCGCCGATGCGTATGGGCGGGCTGACCTGCGTGACCATGTAGCGGTCCCAGTGCCCTTCGCCGCGCGGCGCGATGAATGGCCGACCGTTGTCGGTGGTGCGGAAGTTGATGCCGTCGCGGCTGTAGATCAGGCGCACATACATGCCGTTGTCGGTGCCGTGGAAGACGCCGAGCGTGCCGAACTGCATGGTGCCGACACTGAATTGACCGCAGCCATAGTGCGCCTCGTCGAGGTTGTCCATTTCGTCATCGGGCGTCGAGATCGGCACGAGTTCGGTCCAATGGATGAAGTCGGCGCTGACCGTACGAAAGACCCGCCGCTTGTTCATGAGGTCCGGCCGGTGCGGGAAATAGGTGCGGAAGCTGCCGCGTCCGCCGGAAGGAGTTTCAATGCGAGACGACGGAATGCCCGCCACCGTCATGCGGGCATGGCGCGTGTACTGGGTGAAAAGCTTGGTTACAGGATCGTAGCTGATCGTCGACACGTCGTTGAGGTTGTTCTGGCTGCCAAAACTCGGCCTCTCCCGGTAGGGGGTCCACACAATGCCGTCAGGCGAATGCGCACACTCGACGATCTGACTGAGCGAAGGCAGGGATCGCGAGAACAGCATGCGGTAGCGCTCGTCCGGGTTGGCAGGGTTCGGATCTATGACCACCGCTGCCGAATGAACGCCAACATCGGCCCACGGGTTGATGGCATCTGGCACGGCGCCCTCGACATAGCCGGCAAAGATGTTTGTGTCCGCGCCATCGATCGCGACGCGCCCGAGCCCCGGCTTCTCGAAATGGACGCCGTCTTTGCTCACTGCATATAGCATCCTGTTCCGCCACGGATGCGGCTGGTAGGGCTCCATGGGACCAAGGTCCTCGTACCAGCACTTGATAAGTCCGTCGGTCGGATCCCGCAGCACGTTGTAGTTGCTGTAGGTAAAATAGGGCGTCAGTTCCCAGGGCTGGTCGCCCGCGAGCACGGGCTCTTCGCGCAACGGTTGGGGCTTGTGCCATCGGCGCGTGACGCTGTCGGCCTGCTCGATCAGCCAGTTGTCCACGAAGACTTGCGGCTGGCGACCGACCTGCAGCGAAGTTCCATCGATCATCTTGTTCATTTCGGTTTCACCCATAGGAAATTGTGGCGCGGCATGCCTGCCGCACCGACGGTTACTCGCGAGGCGAAGGAGCGCCCGCCCCTCGCCTCGCGAGCTCGACGGCGGGAGCCGGTAGCGAGCTCATGCTCATTTATCTGTCCCGCTGGCGAGCCCTGAAATCAGGTAGCGCTGGGCAAACAGGTACGCGATGACAACGGGAGCGGTGGACATGACCGAAGCCGCAAACGCATAGTGATAGGCGGTCGCATCCATGCCGAAGAAACTGTAAAGCCCGACACTCATCACCGCCACGTCGCGCGAATTGGCAATCACCAGCGGCACGAGAAACTCCGACCACGCGCCGATGAAGACAAGGAAGCCGGCAGCAGACAGGCCCGGCAGGCTGAGCGGCAGGATGATGTTCCAGAACACACGAAACATCGAACAGCCGTCAATGACCGCGGCTTCGTCGAGGCTGCGTGGCAGTGTGTCGAAGTATCCCTTCATGATCCAGATGGTGAAAGGGACATGTGTGGCGGTGTATATCAGCACCAGTGCCGTTCGCGTGTTGAGCAGCCCGAACCAGTTCATCATCAGGTAATATGGAATGATGTTCACGGTGCTTGGAATGAGCTGCAGGATCAGCAAGGTCACAAGGATTGTGTTCTTGAACGGAAAGTTCCAGCGCGAAAACCCATACGCGGCGATGGTGCCGATGATCAGCGTGAAGACCAGCGTGAAGGCGGTAACGATGGCCGTGTTGATCAGGTAGGTGGGCAGTGCCGTGCGTCGGATCACGTCGGCATAGTTGGAAAGCGTGAAATCGCGCGGAAAGAAGGTTGTGGGATAAGCGAAGATCTCCGATGGGTTCTTGAACGAGCCGAGAATGACCCAGGACAGCGGAAACAGTACGATCAGCAGCAGAGCTGCGTAGAGCGTGTAGGTCCCCGCATACTCGCCGAACCGACGCCGCATGTAATCGCTGCGGACCGAGGTTGCGGCCGGATGCTCGGCAACGTTAGGGAGGAAGCTCATCGCGGGCTCTCAATACACGCAGATAGACGATGGTCAGCACAAGGTTCAGCAACAGGATCACCGTGGCGATGGTCGAGGCGTAGGACGCATCCAGCACCTCGAAGCCCTGCTTGTAGATGCTGAGCGCCAGCACTTCGGTCGAGCGCCCCGGCCCCCCGCCCGTCAGCGCCAGCGGAATGTCGACATGGTTCAGGGTGCCCGAGGTTGCCATGATGACATTGATCAGCAGGATCGGCCGCAGCGATGGAATGGTGATGAAGCGCAACATTTGCCAACGGCTGGCGCCGTCTATCGAGGCCGCTTCGTACAGTTCCTTGTTGATTGTCTGCAGTCCGCCCAACTGCAGGATGATGGACAGGGGCACACCACGCCACACAACGGCGAGGATCAGCACGATCATCGACTCGGTTGGATTGGAGAACCATGTACGGCTTTCGAAGCCGAACACCGAGACCACCGTGTTCATGATGCCCAGGCGGCTGCCCGAGAAGAACTGCTGGAACATCAGGGCGATGATGATTCCCGGAATGACCCACGGCAGGATGGCGATGGAGCGGACGAGGCCACGCCCGAACACGGCACGGTTGAGGAGCAGGGCCGCCAGGAGCCCGATGCTGAGTTGCAGCGCCACCACCGAAGTGACGAACACGGTGGTGTTGAACAGCACTTGGGGAAGCGCCGGCCATGTCGCGAGCCGCACATAGTTGTCGAACCAGACGAACTTCGAGGTCGGATAGCCGAAGTTGAGATTGGTGAACGACACCAGGACGCCGTAGAGCGCGGGATAAGCCGTGAGCCCGAATACGAGCACGACCGCAGGCGTGATGAAGAACAGATATTGGTGCTTCGACAAAGTCGCAGCGAGCGTTGATCGTTGAGCCATCGACTGTCCCTTGCCGGCTCGCGTAAGCAGGCGGCGCCACCAGTTTGTGATTGTGTCGTCGGCGGCGCGGTCTCGCGTGGATGCGCGTTGCCGCGCCGCCGGTGAGGCAGATCAGTTGGCGTTCATGCGATCATATTCCGCGGTCACGGCATCACGGGCATTGTCGACCGCCTGCGCGGGCGTGATGTTGCCGGCGATGACGTCCGCCATCTGGGCGGACCAGGCCGCGGTGATGGCGGGATAGATCGGCACCGACGGACGAGGCTTCATGCCACTGTCGACGATTGCCTTGAACGACTGCATCAGCGGATCATTCTTGTAGAAGTCCTGCTCCCACACCTCATTGATGACGGGCAGGTGACCGGCATTCGCGTTGAGCGGACCGATGACATCGGACTGGGTGAGAAACGCGATGAACTTCCAGGCCGCGGCCTGGCGTTCGGGATCGTCCGTGAATATGCCATAGGTAAATCCGGTCAACACCGGCACCGCCTTGGCGCCATCGGGGAGCGGGTAATTGAACGCACCCAGATTTCCCTTGAGCCACGGCGCGTCGGTGTACATCGACTGGATCCGCGAGGTGCTGGCGGCAATAGACGCCGTTTCGCGGGTGTAGAGGAAGGGGCGAATCTTGCCTTCGTCCAGAGTGGTGTCGTTCGACATCAAACCCTGCGCAGCCAGGTCCCGGTAGATCGAGTAGACCTGCTCAAGCGCCGCCCGATTGTCCCCATCATGGAAGATGGGCTTGCCGTCGGCATCGACCATCTCACCGCCGAGGCCCCAGAACATCGACAGCATGTGGAGCGCGGTCACCTCGCCGCTGGCGGCAGGCAGCATGGTCGCAAACATGTTCGCGGCCTTCGCCTTCTCGCCAAAGGCAAGGAACTCGTCCCAGTTCTGGGGCGCCGTATCGAAGCCCAGCTGCGTCATCGTGTCGACCGGGTAGAACAGACCACGCCACGATGTATGAAACGGCACCGCGTAGATCGTGCCGTCGAGGGTAACCGCATCTACCGAGGCGGGGAGCCAGTGCGAGCGGCTGTCGGCGCTCCACAGATCATTGAGCGGCTGGAGCTTGCCCGTCTCGACGAGCCGGGAAATCCAGAACCCGTCCAGCAAGGCAAGATCGGGAAGCGTATTGCTGCTTGCAGCAGTCAGAAACTGCTGCAGGGCCTCGGTTCCCCCGCGCTCGACTTCATAGGTGATGTGGATGTCGGGGTTCTGCTTCTCGAACTCCGCATAGGCGGCCCTGTAGGCATCGGCCACCGCCGGCAGTCCCGCGGATGGCGAGAAGTCGGGGTGCACCCAGAGCGTGAGATCGACCGCGCTGGCACTCGAGCTCATCAGCCCGACCAAGGCAGCCGACAGGATCAGCTTGTTCATACGTTCCTCCCAGTTGGAGCCGGCCTTCAGGCCAGCGAGTGAATTCCTCTTTGCAAGTCCGTACTATTAATACTACTATCATCCCACAAGTTCGTGCTGTCAAGCGGGCTTGGAACCGCGGGAACAGCCTCGAGAGGCATTGCACTGCTCCCATCGCGGTGATTGAAGACGCGCTCGGAAGAGGTTTCCTTTGAACGTCACGCAAGACATCAAGCGGCGCACGGGCATGGCCAGTGCAATACAAAGCGCGCTGGCGACGCGGCATCGTCTGCCGGCGCTGGCCGATGAGATCGGTGCCCGCATCGTCGCGGGCGAATTTCAGGTCGGCGACGTTCTCTCTGAACGCATGTTTGACGACCGAAGCGTCAGTAGAACATCATTTCGGGAAGCGGTGAAGGTCCTCGCCGGCAAAGGGATGGTGCGGGCGCGACCCAACATCGGCACGCTGGTCGCCCCGCGCAGTTCATGGAATCTTCTCGACCCCGATCTGATGGCCTGGCGGCTTGCGTCGGGCGACATCGACCGGTTCATCCAGGATTTCTTCGTGTTCCGCCAGAGCATCGAGCCCCTGGCCGCGGCATCGGCTGCTGAACATCAGAACACGGCGGCAATAGATAAAATTCGCGAGGCGCTCGAGGAAATGCGGCGGGAAGAAGCCCGCGATCCCTTCGGCCGAACCTTCGTGGCCGCCGATGTGCACTTTCACAAAGCCATTTTCCAGGCCTCGAACAACGAGTTTCTCGTTGCCATGGGCAACATTCTGGAGATGCCCCTGACACTGAGTTTCAGCCTCCACTCTTCGTTGCAGGTGGGGCCTGCCAATCGACTTGATTTGCATGAAGCCGTGCTGTCGGCGATAGTCGCCGGCCGCGCAGCCGCCGCACGGACAGCGTCAATGCGACTGCTGCAAGGTGTTGCCCACCATGTGCACGACGTCGTCACCGACAAGCTCGGCGTTGGGCCTAAGGGCTAGTCCGTGATCGAAACGCAGTTCGACTTTTCGTCCATCGAAGGCGTCGTCAGTGACATGGACGGCGTGCTCTGGCGAGGTGATATCGCGCTGCCCGGTCTCGAAGCTCTGTTCGAACACCTGCACAGGCGCCGGCTGCCGATCGTGCTGGCAAGCAACAACAGCGGCAAGTCGCAGGCGGAGTATCGCGACAAGCTCCTGGGTCTCGGCATTTCGGGGATGTCGGAAAGCCGGATCGTCACCTCGCGCACGGTGCTGCTGGACTATTTGGTTCACCACTACCAGCTCGGAACTCCGGTCTATGTTATCGGCAGCTCGGGAATGAAGACCGCCATGGAAGACACCGGGTACCCGCTGAGTGACGACGCAGGGCTCGTGGTTGTGGGTATCGATTTCGAGCTTACTTACGCCAAGCTCAGGCGCGCCGCCCTGCTCATCGAGGGCGGCGCAGATTTTCTCGCAACCAATGGTGATGTCTCGATTCCGTCCAGCGAAGGCTCCATTCCTGGCAACGGCGCGATCGTGGCTGCATTGCAGTCCGCGACCGGTCGCGTGCCGACGATCATGGGCAAGCCGGCCAGGCCGATATACGACGCCGCCCTCCGCCTTCTTGGCACCGCTCCGCAAAACACTCTGATGGTGGGCGACCGGCTGGATACCGACATTGTCGGCGGCAAGGCGAGCGGCCTGCAGACCGCGCTTGTGCTGAGCGGCGCAACCGATGAGCAGCAAGTCGCCCTGAGCCATGTGCGACCGGATGCCGTCTTTCGGGGGCTGCCGGAGCTGTTGAGTGCATGGCACGCAAGCGAGCGCAGCGAGGCCATCGTGCCTACCGCATGAGAGGCAGCTCCTCAGCTCGCACGGAAGCGAACTGATCCGTCAACGCAGACGGCTGCCGGCGATCCCGTCGTCGTCTCCTCTCCCCGAGGTTGATGGTTGGAGCAACACAACGCCCCCACCAGCCGATGACGCCTCGGGGAGAACCCCCGATGAACTTGAGCGGCGCTGCGACCTTCTCGGCATCCATTGGCCCGATTGTGGTAAGCGCACCTTCTCCGCCACAACTGCATCGCCAGCCGCAGCCGACCCGGCTGCCAACCTTTCCGATCGGTTTACAACCGGTTCACAGTCGCACCGAAGCTGTTGTCCATACGGCAACAGTTATGTTGAAAGTTGTTAGTGGACTGATGGAGCCGGCGGGCGAACGCCCGGCTCGATTGTTTAGCAATACTACTGGGCGTCACAAATCTGATTGTGCTGGGGTCTTGGAACATGAACTTGCACAGCTTGCCGTTACGGACAGTACTCGAGAAGCACCTGGCCGATGCACGGCAGCGGCTTATCCAAACGGGAACGCGCAATCGACTTGTGCACTCGGCACGCTTTGCCAAGCAGGGCAAGTCCATCGACGTCGTCGACGAGCGGTCCGATGACGTCTTCAGGATGCTTCTGGTTGATGGTCGGCGCATGCGCTTCCTCCACGATCCATCGGTCAAGGAGTCGCCGGGCGGGGAGGACGGCGCCCCTCTACTCGCGGCATCGGCGCACGAGTTCGACGAGAGTCGCTATGTGGATCGTTCGCTTCAGACCCGCCTGGGGAAGGACAAGCTGGCCAAAAGGCTGCTCGGCATGGCGCGCGAGGCGCGTACGCTCGAAGAGGAGCAAGGCATTAACGCCCTCTACCTCGCGCTGGGCTTTCTGCGCTGGTTCGAGGATCCCAGGTCGGAGGTCCGCCGCGAGGCGCCGCTCGTCCTGCTGCCCGTGTCGCTTCGACGTAACGATCGGACGTCAACCTATGAGCTCGACGTACGAGCCGAGGACATCGTCACGAACGAGCCGCTGAAGCACCGCCTCATGGACGATTTCGGCATCAAGTTGCCGGAAATTCCAGAATTTGCCGAAGACTGGAGGCCCTCGTCCTACTTCGACGCCGTCGCCGATGCGATCGCAGGTCAGGCTCGCTGGCAGATAGACCGTGACGGAATGCAGCTTGGCTTCTTCTCGTTCTTCAAGTTGCTAATGGTCAAGGACCTCGAACCTCAGAACTGGCCAGATAGCAGCAACATCCTCGATCACCCGATCGTCCAAGGTCTGCTGGTTGATGGTTTTGGTGCAGACCCGAACGACTTTCCCGACACGAGCAGGCTCGATGCGATTTTCCAGCCGGCTGACCTCGTACAGGTCGTCGATGCCGATGCGTCGCAAACGGTCGTCATCGAGACCGTGCGCAGGGGACGGAATCTTGTCGTCCAGGGGCCGCCGGGACCGGCAAGAGCCAGACCATCACCAACATCATCGCTTCGGCGGCCCATGACGGCAAGTCGGTTCTCTTCGTTGCCGAGAAGATGGTTGCGCTCAACGTGGTGCATGATCGCCTTAAGGCTGCTGGCTTGCAGGATGTCAGTCTCGAGTTGCATTCGCGCTCGGCCAACAAGAAGTCGGTGCTCGCAGAACTCGACAGGACATTGAATGCTGCCGCTGCGGCGCCAACGGCCGACGAGGTGGCCGAACTCACGGCGGTGCGCGACCGGCTGAACGCCGTCGCCGACGTGATGCACAAGCCCATCGGCACCACCGACATCACGCCATACCGTGCCATCTCCACCCTCATCCGGCTCACCGAGGCAGGCTTCGTTCCAACTGATCTTTCGGTGCCCGGTATCGACAATTGGTCGCAGAAGGAACTGGATGCTGCGGTGCTTGCCGCTTCCAGCCTGGCGTCGATCACCGAAAAGGCGGGCCCCAAGCGCGCGCACCCCTTCTATGGCATCGGTCGCTCCGATCTGCTCCCATTGGACCGTGAGCGGCTGAAGCCGAAACTCGAAGGGCTGCTCGCCGCACTTACGGATGCTAACAAGGCGGCCACGGCGGTTGCCACCACGCTCGGCGTGAAGACTTCGCAGTCCGCAGAAGCGGCAACAACTGTCTCCGGGATAGTCGAGCACATCTCGAAGCTCTCCGCGAATGCCGCGTCCTTCGCTGCTGCCATTGCAGCACATGGTGGGGTGGATCGCGCAAAGCTTCTCGCGGACGCCGGTCGGCAGTTCGTCGAAATACGGGCACGCCACGCCGGCACCTTCTCGCCGGTTGCAATGACGGCCAGCATCGATCATCTGCGATCGATGCTGGCGACCGGACATGGGTTCTTCGGCCGCCTGGGCGCACCTTACCGTGCGGCGTCGGCCGAGCTTGCATCTCTGCTCAACGTCGAACTTCCGAGGTCGCAGGTCGAGCGCATGGCCATGCTGGACGCGTTGACAGAGCTCCAGTCGGCCGCCCTCGAGCTCCAGACGCATGCGTCCAGCGGGCACGAGATCCTTGGAGATTTTTGGGCCGGTGAGGACACGGACTTCGAGTCCCTTGGCGAAGCAGCGCTCTGGCTTGGTCGTCTCCTGCAGATGGCAGCGAGTGTGAACGCGAGCTCAGCAGTTGGGCTGCGCCGGCACGAGCCGAACCAGCTGCGAACACTCGGCGACGTCGTAACCCAGCGGGCCCTGACAGCAGACGAGAGAACCAAGGATGTTTTCGCGACACTGGACGTCGACATCGGGGAGCTCTGCCATGTGGAGCGCGCCGAGCAGATTCCGTTTGGCGACCTGGAGCATTTCGTGCGGGCCTGGCTGGACAATCTCCATCGCCTCGATGAATGGTCGCAATTGCACGCCGCCGACAGCGCCTTACGCGAACTGACGGGGCACGACATTGCCGACGCCGTCGCACGGGGTACCCTCGCGCCGGAACATTTGGTTGAAACCATCCGCTCCATCCATGCGGAAGCTCTGTATCGGAATTTCGCCGTCAGCGAAGCCTGGGCCACTAGGGTTACGGCAGCCGAAAAGGCCGAGCTGGTCGAAAGCTTCCAGGCGCGCGAAAAGGCGCGGCGGCGAGCAGTTTCCCGACACATTCGCAGCCGGCACCTCGCCAGCATCCCGCGTGGAGGCATGGGGGCAATGGGAATTGTTCGAGGCGAGATTGGCAAACGTCGCGGTCACAAGCCAATCAGGAGGCTGATGACCGAGACCGGGCCCGTCGTTCAGCAGATCAAGCCCGTCTTCCTGATGAGCCCGATATCGGTTGCTCAGTTCCTGCCCCCGGGCCTCATGGGCTTCGACCTGTTGGTAATCGACGAGGCGTCTCAGGTGCGACCCGAAGACGCGCTCGGCGCCATCGCTCGCGCGCGTCAGATCGTCGTTGTCGGCGACAAACGTCAGCTACCGCCGACATCATTCTTTGATCGAGTCATATCCGACACGGTTGACGACGAGCCTGACGAAGAAACGGAAATTCCCGAGCCGGCCGTGACTGGAGCGACCGAGCTGGAGAGCATATTGTCGCTCTGCGAGGCGCGCGGTCTCAGTTCGCGCATGCTGAAGTGGCACTACCGCTCGCGCCATCCTTCTCTCATCGAAGTCTCCAACGAAATCTTCTACTCGGAGAACGGTGGCTTGGTGCTGTTTCCGTCACCTCATGCGACGCGCGAAACCGACGGACTCAGCCTGCGCCGCGTGGCGGGCGCCTATGACCGGGGCGGCAAGCGACACAACGTCATTGAGGCTGACGAGGTCGCCCAGGCGGTGGCGCAACACGCGAGGCGATTCCCAGGGCGCTCGCTTGGGGTTGTAACGTTTTCCACGGCGCAGCGCGATCGCATCACCGAGGCCCTGGCAATTCTCCGCCAGTCCGATGAGCAGCTAGACCTGTTCATGCGGGAAGACGGCCACGAGGACTTCTTCGTCAAGAGCATTGAAAACGTCCAGGGAGACGAGCGCGACGTCATCTTCATCTCGGTTGGCTATGGGCCGCGGATCGCCGGCAGCCGTTTGGACAGCATGGCCTTCGGACCGGTTTCGACGGAGGGAGGAGAACGGCGACTGAACGTGCTTTTCACGCGTGCCCGCTACAGGACCGAAGTTTTCGTCTCGTTTGATCCCTCGGATATCAATCTCGACCGCACGAAAAGCTTTGGAGCGCGAGTACTCAGACGGTTCCTGCATTTTGCAGGCACGGGTTCGAGCCACGAGCCCGTGAAGCTTGACGCTGATCCGGATTCGGATTTCGAAGTCTCGGTCGCGGCCGAGATCCGACGGCTGGGCTACGACGTCGACTACCAGGTCGGTTCCGCTGGCTTCAAGATCGATCTGGCCGTGCACGACCCCGATCGCAATGGCCGCTACATGCTGGCGGTGGAATGCGACGGGGCCAGCTACCACTCGGCCGTATGGGCGCGTGAACGTGACCGTCTTCGTCAGGAGGTGCTTGAAGGCTTGGGTTGGCGGTTCCATCGAGTATGGAGCACGGACTGGTTCCATCGTCGCGCGGATGAAGTGCGTCGGTTGGAGGCGGCCTTGCAGGCAGCGCGACAGCCTCGCGAACATCAGGATGTCCGCGAGAGCCAGCAGCCGTTCGACGATCACGAGCGACATGCGCCACAGCAGGAGGTGCCGGACCTCCCCGATTACGTTGTGGCAAACTTTACCGTGCCGTCCGGAATTGAGCCTCACGATGTCCCTGTCTCCCGCATGACCCCAATCGTGGAGCGCGTGGTCGCGATCGAAGGGCCTGTGCATGAAGAGGAGATCGCACGCCGGGTTGCTTCCCTGTTTGGCAAGCAGCGGGCAGGTGCGAGAATCGCGGCCTCGGTCGAAACGGCGTTGGCAAACCTCAGGCGTCAGAACCCGGCGGTCGAGGAAGCGTCCGGCTTTTGGATGACCGCGGAGCAGAAATCAAAGCCACCGCTGCGAAATCGATCCCGGGCACACCCCCTGACACTTCGCAAGGGCACGTTCTTGCCACCTGTGGAAATCGCCGCCGCAGTTCGAAGGGTTCTGGAAGTCAACGGCGCAATGCCCCTTGAGGAGTTCCCTCGCGCCGTGGCCCTGCTGTTCGGCTTTCAACGCACCGGCCCCGAGTTCCGTCCAACAATCGTTCCAGTCATCGAGGCGATGGCTGCCAGCGGCGAGCTGACAGAGGGCCCTGGCGGCTTGCAGGCAGCTGACCGCCCGTAGTGACACGCGATGCGGGCGACCGGTCTTGAGCGGCCCTCAGGCTGCGCGGCGGCGCCGGCACAACAAAAAGCCCCCGCCGGAGCGAGGGCCTTATCTGGTGCCGTTTCGGCTTGTTAACAGCCGGACCGACTTCTCTGAACTGCTAGGCAGTGCGCCAGCTTAACACGGTCGCCTGATTGCGCAAGGCACATTGAGGTGCAAGAATTGCGCATATTTTGAAGTCTTGCTGGGGGTGGCAATGGATAATCTTGCGCGGCGTCTCGAGTTCGCCTTCGACCTCGGGACCAACTCCATTGGCTGGGCCGTCCTTGGCCTCGACGCGAACGGAGAACCAGCGCGCATCGTCGATGCCGGCGTGCGCATCTTCTCGGACGGACGCGAGCCAAAATCGCAGACATCGCTCGCTGTCGGGCGTCGCCAGGCGCGTTCTATGTCGCGGCGGCGCGATCGGTTCAAGCGGCGACGGCATGCGATGCTCCGCGCCCTCACGGAATACGGCTTGATGCCGGAGGGCGCACAAGCACGCCGCGCCCTTATTGCCGAGACCAACGACAAGACCTCGACCTCCGCCGCCAGCGACGTCTATGCCCTTCGCGCCCGCGCGCTCGACGAACAGCTGACGCCCTTCCAGATCGGTCGCGCCCTCTTCCATCTCAACCAGCGCCGCGGCTTCAAATCCAATCGCAAAACCGACAGGCGGGACAACGACCAGGGCAAGATCGCCGCCGGCATTTCGCGTCTGGGGGCCGCCATCGACGCAGCAGGCGCCCGAACCCTGGGCGAATTCCTGCATAAGCGGCGGTCGGCAGGACAATGGGTGCGGGTGCGCCCTAGCCGGGTTCCTGGAAAGGACGACAAGGAGGAGGACGGTTACGGCTTCTACCCCGAGCGCAGCTACCTCGAGCGCGAATTCGATGCGATCTGGAGCGCCCAGGCAAGGTTCCATCCGGAACAGCTGACCGAAGCCCGCCGGCAGCACCTCAAGACCATCATCTTCTTCCAACGCCCGCTGAAGCGGCCCAAGGTCGGCCGCTGCAGCTTCAATCCCGACGAAGAGCGGCTGCCCCGGGCGCATCCGCTGTTCCAGGAGTTCCGCCTGCTCAAGGAGCTCAACGAACTCGAACTGGTGCATCGCGGCGACCGGCGCGAGAAGCTGACGCCCGAGCAGCGCGACGCGCTCTACACCCAACTCAAGGCGCAGCGCGCTTCGGCGTTCACCGCTCTGCACAAGACCATCAAGGCGCCCCCGGGCACCCGCTTCAACAAGGCGACCGGCGCGCGCGACAAGCTCAAGGGCGACGAAGTCGCCGCCGAGATGAGCCACGAGGAGCGCTTCGGCCAGGCGTGGTTCTCGATGCCGCTCGAGGAGCGGTGGGAGGTGATCGACAAGCTCATCGACACCGACGACCCGCTCGAACTGCGCGCCTGGCTGGAGGACCGCTATGGCTTTGCAACTGAAAAGCTTGATGCCATTGCCGGGGCCACGCTGCCCGCGGGCTATGGTCGCCTCGGCGTCAGCGCCACCGCCACTTTGATCGACGAATTGCGACGGGGCACTGTCACCGACGACACGGGCCGCCAGGTCGTGCTGACCGAGCGGCAGGCGATCGAAGCGATCTGGGGCGACAACCCCACCGTGCTGAGTGCCGTCAGGGACCTCGCTCTTCTGCCGCCTTATCAGGAGGTCGTGCCTCGCCGGATCGCACCCGGGACGGAAGACCCCGCAGATCCATACGATGTACGGAAAGGCAGGCTCACCAATCCGACCGTGCATATCGGCCTCAATCAGCTCCGCCGCGTCGTGAACGCACTGATCCGCCGCTACGGTAGGCCGGAACAGGTCGCGCTCGAACTTGCCCGCGACCTCAAGCTGAACGACGAACAGAAGAAGGAGAAGAACAGGGAGATCGCGAGGAACACCAGGGATGCCGAGCGGCGCTCGCGCAAGCTCGTCGAACTTGGCCAGCCGGACAACGGCTATAACCGCGTTCTCCTCAAGCTTTGGGAAGAACTCAACCTTGGGCAGCCGGAGAATCGCGTCTGCATCTATTGCGGCAAACCCATCGGCATCGGGGAGCTCTTCTCGCCCGGAATCGACATCGACCACATCCTGCCCTGGTCGAGGACGCTCGACGACAGCAGGGCCAACCGGATCGTCTGCCATGTCGAATGTAACCGCACGAAAGGCAACCGCGCGCCCGTCGAGGTGGCGCAGTGGCATGACCGCTACGACGAGATCATCGCGCGCGCGGAGAATTTGCCGCCCAACAAGGCCTGGCGTTTCGGCCGCGAGGCGATGAAGAAATTCGCCGACGAGGAGGGCTTCCTCGCCCGGCAGCTCACCGATACCCAGCACCTGTCTCGCCTCGCCCACGAATATCTGGGCTCGCTCTACCCCGACGAGGAGCCGGACGAGTGGGGCGTGTTTAGCAAGCGCAACCATGTCCGGGTCGTTCCCGGGCGCATGACGGAGATGCTGCGGCGCGCCTGGGGTCTCAATTCCATTCTCACCGACCACAACCAGAAGAACCGCAACGATCACCGCCATCACGCGATCGACGCGGCGGTCATTGCAGCGACGACGCGAAGCCTGCTGCAGCGGATCGCCTCGGCCGCCGGCCGCGGCGAGGAAGTTGGCAGCGAAGACGCCTTGCGCACGATCGATCCGCCCTGGCCAGGCTTCCGCGACGATTTGCAGGCGGTGATCGATCGCATCGTGGTGAGCCACAAGTCGGATCATGGCAGCCTGCCGAAGCCCGGCGCCAAATCGTCCACCGCCGGCTCCTTGCATAACGACACCGCCTATGGCTTTACCGGAGAGGAGCGGAACGGCGTTCCGGTCGTTGTGCATCGCGTGCCTTTCTCGTCGCTCGACGAGAAGGCCTTGCCCTCGGTGCGCGACCGGGATCTCGCCGCGGCGCTGTTGCCGCGCATCCGCGGGCTTGCCGGCAAGGAGCTCGCCGCCGCCCTCTCCGCCTTCGCCGCCGAAGGGCCTTGGCGGGGCATTCGGCACGTTCGCGTGATCGAACCACTGAACGTCATTGCGATACGGGACGATGCGGGCCGGGCCTACAAGGGGTACAAGGGTGACGCCAACCACCGCTATGACGTCTGGGAATTGCCCGGCGGCAAATGGATCGAAGAAGTCGTATCGATGTTTCACGCCCATCAGCCCGACTGGCAGTCCCAGATCCGCCTCGCCCACCCTGCGGCGCGCCGCGTGCTCAGCCTGCACCAGAACGACATGGTGGCCTATGAGCATCCGTCCGAAGGCCACACCATCGCCCGGGTGGTCAAGTTCACCTCTGGTCAGGTCACCTTTGCCGGCCATCGCGAGGGTGGAGCGTTGAAGTCGCGCGATACCGACAAGCAGGATGCCTTCCGCTACTTCTACAAGGCGGCGGGAGCAATGAAGGCCATCGGTCTTCGGCAGGTGCGCATCGACGAAATCGGACGCATATTCGATCCCGGACCGCAGGACCGGGAGAGCCGCAGCCGGCGACAGTTGCGGCCGCCCGGTTAACACTAACGGAACGCTACGATTCTCGATGCACCGGCAACGCGCCTATTGTTGCCGCATGGAACGTGTCGTCGACATTGAAACGGATGGCCTGGCTCTTGCCGTCCAGCGCGGTTTTCTCACCGTGACTGACAACGGGACGGAGAAGGGCCGCGTGGCGCTCGACGACATTGGTGCGCTCATCGTCCATGCCCATGGCGTGAGCTGGTCGACGAGTGTATTCACCCGGCTCAGCGAGCGCAACGTGCCCGTTGTGATCTGTGGCGCCAACCATGCGCCCGTCGCGTGCGTCTGGCCCGTCGAGGGCCACCATCTGCAGGCGGCGCGAATGCGCGCGCAGATTGGCGCCAGCCGCCCGCTGGGCAAGCGATTGTGGGCCAGGATCGTCGCCGCCAAGATAAGAATGCAGGGCGCGGTTCTCGCCGCCCAGGGTCACGAAGCTGGCGCCTATGACAGGCTCGCCAGACAGGTGCGCTCGGGAGATCCGGCAAATCTCGAAGCCCGGGCCGCGCGGCGCTATTGGAAGACGCTGTTTGGCCCGCACTTCGCGCGCGATCAGGAGGCCGACGGCATCAACGGCCTGCTCAACTATGGCTATGCGGTACTTCGCGCCATTGTCTCGCGGTCGATCTGCGCTTCCGGCCTGCATCCCACGATCGCCGTCTTTCACGCCAACCGCGCCAACGCCTTCGCCCTCGCCGATGATTTGATGGAGCCCTACCGCCCCTTTGTCGATCTGCTCGTTCGCCATCTCGTGGATGAGGGAACGACCCAGGTGGAACCGCAATCCAAGCGGGCACTCGCCGGCCTCTCGACCCTCGACCTCATGTGTGCCGTCGGCGTTTCGCCGCTGTCGGTCCAGGTCCAGCGCTTCGTTCACTCGGTCGCAACCAGCTTCGAGACCGGCGAGTTGGCGCTGGCGCTCCCGCAGGCGACGATCCTCGAAGCCCCCGCCCCCCACCTCGACCATGACGCGCCGTGAAGCGAAAGCGAACGCTGGCCTGTCTCATTTGAGCGGATACCAACTCATGTGGATTCTCGTCACCTTCGATCTGCCTGTCGAAACGCCGGCGCAGCGCAAGGCGGCGAACCGCTTCCGCCACGATCTGCTCGATCTGGGCTTTGAGATGAGCCAGCTTTCGAACTACCTTCGCTTCTGCAATGGCAAGGAACAGTTCGACAGTTACGTCCGCCGCGTGGGCTCGCTGCTCCCCGCGCACGGCGACGTTTTCGTGTTCCAGTTCACCGACAGACAATACGAAAACATCATCCGCTTTTCCGACCAGGGACGGCATCCTCGCCAGAAAAATCCGGATCAGATGGCGCTTTTCTAGCCGCACCCGGCAGTTTTCGGCCGGCCGAACCGGCCGATCTGCCTGTTTTTTCAAGCAGATCGGTCGAGATCGAGCCTAGCAGTTCAGAAAAGCCGGTCCAGCGGCAACCGCCTCGGTGGCCGACACGATTGCCTGGATAGCCTAGCAGTTCAGAAAAGCCGGTCCAGCGGCAACTTCTGGCGGTGGGTGTGCTCTTGGGCACGCAGCCTAGCAGTTCAGAAAAGCCGGTCCAGCGGCAACACGAAGCGGGCGAAGTCACCGAGGCATTCGAGCCTAGCAGTTCAGAAAAGCCGGTCCAGCGGCAACAAGATGGTCACGTGCTCCCGCGAGCCGTTCAGCCTAGCAGTTCAGAAAAGCCGGTCCAGCGGCAACTGCGCCCACTATTCGGCGGCAAGCTCACGCAGCCTAGCAGTTCAGAAAAGCCGGTCCAGCGGCAACATCCTTCGCGAGAACGAGAGCTTCCGGGCCAGCCTAGCAGTTCAGAAAAGCCGGTCCAGCGGCAACGGAACCGGAGTGACGGGCGATATCCTGCTGAGCCTAGCAGTTCAGAAAAGCCGGTCCAGCGGCAACCTGTGGTGCTCTATTGCTCACTCCAGCGTGAGCCTAGCAGTTCAGAAAAGCCGGTCCAGCGGCAACCAGACGGGGAAGCTGTTCGAGGAGGCCGGGAGCCTAGCAGTTCAGAAAAGCCGGTCCAGCGGCAACTCAGGAGCTGTCCGGGCTCTACACCGCCGAA
Source organism: uncultured Devosia sp. (assembly GCA_964487765.1). Taxonomy (GTDB): domain Bacteria; phylum Pseudomonadota; class Alphaproteobacteria; order Rhizobiales; family Devosiaceae; genus Devosia_A. The sequence continues at coordinate 6,531 of CAZASR010000004.1, read as the reverse complement.
GCCTAGCAGTTCAGAAAAGCCGGTCCAGCGGCAACATAGCGTCATGGTCACCGACAAAGGCGTCGAGCCTAGCAGTTCAGAAAAGCCGGTCCAGCGGCAACGCAAAACGGGCACGGTGCAAGCTCCTCGCTAGCCTAGCAGTTCAGAAAAGCCGGTCCAGCGGCAACAGCTAGGCGCCACGCCCTCACGCTCGCACCAGCCTAGCAGTTCAGAAAAGCCGGTCCAGCGGCAACTCGCGGCGAACGCCGGTGAGTCGGCAAATGAAGCCTAGCAGTTCAGAAAAGCCGGTCCAGCGGCAACGCCAGGTCTATGCGACCCGCGTCGTCACATAGCCTAGCAGTTCAGAAAAGCCGGTCCAGCGGCAACTCCGACCGCACCAGCTCCGCGGTATCGGCAGCCTAGCAGTTCAGAAAAGCCGGTCCAGCGGCAACTTAGACGGGCTTCGATGGATGCCGGCTGCGAGCCTAGCAGTTCAGAAAAGCCGGTCCAGCGGCAACGAAAATACCCAACGCCCAGCGTGAGCACGGAGCCTAGCAGTTCAGAAAAGCCGGTCCAGCGGCAACTTCCCATGAGTGTCGAAGCTGCGACTGAGTAGCCTAGCAGTTCAGAAAAGCCGGTCCAGCGGCAACTGATGCGGTCGATCAGCTCCGATGAGAACCAGCCTAGCAGTTCAGAAAAGCCGGTCCAGCGGCAACCCAATACCGTTTACGTTGCTGACGGTGCTGAGCCTAGCAGTTCAGAAAAGCCGGTCCAGCGGCAACCCGAATGTCGGGTTGTCGAGCTGGTCGGGGAGCCTAGCAGTTCAGAAAAGCCGGTCCAGCGGCAACGCCGTTGTCCCGACCAGCGCTCTGTCGGCTAGCCTAGCAGTTCAGAAAAGCCGGTCCAGCGGCAACCTACGCGCTGACGAGCGCCGTCGAGGAAGCAGCCTAGCAGTTCAGAAAAGCCGGTCCAGCGGCAACGGCAGCAAGGCCGGCCTCTGGAACCTTGTGAGCCTAGCAGTTCAGAAAAGCCGGTCCAGCGGCAACGACGCCCCCCGCCAGCATGGCGGCCGACGCAGCCTAGCAGTTCAGAAAAGCCGGTCCAGCGGCAACAGGATTATCCCTCCGCCAATAAAGTAAAGAAGCCTAGCAGTTCAGAAAAGCCGGTCCAGCGGCAACGGAGACGCGAAGAAATGACCTGCGGTCTGTAGCCTAGCAGTTCAGAAAAGCCGGTCCAGCGGCAACCCCAGAATGGACGAGGCTCGAGCCAGTGCAGCCTAGCAGTTCAGAAAAGCCGGTCCAGCGGCAACTATTCGCGCATATGGACGAGATGAAGTTCAAGCCTAGCAGTTCAGAAAAGCCGGTCCAGCGGCAACTCCATAAGACGGGCCTCGAATTTGTCGATCAGCCTAGCAGTTCAGAAAAGCCGGTCCAGCGGCAACTCGCCGTGCAGCAGCGAATCCCAGGTTGCGAGCCTAGCAGTTCAGAAAAGCCGGTCCAGCGGCAACGCAATTCGTCGTCGGTCGTTTCGCTTGTGTAGCCTAGCAGTTCAGAAAAGCCGGTCCAGCGGCAACTGCTGGGTCGAGTGGTGTGGCTGGCGGGCTAGCCTAGCAGTTCAGAAAAGCCGGTCCAGCGGCAACCGGGGGGAGGAACGGGCCCTGTCAGTCGGGAGCCTAGCAGTTCAGAAAAGCCGGTCCAGCGGCAACTCGTGGCAGATGCTCTCGCAAATGCCCGAAAGCCTAGCAGTTCAGAAAAGCCGGTCCAGCGGCAACTCCGACTGCGCCACGCCGGACCATCCCGACAGCCTAGCAGTTCAGAAAGGCCGGTCCAGCGGCAACGATATTGCGACGCGAGGCCGTTCAGCGCCTAGCCTACCAGTTCAGAAAAGCCGGTCCACCGGCACCCCCGCTTTGTGCTATCCTGAGAGCCCGCAGAGCCCGCGACGGGCGGCGCACTCGGTTGCAGCAATGTGCCAGCCTCGGGCCCGGCCCGCCTCGGCCGGGCGATCCTCAAACTTTTGGCGAACCCTCATCCGCGCCGTCTCGGCCCAACCAGGCGAACACCTCATGCCGCCAGCGGGCCGCCGTGGCGCGTCTCCTCGCCGCGGCGGTCGATGAACGCCTTCACCGCCCGCAGATCCGCTTCGAAGCGCGCGCGCTCTTCGTGCGCCTTGTCGCGATCGGGCATGCGCAGCAGATAGGACGGATGCACTGTCACCAGAAGAAAGCCGCCATCCGGCAGTTCGATCTTGCGGCCCCGCAGCGACCACACCGCCACCGATTTGCCCATCAGGCTGTGCACCGCCGTCGCCCCCAGCGCCACGATCAACTTGGGCCGGACGAACTCGCGTTCGAGGTTCAGCCAGAAGCGGCACGCGGCGATCTCGCCGGCATTCGGCTTGGCGTGGATGCGCTTCTTGCCGCGCGGCTCGAATTTGAAATGCTTGACCGCATTGGTGACGTAGACGCGCCGCCGGTCGATCCCGACCGTCTCGAGCGCCGTGTCGAACATCTGACCTGCCGGCCCGACGAAGGGCTTGCCCTGCAAATCCTCCTGGTCGCCCGGCTGCTCGCCCACGAACATCACCTCCGCCGTTTTCGGCCCTTCGCCGAACACGGCCTGCGTCGCCTGTTCGAACAGCGGACAGCGCCGGCAGCCCTGCACTGCCGCGCGGGCAGCCGCAAGCGAGGTGATCTCCGCCGCCGCCTCCGCGTCGCGCTGCCGCGCCTCGCGTGGGTGCCGGATGGGCAATGCGCTCTCGCTTCGTGCAGCCACGTCCTCCTCCGCGTGCCTCGCGCCCTGGACCATGGAGGCAATGAAGCTCGGGCCGGGAAGGTTGCGCGGCTCGGCCCCCGCCGCCCCGAAGATCGAGGTGAAGAAGCGCCGCCACGCCGCTTCCCCCGCGTTCGAGAGCGGCGCCTCTCCCCTGCGCGTCCCCGCGCCGAAGACGAGCCGCCGGCCGTCCCATGCCGCCGAGCGATACGGCGTGAGAATGGCCCACGGCATGGCCGGGGCCCGCTGCACGAAATAGGGCGCGGTCCGCTCGAGCGTGTAGTGGTCGGGTTCGTGCCAGGCGGCGAACCGCCCCTCGGCCTCGCCGAGCCCGATCAGCCCTCTCATCCTGTGGCTGTCGCGCCGCACCTCGGCGGCCAGCCGGTAGAGCTTGCTGATGTCGGGGTCCGATCGCGCCTCGATCAAGCTGCGGTCCTTCTGCAGCCGGAACAGCACGCGATAGAGCAGCCCGAACCGTATCGCGTCGCGATGGCAGATCGCGGCTTCGGCGAGCTCCAGGAAGCGCGGTGGCACGATGCCCACCGCCCGCCGCGCAAGGTCGGCCGGCCGATCCTCGGGCTCGGCGAACAGATCGACGCTCACCGCCGGATCGTCCCAAACGACATCGTCGGGACGCGTGCCGACCAGCAGCAGCGCCCGCGCCGCCAACCGCCATTCGGCGAAATCTTGAGCGATGCCAGCCGTACCCGTCGCATCTGTTCGCTATATGTTCTCAGACAGCCGTTGCCAATAGAGACAAGGAAGCCGGGCTCGAAAGCCCGGCTCCAGTCGGACGCAGCGGGAGGTGGGCTGCGTCGGGTTCTCAGGTCCCCGCCGGCGGCGGGGCGCCCAGCGTCCGGTTCTGCGGCAGGGTCGGATCGTCAAGCTTGCTCCTGCCGCCGCCCGAACGGTCGGGGTTGAGCAGCGCCGCCAGCCCGACCAGCTGTACGAACTCGGCGCGATAGCCGTGGACATCCGCGCCCCTGGCGTCATTGGCGAGGTCCGTGATCTCCTGCCAGGTGATCGCCGCGCCATAGGCCGAGCCCTTGAGCTTCTGCCCGAAGGCGGCCACCGCGGCGGCAAAGCGCGTATCGTCGCCTGCCTTGCTGATGTCGTCGACCGCCAGGTCGCGCCCGATCGGCGTCTCGATCAGTTTGCTCGTTTCTCCCAGCGGCGCCTTGTAGCGCAGCTTGAGGAAGCCGAGCTCGTCATCGGCGGCAGTCTCGTTCGCCTGCGGCGCCGAGCCGTAGCGCAGCGGGTCGTTGAGCTCGCCGCCCGATCCGGCCGGCGTGATCTCGTAGAGTGCCGTTACAGTGTGGCCCGCGCCGATCTCTCCGGCATCGACCGTGTCGTTGTTGAAGTCCTCGCGATTGAGCGCGCGGGTTTCGTAGCCGATCAGCCGGTATTCGCTCACCAGCGCCGGGTTGAACTCCACCTGGATCTTCACGTCCTTGGCGATCGTCACCAGGTTGGCGCCGCTCTCTTCCACCAGCACCTTCTGCGCTTCGCGGAAACTGTCGATGTAGCTGGCATTGCCGTTGCCGTTCTGGGCCAGGCTCTGCATCAGCGCGTCATCGAGGTTGCCGCGGCCGAAGCCGATGACACTGAGGAAGATGCCCTTGTCGCGCTGCGTCCTGATATAGGCCTTGAGATCCTCGGGATCGTCCATGCCCACATTGAAGTCGCCATCCGTCGCGAGGATCACGCGATTGTTGCCGTTTTCGAGCTTGTTCTCCTCGGCCAGCTGGTAGGCGAGCGCGATGCCCTCGGCCCCGGCGGTCGAGCCGCCCGCATAGAGAGCATCGAGCGCCTGCAGAATCTTGGTGCGCTCGCTCGCTTTGGTCGGCTCCAGCACCACCCCGGCCGAGCCGGCATAGACCACGATCGACACGGTGTCGTCGTCCTCGAGCTGGTCGACGAGCAGCCCGAAGGAGCGCTTGAGCAGCGGCAGCTTGTTGGGCGCGTCCATCGAGCCCGACGTATCGATCAGGAACGTCAGATTCTGCGGCTGGCGCTCATCGGCCGGCGGCACATAGCCCTTGATGCCGATCTGCAACAGCTCGGTCTTGGGGTTCCACGGGGTCGGGATCACCGTCATCGTCGAGCTGAACGGCGTCTCCAGCGACGTCGCCGCCGGATAGTCGTAGGGGAAATAGTTGATCAGCTCCTCGATGCGCACCGCGTCCGGGTCGGGCAGATAGCCGTCTTCCAGCACGCCGCGCACATAGCTGTAGGACGCCGTGTCGACGTCGATCGAGAAGGTCGAGACCGGCTCTTCCGCGGTGATCTTCACGCGGTTCTCCTCGAACGACTTGAACGTGTCGCCCTGCACGTAGCTGGGCTGGGCGATGCTGCCGCCCGACATGTCCATCGTGGCCGACGGCGCCGCCTGGCGCATCGTCATGCGGCCGATCTCCGGCGCCGGAGCCGGGGTCGCGGCCATCGCATCGGCTTCTCTCGCCGGCGCCTCGACCGCCATCCTGGCCTCCTGCTCCACCGGCGCTGGCTTGGCCGGCTCCGCCAGTTTCGGCTGCGTCATGGCGTTGCTGGCGAGCGTTTCGCCGTTGGGGTCCGCCGGCGACTCGAGCGTCGTGATCGTCACGTCGTCGCCGCCCGGCGGCGTTCCGTCGGTCGGATCGTTGGTTGCAATCATCTGCGAGCCGACCGGCAGCAGGACGAGCGCGGCGAGCGCCGTTGCGGCGGGCACGCCCAGACCGGCGCCAAGCGTCCAGCGGCGCAGCCAGCCACGCGCCGGCGCGGCGTCCTTCTTACGGCCTGCCTGGGCGGCGTCGAACGCCACCATCGCGGCATTGAGCGCAAGCTTCTTCGCTTCGGGCGAAGGCTGCGCCGTGCGCAGCGACTTCAGTGAAGTCAGAGCTTCGTCAGTCATTTTGTCGTCCTCGTTCATAGAAGGCCCCTCAGGGTCTTCTTGGCTTCGTGTATGTGCCAGGAGACGGTCGCCTCCTTGCATCCCATGATCTGGGCGGCCTCGGCATGGTTCATGTCCTCGGCATAGACGAGCATGATCGCTTCGCGCTGCTTGTCGGGCAGCGCATTGACCTTCTCCCAGATCTGGCGGGCGGTGGTCGCCTCCTCCTGCCCGCCCGGATCGTCTTCCGGATGCACCAGGCTGAAGGCGTCGATGGTCTTGGCCTTGCGCGTCGTCGAGCGCTGCATGTCGCGCACCATGTTGATGGTCACGCGGTAGAGCCAGCTCGTGAACGCGGATCTGCCATCGAAGCTCTGGATTGCGGTGGCGAGCTTGATGCACACCTCCTGCGCAATGTCCTCGGCGTCCGACTTCTTGCCCGTCCATTTGCAGGCGGTTCGAAAGATGAAGTCGTAATTCGCTTCGATGAGCTGGCTGAACGCCAGCCGGTCACCCGCCTTGGCGCGGTCCACCAGCGCGTTGTTCCGTGCGCCCGCCGCCGGTCGCACAGTGATTTCAGATTGCGGCGTCAAAACCAGAGACCCATCCACCTCAAGAGACCTTTGAATTGGCATCTTTGGACATGAGACGCCACGAGATGTGGGGAGCTTGGGCAAGTTCTGCAGAATTTTGGCGGCGTCTGCGCCGAGTGCTCCCTCCCCCGCCTGCGGAGGAGGGCCGGGGTGGGGGGAGCCGCTTGCGCCAGCCCCAGTGCTCCCTCCCCCGCCAGCGGGGGAGGGCCGGGGTGGGGGGAGCCGCTTGCGCCAGCCCTGTGACCTTGCACTCAAATCGATCGTCGTCATGCCCGGGGCAGAAACCGGGCGCCCGGCGCACCATCAGGCGGGCGCAAGA